>CAMWKZ010000032.1 GCA_947174945.1 uncultured Prevotellaceae bacterium | reverse complement strand
AAACAGATACTGTTTAATGTCGAAACAGATACTCGAGCAACCCGAAAGAGATACTAAAGGGAAATACGCGATATATTCGCACTAAAATTACATCTATATATTTGTAATTCGCTGCATTTATTCGTACCTTTGCAAGCGGTTATGGAAAGTAGACCCAAGATAGCTATTATAGACAGCAACACGCTGGCCACGCTCGGACTGAAACAGCTGTTGCAGAGCGTCATGCCCATCATGACTGTTGACACCTTTGGTTCGTTTGCCGAGTTGGAAAGCAGTCAGTTTGATGCCTATGCCCACTACTTTGTATCCATGCAGATAGTGCTGAGCGAGCGTCTCTTTTTCAGCGAGCGTTGCCGCAAGACCATCGTGCTAACGCTGTCGCTCAATGACTCGGCTCAACTAACAGGTTTCCATAGTCTGTATATCAATCAGCCAGAACACGAACTGGTGCGCGCCCTGCTCATGTTGCAACAACACGCCCACGGCGATGGGCGCAACCTGCCTCCCCTGCCGCACATTCTGCAACAGAAGATACTGACCGACCGCGAAATCGAGGTCATGTCGCTTATCGTTCAGGGGTATATCAACAAGGAGATTGCCGACCAGTTGAATATCGGACTGGCCACCGTCATCACCCACCGCAAGAACATCATGGAGAAGCTGGGTATGAAGAGTGTGTCGGCACTGACCATCTACGCCGTGATGCACGGCTACGTGGACATCAATAAGATTTAGTAGCAATCAGAGCATTATATCTTTACGCTGCTAATGTCAACAAGCCCGTTGACAATGGCATATATCGTAAGGCCAGCCGGACTGTGAATCTGCAACTTACGGGCGATGTTGCGACGATGCGTGATAACGGTATTGATAGAGATGCACAGGTGGTCGGCTATTTCCTTGTTCTGCATTCCTTGCACCACACAGACAATGACATCGCGCTCACGGTCGGAAAGCGCATCGGCATTCTCCTGCCCACCCTTGAATACCATCGTCGATATGTTCTTTGCCACGTCGTCCTGACGGGTCTGACGCTCCAAACGGCGAATGGCAGGCGTGAAGATGCGGTCTTCCACCTCAGCGTGCTGGCGCAGCCATTCCTCGTTGTTATAGATGTCATAAAGGGTGGCCGTCAGTTTGTTATTCAGGTGGGCATTGGCAGGCAGATACTTAATGATGAGCAGTTTCAGCTCGCGCAGCTTCTTGTCCGTACTTTCATGGTGCTTGGCAAACATCTCAATATTATAGTCGCTGACGGGTCGCTTGTCTATGAGCGACTGCACGTAGGGGAAAAGCGTCTTCTCCTCATACTTCATGTGTCGGCGTATCTCCTGTGCATACTCGTCGTAGAACTTCATAATCAGCCGTCCCAGCTGGTCGTCCTCGCTGATGCTTTCCTGCAACTCACGACGGATGAAGGGCAGCTGGAAGTCTAAGTAAAAGGTATGGCTGGCTTCCAAATAGTGTAACAACGTGGGTACGCTAAGCTGGTCATCGTCCTCATAATTAGTGAAGTCATTGATGGTGAAGTTGACCACAGCCAAAAAGGTATAGGTGTCTACCCCGTTCAGTTCACACGTCTCAGCCACGGTCTTGTCGCCAAATCCCATGTTTATGCCGAAACTGCCCAGTGCCTGCAATACGCTGTAGTTGTCCTTGATAAGTGTAATCATCTTATCCTGCGGTTCGTACATCTTCAAGTTCTTCATTGTTCCTATACCTTATTTTATTATAATGGCGTTGCAAAAATAATGATTTTTTATCAACCGTGCAATAATTTCCGAGCTGTTTTTGCTATACATAGCTGTGCATTCCCCCTAACAGATAGTTCACTCCGAAATAGGTAACTACCACCGTGAAGAAAGCACACACCATGTAGACATGGTAAAACATAGGCTGCCTAAACCTGACTATAGAAGTGCCGTGCAACGGGACGGCATAGACCAGCAGTGTGATGAGCGCCCACGACTCCTTAGGGTCCCACGACCAGTAGGTGCCCCACGACACATTTGCCCAGACAGCACCCAAAAAGATGCCTGCGGTGAGCAGGAACACAGCCGGATAGAGCAGCAACTGCGACAGGGCAGTGATGCGCTGCAACTCAGTATCGTTGCCACGACGATGCAGGAACATGGCCTGTACCCCTAACAACACCTGCAATGCAAACAAGGCATAGGCACACATGACGGTCATGACATGAACGGACAACAGCGGCGATGTAAGCACAGGCATCAACGGCGTGAGCTGGGGCGAACCGCCAGCCAGCATGGCCACCAACAGACAGAAAGCCGCCATCATAGTCCCCAAGCCCAGCAAAACGGGAAACTTGCGTTGCATCAAGGCCGTCATGATAAGCAACACCCATGCCATAAACAGCATCGTCTCGTAACCATTGCTGACAGGCACGTGCCCACTCAGCCACCAGCGTAAGGCAAGCTGGATGGTAAGCCAAGCGATAAGCAGTCCGACGAAAGCCATAGAGGACAGCCGAAACCAGCGGCGACGACTGAGTTGTGACGAGACCGACACCAGCACACAAAGTAACAAACTGAGGGTAAGCGTCAGGAATACAGGCCATTTCTGACTACTCAGGCAGTTATAGAACAGCTCCACCTGCGTAGCCTGCTCGCTGGGCAACAAGTCGCCCAGCATGTCGCGCTGGAAAAGTTTGATTTTCGCTATCAGTTCAAAGGCTCTTTCCTTCTGACCAGTTACGATACTCTCCGTCAGATAGTCCATTGCTTGCTTAATGAAGAACTGTTCCTTAACGGGAATCTCACGGGGCAGCACCTGTGAGCCAGGCACATACCACTCTACCTGACCGTCAAGTACATAGGGAAACATACGGAGCATCTGCCCACGATAGAACATCTCCACAACGTGGAACTTCTCGTCGGCTTCCAACAATGACTTGCGGTCGATACTCCCCCGCCCTGCCATCAACTGGTCAAGTGCATTCTTCAATTTATACTCATGATATTCGTCCCAGAAGTCGTTATATGATGCCCACAGCCCGTCAATGCCCAGCAACTGCTGCACATCGCGCCCTTTAATACGAATGAGCTTCTGCTGCTCCCACGGAGAATAGAATATCATCCAGCTAACGAATATCTCGTCAGCAGTATAGCCACCCCACGAGGCACTACCCGTCAGTTTGGTAACAAAGTCGGTGGCTACGGTATTGAGCGGACAAATGCGGTTGTTATAGAGCACATTGACCGTACCCATCTGGCTGGCTATATCGCGGTCGACTGTCTGCAACTGAGCTGCATGGGCACTCCCACTACCCAACAACAACACGACCATGATGGCAAGCGGCTGCAAGGCTTTCCGATAAAGGGTACGCATCTGTGTCTGACGTGACAGCAGGGTAGCCACAATACCTACCAACAATAACAGGTAACCCAGATAAGTGACGGCAATACCATAGGGGTCATAGCATACGCCTAACAACACCCCCAGCCCATCGTTATCATAACTTGACTGAAACAGTCGATAGCCGCTTACATTGCCGATGTGGTTCATTGATACGACTATCTCTTCAGTAGCCTTTGCTTTCTGCTCTACACGAACGATACTCTGATAGTCGAGAGGAGCGTCAGTTCCCGGATAGTTGACAATCTGAAACTCTTTGAGATGGAGCGTAAAGGGCAACTGATGGAACTGTCCGTCGTCATCGCAATAAACCATGACGGGCTGACCAATCCTGAGACTGACCATCCCCCGACGTGCCGTCAGCCAAGTGGTCAGCGCACCAGCCAGAATAACGACAAACGACAGGTGCAGCCACACGACGGCAACGCGCTTGTAAAGCCTCTGCTTATACAGATACACACAAGCCGCCACCGTAAGCACTGCCCACAGCACGACAAACCACCACGAGCCATAGACGTGCTCGCTGACAAAGGAAGTTCCCTGATACTTCTCTATAACGGTAGCAATCCCTATACACACTATGACAAGCGTGTATAGGGTAGCTATGAGTTTCTTGGTCATCAACAACACATTAAATAGATTCTATAAAATAAACGATTTGCTGGCGTTGATATTTTGTTAGATTACGGAAATTCACTACAGAGTCGTAGGCATCGCTCTTGCCGCCCTCCTGACTGCACCCGTGCCACATGATGGCTTCCATCACGTTGCGGGCACGGCAATCGTGCATACGCTCCACACCACTGCCACACTTACCTGCCAGTCCGCGTCCCCACAAGGGAGTGGTACGACACCAGCCCGTGCGTATGTCGTTCTTCATCCACAGACGGTGCTGCACGAAGTCGGTATAGGGCCAGATGGTCTGATGAGGATAGCGAGGCATATCGCTGTCGGAGGTAAAGAACTTGGCCGGGTCTTGAATGTGGTCTTCACCCGTCTGCCACGACGGACGGTGACAGGTGGCACATCCAATCTGTGAGAACAGTCGCTTGCCCTCCTTGAAATCATCGGTAGTCGTGTTGCGTGCCGCAGGAACGGCCAGACCACGATGCCATATCATAAGGTTCTTATACTGCTGGTCGCTCATCTCGGCATCCAGCGACTTGCTGGTCAGGTAGGTATAAATATCCTTTTCGAGGTCGCCCGTATGCCATTCGGGATGCGCTTTGGCAGGGTCCATCCTGTTGATATAGTCTGTAAAGCCAGCCTGCACCTCAGGGTCTTTCGACGAGGTTTGGGCATAATAGATGCCAGCCATATCAAGATAGTGGTAACGGCGGTCGGAGCGCGTCACGTTGGTGATGTTCCAGATAGCGTTAGCTCCCGCAGCATCGAGAATCGGGCCGCGCGACAGGGCGTAGGTATAACGGCGCACATACTTCGTGCCATCGCCCTGCAACGAGTTAGTATAATAGCTGTTCCATGAATTGGTTGACTGGTTCCACATGGCGGGATTCAGTGCGTCCGTTCTGCCGATGCTGTTGTAATACTCGCTCTCCTTGCGCCACTGGGCCGTTATTTCGTCATCGTCAATGGCATCGGTCAGACCTGTGCCATAGATACCGATGGTCGATTCCAGCAGCACACCAACTTCGTTGTCGTACTGTTCCTTAGTCAGCACAACGTCGGTACCACCACGCTGTACCACCACAGGAGCATAGAAAGCACTGTAATCAATCTTCACCTCAGGATAGATGAGCGAATAAGTCTCACCGTCAGGGAACTGGTTGCCCCACTCGTCGGTATAGCTATTCCATGCAATACGAATCTTGTCCTCATCGATAGGAGCCTTGAAAGGCTTGACGGCTCCCGTCTGGGGCATACTAGCCACTGAGCGGAGATAAGCATTGGTCGTCTTGTCATAGATAACAAGCAGATAACCGTTGCGGTGGGAATCAGCTTTATAGCTGGTCTGACGCGCACCGTGGCCATAGCCCGGGTGACAATAGAGGCAGCCTCGGCGCACATAGACGGGGCCCAGACCGTGGAAAGCACCATCGATATTGGTGTTATAGTCTTTCTCAAACAGATACTCGCCCTCGTTGAAAGCAGTCATCATGTTGGCATCCTCAACGGCCTTGGTAGGTTGTTCAAATGCAGTGGCGGTGTTGACAGTCGTTGTGCCCAGTCGACCACCAGCGTAGTAGTCGTCTGGATAATCGCCCGTTGTGGGCTCTCCTATCTCCCATGAGAGAGGAGCGTCAGCGTCGGAACTCTTACATCCAACGATGGTGACAGCCCCCATAAGGGCAACTCCAATAATCGATAGTTTATTCATCATAAGTAGGTATTCTATTTGTTTTATTTATTGTGCCTTAATCTTCAGGATTGACTGATAGAGCTTTTCAGCATTATTGGCCAGTGTGCGGTAGGTGACAAGGACTACATTATCGACATAGTTCTCGTTGATTTTCTGGCACTGAGCCTTAACGGTGGCATCATCAGCATACTCACCCAGCGTATTGTCCATTGCGCCAAGAGCCTCATCCAGCTCGCCCAGTGCGTCAATAGCCACCTTGCAAGAAGCATCGGTATAATAGAGCGCAAAGGGATGCTTCATGCTCTGAATCTTGGCCAATGCTGTTTCCAGCTTCGTCTGTACGGTTTGAGCCTGCGACTTCAGCGTAGTGATGTTGGTATTCAGGCAGAAATACAGGAGCGAGTTCTGGGTAGGAGCCGTTGCGCCCACAGCACCGTAAAGGGCGTTCTTGCAGCTAACGATGTTGTCGTAGAAGTCTATGATAGAGTTGTAAGCGTATGGAGATTCGATGTAGTTGGCATCCTCACCCGTGTAAGGCAGTCCGATTTTCGAGTCGCCCACCTCGCCGATGATGTCCCTACAGCCAGAGATAATCTCACGAGTAGCCTCCAGCGCAGTATCCCAGTCGCCAGTGCCGGGGTTCTTGAACTGCTTGCCGAAGTTCGTAAATCCGTCAAGTGTACCCTCCTGATTACCATCATCGTCAATGGCATAGTGGCTTGACACATAGTCAAGTGCTATCTGATGGCGTGCCTTGTTGCTCTCCTGAGAGTCCCAAGCCGCCTCCAGCGTAGCAGTGGCATTGTATAAGTCCTTGGCCACAGCGCACGCATACTGATATTCCAGATTGGTGAACTGGCTAATCTGACGCGGCTCTCCCCCACGGAACAGCACATACTCTATACCGTGATAGCCCAGAATGCCAGAGTTGGCCGTCTTGATAAAGTTGTCAAGGTTCGACATGGCACTGGCATCGCGCAGCACTTCGGCCAAGTCGTTAGCAGCCACAGGCCACGTGTCAGTATGGGGGTCGATGGAATAGACATCGGCTGCACCAAAGAGGAAAGCCTCCGACTGCTCCCAGTTGGCACGGGCCGTCTTCCAGTCGGCACAGGCCTGATTGAGTGCTTCCTGCGTTCCAGTTACTACACTTGTGTTTACTTCGTCATCGCTCGAGCAGGCCGAGAAGCCTGCTACGAGCACGGCAGCAATGGCTGCCATCTTTGAAAGATTCTTCATATTCATTATTTTTATCTATTAATTATGTGGTTAAAAATGTCTCAATTCTTGCTTTTTACAGGAACCAACCGCAGTAGGTAATGCCTAAGCTGATGCTGGGCTCGTTGTTGAAAGGCTGCACATAGAGCGGGCTATCAGAGGCCAGACCATTGTTGTTGGGCTTCTCGAAGAAGCGGTATGAGTATTCGCCCTTCAGCGTCACCTGCTTGACAGGCGAGTAGTTTACGCCTACGGCCATGCGATACTGCTTAGTGTACTTGTAAAGAGAAGCATACGTGCCTGATGCCATCGTGTTGTAATGCTCGAAGCGACCGAACAGATACAGCTTCTCGTCCTGCTCGCGCAACCTGCGGAACTGCGAGAATACATTGTAGCCAGCCTCTACGGCATAGGCCACCGCATGACTGCCGATGTTGGTATAGTGGTGGGGATTGCCGTCCTGATACTTATGATGCGTCCAGTTAGCCTGATTGTAGGCCGAAATCTCATCGGCATCAGCAAAGTGGGCAAAGTCCACATTGCCACGCACCACCCAGTTCCAGCGGTTCAGGGCAAAGTCAAGAGCTACGATGCCCAAAGCACCCGTCACATCGGCATACTTCTGCCCCGGTGTGCGCAAGGTATTGCGGAACGTGTAGCCATAGTAGCCACTCAGTCCTACCCGCAGGCCTCGCATGGAGTAATTGTCGACACGAAAGGCTCCCGCATAGTTGTTGGCCACCTTAAATTCGTAGGGGCTGGTGGCTCCGTAGTGTACAAAGTTCTCTGCCGTGAAGCTCTCCGAGTTGAGTCCCGACAGGAACTGCACCTCGTAGCGCCAGTTCTTCAGCCGACCCCACACGGACACTCCTAACTGGTGCCACGTGTTGGGCAGGATGGTTGCCTCGCCCTCGGGACGATAGACGGTAAAGAACTGGTTAGGCTCATGGTAGGCATTGGAGTAGCCCACAGGCACGATAATCTCACCAGCCTTCACGTTCAGCTGACCGTCCAAGAACTCCTTGTTAAGCCAAAACTGCTCAAGGTTGACCTCGCCACCCTTCTCCACTTCGGCCTCGTACTCGCCAGCCTCCTCGGCTTCTATCTCTACGGCAGTGCCGTTACCGCCATGCTCGAACTCGATTTCCGAGCCCATTGTCCAGCCCTTGCCGAGGTCGTAACCTATATTAATACACACGTGAGGCAGGTCGAAGCGCCCGTGGCTCTTGTCGTTGGCATAGTTCTCAGGCTTCTTGTAGCGGTTGAAGCTCTGGCTGTAGAAGTTCCGCGTCATGACCGCCTCGCCATATCCACCGATATGCAGGCGCGAGCCAGTCTCTTTCTCTGGTTCCGTCTCCTGTGCCGCAGCACTCAGGCTGAGCCCCGCAACAAGGGCGGCTGTGAATAGTATTCCTTTACTTGTCATCATGCTAATGTGGTTTTCTGATTTTTCGGATGCAAAGGTAGTGCCTTTCCAGCATACGGGCAATACTCAAAAATGATGAAATCACATCAGCTGACGACATTTTAGACCGCCATCAGTCCTAATAAGTAGTAAGTATAAACAACGCATTATGAGAAAGATTATCGTAACCGTGGCTCCCGTATGCCACGTGGGCAAGGAGATTCCTGCCGAGTGTAAGAACCCGCTGACCCCAGAGGAGATAGCCGAGGACACCATCAACTGCTTCAAGGCAGGGGCTTGCGAGGTGCATCTGCACACCCGCGACCTGCAAGGCAACCCAACGTTTGAACTGGACGTGTTCCGTCAGACCATCGGACTGATACGCCGCGAGACGGACATGATAGTGCAAGGCTCGACGGGCGGACTGTCGACGCTGACGCTGGCCGAGCGCTGCGTGTCGCTCGACGTGCCCGAGGTCGAGGTGGCCTCACTCAATATGGGTAGTGTCAACTTCGGCGAGACGGTGTATGTCAATACGATGCCCGACCTGCGCTACTGGGCAAAGCGGCTGGACGAGACCCACACCGTGCCAGAGATGGAGCTGTTTGACCTCAGTCACGTAGAGTGCGCGACGAGGCTGGCGGACGAGGGTGTGCTGCACCGCCCCCTGCACTACAACTTCTGCGTAGGGCCGGGTAACTCCAGCAACCTGTCGGCCACGGGCCGCAACCTTGCCATGCTGTGCTCGCTGATGGAGCCGGGCACGTCGTGGGGCGTTACGCACGACTCGATGAAAGACTTCTCCATACTGGCCTGCGCCATCGGCATGGGGGCATCAGCCGTCCGCGTGGGCTTCGAGGACAGCTTCTACTACGCCGAGGGGAAACGCGCCCACACCAATGCCGAGCTGGTGGAGCGGCTGGTGGCCCTGATTCGCATGATGGGCTGCGAACCCGCCACGCCAGCCGAGGCGCGTGAGATGCAACACATCAAGCAACTGACGGTATAAATGAAGCAGACGATGACTACAGACTATAAATTGGTGGTGCTCGACGACGACCCAACGGGCATACAGACCGTCCACGGCTGCCTGCTCATCACCGAGTGGGACGAGCAGCACGTGCGCGAAGGGTTTGAGGACAAGGAGCCTTTCTTCTACATACTGACCAACACCCGCGCCATGACGCGCGACGAGGCCGCTGAGGTGACACGGTCGGCTATGGAAGCGGTCGTCAAGGTGAACCGCGACTACGGCTACCGACTGATTATCATCAGCCGAAGCGACTCCTGTCTGCGTGGCCACTTCCCACTGGAAACGGACATCATGCGGCAATGCCTGACCAGCCACGGCTACTCGGTGCCCCGGAAGACCCCGTTCTGCCCTGCCTTCATCGAGGCTGGGCGCGTCACGATAGGCGGCACGCACTACATGAAGGACGGCGAGCGGCTCATTCCCGTCAGCGATACGGAGTTTGCCCGCGACAACGTTTTTGCCTATCACACCAGCGTGCTGAGCGAGTACATCAGGGAGAAAGGAGCCGAGCCGACCGACTACGAAATCGTCGACGCACAGGACTATGACGAACTGCGACGGTGGTGGCAGAGCTACGTGTGGCCTGCGGACGCGGATGCCATCGTTATCCGCTCGTCGTCGTCGCTGCCCAAGGTTATCAGCGGCATAGCCGACACAGCACTGCTCGACCGCTCGATGCTGAAGCGCGAGGGCGCTGGGTGCTTCATCGTGGGTTCGCACGTGCAGAAGACGACGCAGCAGCTGGAGCGGCTGTTAGAGGCAGAAGGCACGTGCGCCATTGAGGTTGACGTGCAGCGCATACTGGACGACGCAGACAGCCTGATGCTGGAAACGCTGACGACCATCCAGCAAGTGGTGGAGAACTATCTGACGCCCGTCATCTACACATCGCGACAGGAGCTTAGGCTGGACGATGCCGACCAGCGCCAGCACTTGGGTCAGCGGGTAAGCGACTTCTTGGTGGGCATTGCCTACCGACTGCCCTTCACGCCGTCCTACTTGGTGGGCAAGGGCGGCATTACGTCGAACGACATCCTGACGAAAGGGCTGGGCATACGGACGGCCCGCGTGATGGGACAGGTGGTGCCCAGTGTGCCGTGTGTGATGACGCACGACTTTCCCTACATCATCTTCCCCGGCAACGTGGGCACAGCGGACTCGCTGCGTGAGGTATATATGAAGTTAAAAGGTTAGGCCAAGTGCCTAACCTTTTTCTTTTACGCTCGAATAATCGGCTTCTCGGGGTTGATAAAGGCGAAGAGCACGGCACTGACGATGAGCATGACGGCTATCATATAGAGCGGCAGGTTGTAGTTGCCCGACTGCTGTACGAGCTGTCCAAAGAGGATGCCGCAACAGAAGCCTCCGATGTTGCCCGCCGTGTTCATAGCCCCACTGAGGGTGCCGGCATGGCGATGGCCTAAGTCGATGCACAAAGCCCACGCCGAGGGCAGCATGAGGTCGAAGATGCCAAAGCAAAGTGACAGGAAGACGAAGACGGCGAGCTTGCCGGGAATGAAGGCGGCCAGGAACATACAGGCGGCTGAGACGGCCAGCGAGGCGGAGCCGAGCGCCTTGCGACCCACCTTAATGCCGTAGCGCTGGGTGAGCCGGTCGGTCAGGTGGCCACCGGCTATATTGCCGAGCATACTCATGACAAAGGGCACGGCGACGGCATAGGTCAGCTCGGTCTTGTCGAAGCCACGGCCCAGCTCCATGAACGTGGGGAACCACGAGAAGAAGAACCACGAGCCGAAGGCATAGAAGAAGTACATGGCGCAGAGCAGCCAGAACTGCTTGTTGCCTAAGAGCAACCGCCAACTGACGGGTGCCGACTTGGTCTTTACGGTGTCGCGACCCTCGTTGGGGCGGTAGTACCAGTACCAGACGGCGGCCCACACGATGCCGAGCGCACCCAGCAGATAGAAGGCGGAACGCCAGCCGACGGACAGCATGACGGGGATGACGACAAACGGGGTCAGGGCTCCACCCATGCGGCTGGCTGCCCAGACGTAGCCTTGGGCCTTGCCCACCTCGCCCTTCTCGAACCACCGACTGATGACGCCCGTGGAGCAGGGCGACGAGCCTGCCTCGCCAATGCCGAACATGAAGCGGATGATGAGCAGTGAAGCCAGTCCGCCAGCCAGCCCCGTGAAGGCGGTGAACAGCGACCACCACAGCACGATGAGCGACAGGATGCTGCGATGGCCAAAGCGGTCGCCCAGTGCGCCCATAGGTATCTGCATCAGTCCGTAGGACAGGATGAACGCGCTCTGCACCCATCCCCACTCCGAGGGCGACAGCCCGAGGTCGTGCATGATGCTTGAGCCGGCCACGCTGATATTGATGCGGTCGAGGAAGGTGACCATGCCCAGGATGACGAGCATGGCCAGGATGACGTTCTTACGCTTCATAAGCCAAGGGGTTTGCGCAGTGCCTTGATGCCCAGCACGGGGCTTGAGAGCACGGGCAGGCCCGTCAGCCTGAACAGCCGTTCCTCCATGCAGGCCATCGAACCCTGTGCGAGCACCAGCATGTCGACGTTGGCGCAGATGCGCACGGCGGCCTCGGCTATCAAGCGGTCGTGGGTGTCGCGGTCGCCGCTCTGGCCTGCGGCAAAGGCTCCGTCGGCCAGGCCCTCAACCAGCACCACGTCGCGACCAGCTTTCTCGGCCTCGCTGCGCAACAGCCGGCACGTGGGGTCGAGCGTGGTGGGCAGGGTCGAGATGACGCCGATGCGGCTGCACTCCATCACTGCCTCGGCTGCCATCGGTCTGTCGATGCGGCACACGGGGATGCGGGCGTACTGGTTGCCATAGTCGGCAACGTCGCCAACGCTGGAGCAGGTGTTGAGCACAACGTCAGCGCCTGCGTCAGCCGCGGCATTGTAATAGGCCAGCAGTCGGCGGCGCACGGCGGGTGTCACCCCGCCCGAGGCTATCACCTCTTTGATTAACGACGAGTCTGCGATGTGGTTGACATTCACTTCGGGCAGCAGTTTTGCGAAGAGTTCGGTCAGCGGCCCTACCAGAGCCATTGCCGTGTGTACACAGATAACTTGTTTCATTGCTTTTAGTCTTTAGTTACAATCGTTTCTATTAGAACGAACAAGCCAGCCCGTTGCCCCCACGTTTTTGATTTTTTTAAGGTGCGCATGGGGTGCGGCGGGTGCGGGAAGTGGGTGGAAAGGCGGTGTGGATGTCCGTTTTATATCACGGAATTTAACATTTCATTTTTTGCCAACCAGCACGGCTGACGGTGCGAAAAGCGCTTGCACGCGCTGCCGATTAAGGGTTTGCACGGTGCCAAGCAGGGTTTTACACCGCGTAAACGCCACTTTCGCCCCGTGCGAACGCCACTCTCACCATGTGCCAATCGGCTTCGCACCCAGTGCCGACGGCCTCGGCAGGGTGTGCCGACGGGGGTCTTGCAGGGGGCGAAACGGGCGGAAACGCGCAACGCACTAAGCATCAACGGTTTACGCTAACGCTCCATATTTCGCGTATTTCGCACCGAAACCGAGGTTGCTGACCGCTGCGCGATTCTGGCGAGGCGGTTTGTTAAGTTTATTCACCACAACGGCACGGGCAAAAAGCAACGCCGTGGCAAATTTCCAGCCCTATAATTTGCCCGTTTGTGCTTTTTATGCTACCTTTGCAGATGCAATAACGCAAACGTATAAACGAAGACTATGGACATTACAGAGAGATTTCTGAACTATACTAAGTTCGACACGCAGTCGGCGGAAGACAGCCAGACGGTGCCAAGTACAAGCAAGCAGCTGGTGTTCGCAGAGTACCTGAAGAAGGAGCTGGAGCGCGAGGGACTGGATGAAGTGGAGCTGGACGACAAGGGCTATATCTATGCAACGCTGAAGGCCAACACGCGCGACGACGTGCCAACCATTGGTTTCATATCGCACTACGACACCAGCCCCGACTGCTCGGGGGCCAACGTCAATGCCCAAATCGTGAGGAACTACGACGGCACGGACATTCTGCTGAGCGAGGGCATCGTATCGTCGCCCAAGAAGTTCCCCGAGTTGCTGCAGCACGTAGGCGAAGACCTGATAGTGACCGACGGCACCACACTGCTTGGAGCCGACGACAAGGCAGGCATCGCAGAGATAGTGCAGGCAATGGTCTACCTGCAACAGCACAAGGAAATCAAGCACGGCAAGATACGCATAGCCTTCAACCCCGACGAGGAGATAGGCATGGGAGCCCACCACTTCGACGTGGAGCGGTTCGGCTGTGAGTGGGCGTACACGATGGATGGCGGCGACGTGGGCGAGCTGGAGTTTGAGAACTTCAACGCCGCATCGGCCAAAATTACCATCAAGGGCGTGAGCGTACACCCGGGCTACGCCAAGGGCAAGATGGTCAACGCCAATGCGCTGGCCGCCGAGTTGGCCACCATGCTGCCTGCCGACGAGACACCCGAGACCACCGAGGGCTATCAGGGCTTCTACCACCTGCTGGGCATCACGTCGAACATCGAGCAGGCCCGACTGTCGTACATCATCCGCGACCACGACCGCGACCGCTTCGAAGACCGCAAGCGCTTCATCGCCCAGTGCGCCGAGCGCATGAACCAGAAGTACGGCGAGGGCACCGTTGAGTGCGTCGTCAGCGACCAGTACTACAACATGAAGGAGAAGATTGACCCGCAGATGCACGTTATCGACCTCGTACTGCGGGCCATGCAGGAGGTCGGAGTGTCGCCCAAGGTGAAGCCCATCCGAGGCGGAACGGACGGCGCCCAGCTGTCGTTCAAGGGCCTGCCCTGCCCCAACATCTTCGCAGGCGGCATCAACTTCCACGGCCCCTACGAGTTTGTCAGCATCCAGTCGATGGAGAAGGCCATGCAGGTCGTCGTCAAGATTTGCGAATTAGTAGGCGCATACAATGGCTGAGCTGGCCCCACTGATACAAGACCTGGCACTGATGCTCATCGTGGCAGGCTTCGTAACCCTGCTCTTCAAGCGGCTCAAGCAGCCCCTCGTGCTGGGCTACATCGTGGCGGGCTTCCTCGTGTCGCCCCACATGCCCTACACGGCCAGCGTCGCCGACATGGAGAACATCCACTTGTGGGCGGACATCGGTGTGATGTTCCTGCTCTTCTCACTGGGACTTGACTTTTCGTTCAAGAAGATTCTCAAGATGGGCGTGTCGCCCGTCATATCCACCATCACCATCATCTTCTGTATGTCGATGCTGGGTGTCTGCGTCGGACACGTCTTCGGCTGGTCCAAGATGGACTGCATCTTCTTAGGAGGAATGCTGGCCATGTCGTCGACCACCATCATATACAAGGCTTTCGACGACCTCGGACTGCGCCAGCAGCAGTTTGCAGGCCTCGTCATGTCGGTGCTCATACTGGAGGACATACTGGCCATCGTCATGATGGTCATGCTGTCGGCCATAGCCAGCGGCAGCAATCCCGACGGCAGCCAGATGCTCGGCTCCGTGGTGAAGATAGGCTTCTTCCTCGTGCTGTGGCTCGTGGTGGGCATCTTTGCCATCCCCCTGTTCCTGCGCTGGGTGCGCAAACTCATCAACGACGAGGTGATGCTGGTCGTTTCGCTGGGGCTGTGTTGCGCCATGGCGGTGTTCTCATCCAAGGTCGGCTTCTCGTCGGCATTCGGTGCGTTCATCATGGGCAGCATACTGGCTGAGACGGTCGAGGCCGAGCACATCGAGCGGCTGGTGGAGCCAGTGAAGAACTTGTTCGGGGCTATCTTCTTCGTGTCAGTGGGTATGCTGGTCGACCCGAAGATACTGGCAGACTATGCCCTGCCCATTCTCATCCTCGTGCTGACCATCCTGCTGGGGCAGAGCGTCTTCGGTTCGCTGTCGTTCATGCTGGGCGGCGAGTCGCTCAAGTCGGCCATGCGCTGCGGCTTCTCTATGGCGCAGATTGGTGAGTTCTCGTTCATCATTGCCTCGCTGGGCCTTTCGCTGGGTGTCATCAGCGACTTCCTCTACCCCGTTGTAGTGGCAGTATCGGTCATAACGACGTTTCTCACACCTTATATGATACGCCTTGCCACACCGGCCTATACCCATCTGGAGCATCGGCTGCCCAGCAAGGTCATCAAGCTCATGAACCATCTGAGCATGAGCCACCCCAACACTACGGAGCAGAGCAAGTGGAAGAAGCTGCTGACGCAGATGGCTCTCAACACGCTGGTGTACTCTATCCTCTCCTCGGCCACCATAGCCCTCATGTTCACCTTCGTGCTGCCCGTCACGCGCCGAATGCTGCCCGGATGGGAGCTGCACTGGTACGCTAATGCCATAACGGGCCTGCTGACCGTCCTCATCATTGCTCCCTTCCTGCGCGCAATGGTGATGAAGAAGAACCACAGCGAGGAGTTCAGGGCATTGTGGCGCGAGAACAACACCAACCGGCTGCCCTTGCTATTCACCATTCTGGTGCGTATGGTGCTGGCCGTAGGCTTTATCTTCTACATCTGTAACTACCTGACGCGCTTCTCCAACGCCCTGATGCTGACCATCGGATTCGTTGCGGTGGTCATGATGATATTCTCGCGCAACATCAAGCACCGCAGCATTCGGCTGGAAAGGCTGTTTATCATGAACCTGCGCTCGCGTGACATCGAGGCACAGGTGCATGGCAAGAAGCGTCCGCTGTACGAAGGCCGACTGCTGGACCGCGACGTACACATTGCCGACTTCACCGTGCCAATGAACTCTACATGGATGGGGCACACCCTGCGGCAGCTTGACTTGGGTCGTAAGTATGGCATCCTTATCAGCAGCATCCTGCGTGCCAACCATCGGCTGAACATTCCCGACGGCGATTATCTCATCTTCCCCGGCGACAAGCTGCAGGTGATTGGCAGCGACGACCAGCTGGGTAAGTTTGGTCAGGCCATTACGCACGACGTGCTGGGCGAAGACCCGCAGGTGGAGCTTCGCGAGATGAAGCTGCGCCAACTCATTATCGGCAGCGACAGCCCCTTCATTGGAAAGACGCTGGAGGACAGCGGTATTCGCAATACGTATAGCTGTATGGTCGTGGGATTAGAGGAAGGAAAGGAGAACTTGTCGCCCTTCCACCCCAAGCGGCGCTTTCAGGAGGGCGACATCATCTGGGTTGTAGGCGAGCAGAATGCGCTGCAAGCTCTCATCAAGAACTAATTAATACCACTGCACGGCGTTGGAGTACGATGAACGTTTGTCGTACTTCAACGCATCGGTGAGCGTAGCCGCATTACAACGGAACGAGAAGTTGTAACTGGTATAAGGGGCCAGAACGACGGAGCACGACATATTGAAGCAGTGCAGGTCGCGGCTGAGCGATGCCGTTGTCATGGATATCTTCTTGTTCTCGAAGTCATAGCCCGACGAGAACGATATGTTCCAGCCATCCGCTATACGCACGTTGCCGCTCATGTTGAGGTTCTGCGTAAACTTATAGGGATAGCGCATGGTGTTGTAATTGAACGTTCCGCCGGTGTTCTCACGCATCGTGATACCATAGCCGAAGCTCAGCGACCACGGCATGGAGAAGGCCATATAGCCATCCTCGTCGGTATCGGCCATGCCTGCATTCTCTTTTCTGGCACCATGCTTGCCTGCTTCCATGTCTGTATCGAGGTTGGTATCGGCACCTGTATCGTACTTTCCTTTGTTGTCGCCATCCTTGTCGTCGTCCTTCACCTTCTCGCCTCGCAGTCGTTTGAACAGGTTGGCCAGCTTCTTGTTGTCCAGTGTGTACGACAGGTTCTGCGACATTCCTTGGAATCGACCAAAGCGTCCGTGACTGTACTCTGTGCGGTTGCCGATATAGGGACGTGCGCCCACCGAGTCGGCTTCGTAGGCGTAGGTGGCAAAGACAGCGTTCAGGTTCAGCGTATAGCTCTTGGTCAGTTTCAGTCGCAAACGGGTCGACAGGTCGCTCCAAGGGCGCGTCTCGGCAGCCATGTTGTACGACATGGAGGCTCCCAACTCGTCAATGATACTGATTTTCTTGAATCCCGTGGAGTCGTCATCCGTCTTGACCTTCATCTCGATATTGTTCGATACATCCATCGAAATGCTTCCCGTCTTGCCCTTGCTCGGGCCGCCATAGAGTGTTCCCTGATACTGGTTGTACTCTACCATCGTTACGTTGCCATTGGCATCCGTCTTCTGATAGGTGTCCCAGAAGCCATAGCGTGAGGCGCTAAAGTCAGGGGCATAGTTAAAGCTGACCGACGGAGTGAGCACGTGGCGCACCGCCTGTATCTTCTCACCAAATATCTTCTTGTTAGGCACGTAGAATCCATAGAGCTTCGTCGAGGCTGAGAGGCTCATATTCCAGTTATAGTTATTGTAGAAACCCTGCAGCGTATCAACGACCTCACGCTGTGCCTCTGCATCCCATGAGCGTTTGTACTTCTGAGTGTACATACGGTCGGTGAAGTTGAACGAGGGGTTCAGGTTCAGATAACCGAACAGCGTGAAATTACCGCTAATGGGGATGGAGTGTTGTATACCGTTGCGCCAGTCCTTGGTCAGGCTGGAGTTCAGGAGCTTGTCCTCCTTCGCCGAAATCGAGTTGCTCATGCGGCCCGTATAACTCATCGAAATCTTCTCATACCAACGCTCCTTGCCTGCGGCGTGCTTACGCTTGAAGGGGAAGAAGCGCGATATGCTGACATTCAGGTCGGGCAAGGTCAGCTCGATGGTCGAGTCGCGCATATTCTGGTTAAGGTTAGTCGTAAGACCCAAGCTCATGCCTATGCTGGAGAATGTCGTCTGCATAGAAACCGAGCTGGTACGCGTCGACTGGGTCATAGCCTGCGGGTTGTACATCGACGTCAGGTTATTGCGCTCGTAGCTGGTAGAGGCAAAGTTCACACTTGCCCGCAGCGAGCGATAGGGATTGGCCTTGGCATCCTGAGAGTGCGACCACTGCACCTTAAAGCTGGTAGTCTTTGAATAGTCGGGCATATTCTTGTCACCGTCCACCGAGTTCTGATAGCTGAACAGGAACGAGCCGTTATAGCGGTAACGCTTCCGATAGTTCGAAGCTGCCGAGATACCCCACGAACCTTTGGTGTATATCTCGCCTATCAGCTTCAAGTCCATCTTATCGCTAATGGCAAAGTAATAGCCGCCATCACGCAGATAGAAGCCTCGCGAGGTTTCATCACCGTAGGTTGGCATGATAAAACCACTGGAATAGCTCTTGGTAAAGGGGAAGAAACCGTAGGGAATGGCAAAGGGCAACGGCACATCGGCCACTACCAAATAGGTCGGGCCAAATACCACATCTTTGCCGGGACGTACCTTGGCACGCGACATGGCGAAGTAGAAGTCAGGGTGCGGGTCGTCACACGTCGTATAGCGACCACGATACAGGAACATCTCGCCCTTAGCGTTACGCTTCGACAGTTCCGAAGTCATGAATCCGTCGTCCTGCTCGGTATATACGTTACTGATAATGCCCTTCTTGGTCTTAAAGTTAAAGGCCATCGTGTCGGTCTCATAGGTATCATTACCCATCTTGAATACGGGAGTGCCAAACTTTGCACCAGTCGTATCTTGCGAACCCGTTGCATGAACCAAACTGGAGTCGAGCGACATATATATCTGGTCACTCTGCAAGTCCATATCTTCGTACTTCACATTAGCACTGCCATAAAGATGGGCAATGCCACCCTCATAAGTCATTGAGTCGTCAGCCGTATAATGCACAGGGGCATCAATGCCATTCTTGCGTTGACGGTTCAGCGAGTCAGCCCGCAACGAATCGTCAACGGCCTTGTTGTGTATCCAGATAGCCTTATGTAGCGAGTCCATCTGTGCCGTGTCGTTCTTCAGCAGTGAGTCCGTGCGCAGCGAGTCCTTGCGTATTGTCGCCATCTCTGCCTTCTGCATAGTGTCTGGCACAATAGAATCCCCCGCCCTTTCCACACCAGAAAAGCGCAACTGAGGCACGCCCGCCACTGCAAACAGAATGACGAACAACAGGATGAAAACAAGCGTTTCTTTTTTCACGGCTGCAAAATTACGAATAATTTATGGATTTCCGCTTACCTTTCCATCATTTAACGTTAATTATTACGATTCAAACCGTGCCACCCAGTCAAGAAACTTACGCACGCCAGCAGCCCCAAACTTCTCCAAACTCTGTGCGGTCTCAGCCACCGTCCGCACATGGTCAGGACTTGATTTGGAATAAAACTTATCGGCATAGCATACGATTTGCTCCTCCAGCGTTTCAGGCTCCAGCCCCGGCAGCCCCGTCCCCGTGTGGCGCTCGCAGACACGGGCATGGCGCGGATAACCCTCAGCCCTCAGCATCTCAGCCCCCAACTGCCCATGACGAATATAAGGCTCCGTGCCATGACAATGAATCGAAGGAGCATCGCACTGCACAATACCTATATCGTGCAACATAGCCGCTTCTTCCAAGAACTGCACATCAACGGGCAAATCCTGATGCTTCCTAACTATCTCCAGACAGCGGTCAGCCACCTGACGCGAGTGCTTCAACAAAACCCTGCGGAGCTCATCGTCCACAGGGTAATACTTATCTATAATTGCTTGATAGTCCATCACTTTCAACGTCTCAAATCTTTCACCCCATCCGAGGTTGCTGCAAATATACAAAATAGTTACTAAACACAACCAATTTCCTGCATTTTTTAACACTAAAGCCCTCCATTTATGAGGGCATGGCTTCAAGTGATGTCGCAAAAGTATTTCTCTCGATTTCTTGTTCATGTCGAAAATAATAACTATCTTTGCGGAATGAAGCAGGAAATCAACCCAGAGGTAACTACCCGTGCACAAGCCTTTAAGATGTGGATGAAATCGCCGATGCCGATGGTGACACTCACCAAGACCTTCGATGTGACACACCTTTATAAAATGAGCAAGCGGAAAGGCTTGAAATTCAATATGCTGCTATGCTGGTGCATCGGCAAGGCTGCCAGTCAAGTAGACGAGCTCTACCTGTTGCCGGAACAAGGGAAGCTGTTCAGGTACGACCGTCTGGGCATCAATGTGATTGTGAACAACCGAGAAGGGGGCATCAGCAACTGCGACATTCCATATAGCGACGACCTGAGACAGTTCTGCCACGCCTATGACACACTCACCCAGGAAGCGAGCAGGGCGTGCAGGGACATCACTGACGACGGCGCGGCAATCGTCGGGACATCAACTCTGGTAGACACGGAACTGGACTGTATCGTCAACCAATACAGCGGCATCTTCAACAACCCCTTCCTCGCCTGGGGCAGATACAAGCACCACTGGTTTAAGACGACTCTGGCAATCTCCTTCCAGTTTCACCATGCCCAGATGGACGGCGGACACGCAGCGCGTTTCCTGAATACACTGCAAGAGGCGATTGACACTATAAGTATAAACACTAAATAAAGACTGATGTATAAGACGCGTAACATTCCCAACACGCGAATCGACGTGGCGGATGCCCTGAGGGGAATCGCAGTGGCAGGTATCATCCTATACCACTCTGTGGAGCACTTCGAAATCTTTACCAAAGAGCCGATAGCACATACTCTGCCCTGCGACCAGGCTGTAGGCAACGCGATGGCCTGGCTGTTGAGCGGCAAGATGTACGGAATCTTCGCCATGCTCTTCGGACTGAGTTTCTTCATCATGAACGACAACCAGCAGCAAAAGGGACACTCTTTCTCAGGCCGTTTCGCTTGGCGAATGTGCTTGTTGTTTGGCTTCGGTCTCATCAACGTGTCATTCTACAACGGCGATGTCCTGATGCTCTATGCAGCCTATGGCTTGCTGCTCATCCCCGTCAGTTACCTGCCGTCGAAAACCGTCTGGTGTATTATCGGTCTGCTGGCCATCCAGCCAGTGGAACTATTTCGCCTGCTGACGGGTAGCACGATTGACCTCACAACATTCTGGGAATTGTATGGCAAAATCATGGGACTTCGCGAGCATGGCACATTCTGGGAGAATGCCGCCATCAACCTGCGCTACGGTTTTGAACTGAACCTCCGTTTCAATATTTTCAGCGGGCGCCTAACGCAACTGCTCTGCCTCTTTATCATGGGGATGCAACTGGGGCGGCAGCGGGCATTCTACGATGAGGGCAGAAACCTGCATAATTGGCACACGACCCTTTGCGTTTCGTCAATACTCGTCATCGCATTAAGTTTAGTGGATTTCGGTGGGGCGACCATGTGGCTCAATCCAATCTACAGTCTTTTCATCCTACTGATGATTGTCTCGGCCGTGGTCTCTGCCTGGTATGCCTTTGAAGGCGTGCGCAATGCGCTCCACCATCTCTGCATCTTCGGGCGCATGAGTCTCACGAACTATTTGCTCCAGTCTGTCATTGGCAGTTTTATCTTCTGTGGCTATGGCCTCGGCTATTATAATAAGGTGGGCATCACCTATGCCGTACTAATCGGTCTCGCTATGGTCATTGGTCAGTATATCTTCTGCCGCTACTGGTTCAGCAACCATCCGCGCGGCCCGCTGGAAGGTCTGTGGCGGAGACTAACTTGGGTAAAGCCACGCTTTTCGCCAAAAGCAAGCCTGTTTGTGGCGGCACTTCTTTTTGCCTGCCTCGAAGCCTCAGCCCAGAGGGTGGCCTCCCCAACGGAGAAGAAACCGCGCCTCGTGGTGCTCACAGACATTGAGGAAAAAGCTATCATTTAGGACTTATTCAGCCTCCAGTATCTCCTTCGGGTTGCTCCAGTATCTCTTTCGAGGTGCTTTAGTATCTGTTTACCCTACTAAACAGATACTGTTTAAGGTCGAAACAGATACTCGAGCAACCCAAAGGAGATACTGGAGCTGAGAGATAAGAAAATCGGGGTGCTTAAGACCTGCCTATAAAGCTGACACAGACCATGAAGAGGAGCAGCAATCGCACTAACTATTACGTCTTGTATTCAGTGTTTGTGGTTCAGCCAATGGTTTGTAAGCCACTTACGCACTGGTTCGTCACAGAGTTTAAGGCAAGTCCAGCCGATAGCTATGGAGAGAGTGATAACACCGATATTCATGACAATGTGCATCCATGCAGGGGCATTGGGATGGGTGGTTGCCCAAGCCATCTGGCAATACATGACAGGATAGTGCGTGATGTAGAGTGGGAAGGATATATCGCCAAGCCATTTGCAAATACTGATGCTACGCTTGCCCTTGATATTGCTGCCAGCACCTATCAGTATCACTATCGGGAACACAATGAGTATACTTAACGCCTGATAAAGGCCGTCGGCAATGCCACGCTGGCCGTTGCTTATCTGTGGGATGGAGAATACCACCATGAGAGTTAGCGCACACCACCAAAAACCTCCTTTTGAATGCTGACAGCGACATACGATTCCATCTGTCATCGTAGGCATAGCCGACAACGAAACCTGAGAGCAGAAAGAAGAAGTCTACCACCAGATAGCCATGGTCGATAATCTGAATGCCCCACTTCCAGCTGTAGGTCTCCAGACAATGGAACAGCAGCACCATCAAGGCTGCCACACCTCGCAATCCGTCAAGAATCTCGTAACGAGGCTTTGAACTGAGATAAATATTGTTCATGATAGTGTCTTGTTTCAGGCTGCAAAGGTACGATATTTTATTGACTCTGGTTTGTATTATTGCCACAATTTATACAGGATGATATTTGTAATTCAGAATAATTCTCATTACCTTTGCGCTGTGAAATCTCTAAAGACAGAGACAGGAAAGATGGACACAACTAACTATATCACAAAATTTAAAATTATGAACAAGCCACTATTTACCCTTGTGGCACTGGCCATGACTATCGTGGGGTGCGCATCAAACAAAATCACTGAGCCTGAAGCAACCAAGAGCCTTGTGCTTTACTACTCCCAGACTGGCACGACGAAGGCCGTGGCCGAGGAACTGCAGAAACACCTTGGGGCTGACATCGAATCCATTGAGGTGGAGAATCCCTACAACGGCACTTATGCTGAAACTATTGAGCGTTGCCAGAAGGAGATGCAAACAGGCGAACTGCCTGCACTGAAGCCTTTGCAGTCGGACGTCAGTCGGTACGACACCATCTATCTGGGCTATCCTGTGTGGTTCGGCACATACGCTCGCCCTATGCTGGCTCTAGTGGAGCAAAACAAGTTTGAGGGCAAGACCGTCATTCCTTTCTGCACTTTTGGCAGCGGTGGGCTGAACGCAACGACGAATGACCTCCGCAAGGCACTTCCTAAGACAAACATTCGTGAAGGCTACGGGGTTCGTACCGCCCGCATCAGCAAGATGCCGAAGGAGCTTGACTATTTCCTGAAAAAGAACGGGTTCATTGCAGGTGAGGCAGCAGAACTGCCAGACTTCTCGGAGCAGAAGCCTGTAACGGAGGATGAGAAGGCTATCTTTGACGCTGCTTGTGGCAGTTACCAGTTCCCACTGGGTACTCCTGTGACGGTAGGCTCCCGTTCTATTGAGGAAGGTACTGAATATAAGTACACCGTAGCCGCCAAAGGCATGGATGGAAGTGATGTAATGACTACTATCTATGTCATTGACAGCAAGGAAGACGGCGCAAAGCCAGAGTTTACGCAGGTGGTAAGATAAGCCACCTGACGAAGCCTCGCCTATAACCATACAAGCCGGAGCTTGACAAACTTACAAAAGAAAAAAGGGAGCGCATCCACTAAGTGAGATGCGCTCCCCTTTTTTAGCTTATGTCCGACTTGCTTACAGGACAGATACTGAGACTGCGAAGAAATAGTCGTAGATGCACGAACAGATGCCGAAAAGCACGATGCCCAAAGTGCAGATAGCCAATGCCACACGGGTATTGAGGTCGGTCGTAAAGGTGGGCAGCGGTGTGTTGGTCTGCTTGATGTACATAGCCTTGACGATGAGCAGGTAGTAGTAGAGTGACACAACGGTGTTGAGCAGGGCGATGAAGACCACGAAGTAGGCCAAGAACGAGCCTTGCTGAGCAGCTGCCATGAACACGAAGAACTTAGAGAACATACCTGCAAACGGAGGAATACCAGCCAGTGAGAAGAGGGCCAGCGTCATAAGGAACGCCAGACGGGGATTGGTCTGATATAGACCATCGTATGCCGACATTTGGGTTGTACCGCCATTGTTCTGCTCAACCGTAGAGATAACGGTGAAGACAGCCATGTTGGCTACGACATAGACCAGCACATAGTACATGAGCGAAGCCATGCCCATCTGCGACGAACCGATAACGGCCAGCATGATGTATCCAGCCTGCGAGATAGAGCTGAAGGCCATGAAGCGCTTCAGTTCTGACTGGCGGATGGCAAACAGGTTGGCCACGGTGATGCTAAGCACGATGACGATGTAGAGCATATACTCATAATACTCGGCCAGCGGTGCGAAAGCACGCAGGAAGATAAACATCAGTGCAAAGGCTGCAGCACCCTTGGAAACAACGCTCAGATAACCCGTGACGGGAGTGGGAGCACCCTCGTAGGTGTCGGCAGTCCAGAAGTGGAACGGCACGAGCGAGAGCTTGAAGCCCAGTCCGCTGAAGAAGAACACAAGTCCCATGAGGAGCATGGGCATCTGGCTCTTGAACTGCGAGAAATAGGCGATGCGCTGCATAACGTCATCGTAGTAGAGCGTGCCTACGCTGCCGTAGATAAACGACAGACCGTAGAGCATGACACCACTCGAGAACGTAGCAGTCAGGATGTACTTGGCAGCACCCTCGGCTGAGTTCTTCTTGAACTTATCGAAAGCCACCAGACAGGCCATAGGCACTGAAGCGGTCTCAAGTCCGAGGAAGAACATCAGGAAGTTGCCGCTGGAAGTCATCACGTACATACCGAGCAGCGTAGAGACTACCAGCATATAGAACTCGCCCGTGTACTTGCGAGCCTCGTTCTCCAGCCAAGGCTGCGCCATGATAACGACAATGAGGGCTCCCAGCGTCAGGATGACCTTCATCACATTGGCAGCCTGAGTGGCTACATACATACCACCGAAGGCAACAGCTGGTTGGGCACAGAGGAGCAGACAGGTCTGCATGACAAGTGCCGCGATGGCAATAAGGCCCAGCTTCTTCGTCTTCTGCTCGTCCTTCATCAAAAAGAAGTCAGCGAAGAACAGCACGAGGAGTTCGAGCACCAGAAGGGCCTCGGGAATCATATTTAAGAATTGACTATATCCCATAATGTAATTTACTGTTTGACGATTTACAATTTACTATGTTATATGATATTCGCCAAGATAGGGCCTACGGCATCAGAGATGACGTTGCTTGCCCAGAAGGGGAACAGGCCAAGACCTGCCACACAGGCAATGAGGCAGATAACGGCAACACGCTCGTCCCACGTGGCATCGGTCAGCTCAAGGTAGTGCGGGTTCTTCACCTCACCATACAATATCTTACCAACGACGCGCAGGATGTAGACTGCCGTCACGACGATAGAGGTACAGGCAATGATTGTGGCCACACGATGGAACTGGTCGGGGTTGTCAAACGAGCCGACGAAGATGGTCATCTCAGCAATGAAGCCCGAGAAGCCTGGCAAGCCGAGGTTGGCCAGACCGGCAATGACATAGCCCACAGCAAGGAACGGCATAATCTTCATCAGACCATCCAGATAGCGGATGTCACGGGTGTGGGTACGACCGTAAATCATACCAATCAGGGCAAAGAAGAGGGCCGTCATCAAGCCGTGCGACAGCATCTGCAGGATAGCACCAGTGCAAGCGGTCTTCGTCATCATCAGGAGTGCGAAGAGCACCAGTCCGCAGTGCGATACCGACGAATAGGCGTTGATATACTTCAGGTCAGTCTGTACACAGGCCGACAGAGCACCATAGACCACCGAGATAGTGGTAAGGATAAGGAATATCCAAGCCAGCTCATAGGCAGCATCAGGCAGCAGGTACATGGCTACACGGAAACAACCGTAGCCTCCGAGCTTCATCAGCACACCAGCGTGCAACATTGACACAGCGGTAGGTGCCGAAGCGTGACCGTCGGGCGACCATGTGTGGAAGGGGAAAAGGGCTCCCAGCACGCCAAAGCCAATAAAAATAAAGGGGAAGAACACCTTCTGCACCTCTACGGGAATGTTGTGCAAGGCTGCAATCTCGTTGACATTCATGGTCGTGGCACCACTGAAGTAGTAGATGCCCAAGATGCCGATAATCAAGAGGGCGGAGCCTCCCATCAGCATCAGGGTCAGCTTCATAGCAGCATACTCCTTGTTGCCTGAACCCCATACACCAATCAACAGGTACATCGGGATAAGAGCCACCTCATAGAACATAAACATGGTGAACATATCGGTGCAGATGAAGAAGCCATAGACACCCGTGGAAAGGAGGGTAAACCAAAGAAAATACTCCTTCGTCATGGGCTTCAGCTGCCAAGAAGCGAAGGTACCCGTGAAGACAATGATGCTGGAGAGCAGCAACATCACGACAGAGATACCATCGACACCTACCGAATAGGCAATATTAAGTGGCTTGAACCAAGGCATGGAGGCAGTCAGCAGCATATGGTCGGTATTGCCGGCTCCACGCTGCTGAATGAAATAGATGGTCAGCCAGACGGAAAGGGCCAGCAGACAGCTTGCACCCGTCACCATCACGCCACGCACCTGATTGAGCGACTTTGCCAGCCAGAGGCAAAGCAACATCAGGGCAGGGATTAAAACGAATAAACTTAATATATTCATCTTCGTTATTACGTTATTATGTTATTAAATTGCAAGTAGCACAAGCGTTAATGCAATAGTACCTGTCAGGAACCATACCGCATACTGACGGACATCACCACTCTGCCAAGGACGGATAGACTCGCCGGCCTCGTTGGCTCCCCATGCAAGGAAATCGTATGTACCATCAACCACGTGGCGGTCGAACCAAGCAATGGGTGTAGAGACGCAACGGAAGATGATACGATGAGTAACGTACTGCCAGATTTCGTCCTGATAGAAACGCTTATAAGCAGCACGATGCAGACGCGGGAACATCTTGTACAGACGCTCAGCGATGGGCTGGCTCTCACCCTTATAGATATAGGTAGCCAGACAGATGCTCAGGATAGCAATAACCGTTGAAGTCAGGGCTATTTGCGTATCGAAGTGGATGGTGTAGTCAGTGCCTTCAGCTGATATGAAGGAGCCGAAGCTACCGCCCCACCCTGCAAAGCCTGCTATGGTGGTATAGATACCCACGCCACAGGTAATGACACAAAGCACTATCAAGGGAACGGTCATCGTCAGCGGAGCCTCATGGGGTGTGTGATGCTTATGAGCCTCTACATTCTCCGTACCCCAGAAGATACCGTAATACAGACGGAACATATAGAAGGCCGTCATGGCAGCAATACCAGTCATAAGCCAGCCAACCACAGGACTATAGGCAAAGCAGGCGCTGATAATCTCGTCCTTCGAGCTAAAGCCCGAGAAGAAAGGAATACCTGCAATAGCCAGACACGAGATAAGGAACGTGATATGCGTAATGGGCATATACTTGCGCAGACCTCCCATCAAGGCCATCTCGTTTGAGTGAACGGCATGGATAATACAACCGGCACCAAGGAACAGACAAGCCTTGAACATGGCGTGGGTAAACAGGTGGAACATACCAGCCATGAAGCCCAGCTGGGCGTGGTTGTCGAGTACACCATGATGGCCAGGCAGTGAAACGCCAAGAGCAACCATCATAAAGGCAATCTGTGAAATGGTAGAGAAGGCCAGCACACGCTTGATGTCGCTCTGGGCACAAGCCACGGCAGCAGCATAGAAAGCGGTAAACACACCCACACATACCACAATGGATAACTGCGGCTGGGCATACTCAACCCAAAGGGGGAACATACGGGCTATCTGGAACACACCAGCTACGACCATCGTAGCAGCGTGAATCAGGGCCGAAACAGGCGTGGGGCCCTCCATAGCATCGGGCAACCAGATGTGCAACGGGAACATGGCCGACTTACCAGCACCACCGATGAACATCAGCACCAGAGCGGTAGGCAGGATGAAAGCACCTGCGGCCATAGCCTTAGCAGCGTTACCCTCGATAAACGGTGTTGTGCCCTGCCCCATCACGATGTCGCCAGCAAACGAGAAGCTAAACGAATCAGTATAGTAACCGAACAGCAAGATGCCAATGAGGAAGAACATATCGGCGAAGCGCGTCACGATGAAAGCCTTCTTAGAGGCTGCAATGGCGGGCTTCAACGGATAGTAGAATCCAATCAGCAGGTAACTGGACACACCCACCAACTCCCAGAACATATACATCTGGAAGATGTTGGTGGCCAACACCAAGCCCAGCATCGACATGGTGAACAAGCTCAGGAAAGCGTAGTAACGCTGGAAGCCCTTCTCACCGTGCATATAGCCGAAAGAATAGATGTGTACCATCAACGAGACTGTCGAAATGACAACAAGCATCATGACAGAGATGGGGTCAAGAAGAACACCCATGTCAAAATGCAGATTGCCCAAAGGCAGCCATGTGAAGTTATAAGGGACGATAGTGGCATAAGTGCCATCGGCCAGACGGTCAGCCGTGAAATAGCTGAAAGCCGTCATATAAGACAGCACGGTCACAAGTCCCAGCGAAGTGGTGCCGATAAGACCAGCAGTCTTATGCGCCATCTTCATACCACCCAGCGCAAGAATCAAGAATGACAGCGCAGGCAGCAGAAGGATTAGAAATGAATAACTATAAACTGTTTCCATAACGATTTACCATTTCATGTTCTTAATACTGTCAACGCTATCGCCCTTGAAATTGCGATAGACATTGATGATAATTGCAATAGCCACTGCCGACTCTGCTGCCGAAACACCGATAGAGAAAAGGGTCATAAACATACCCTCCATCGAGTCAGGGAACAGCAAGCGGTTGAAAGCAGCAAAGTTGATGTCAACGGCATTCAGAATCAGCTCAACAGAGATGAGCATGGCAATGAGGTTGCGACGGGTGATAAAGCCGAAGACGCCGATAAAGAACAACAGTGCACTCAGCACAAAATAACATTCTACAGGTACCATACGCTTTACTTCTCCTCCTTTCTTGAAACAACCAAACCACCAATGATACAAGCCAACAAGAAGATAGAAATGAACTCGAAGGGGAGTACATACTGATACTTGTCGGCACCAACAAGAGCCTGACCGATGGTCTTCATGGGCACCTCGGCATTGGGCATTGACACACCTTGGTACAGGAACTTATTCTTCAGCAATACCAGAATGACGGTAGCGCAACCGATAATGGCCAGCAGGCCACCCCATAGGACGCGGCTGCCTTTTACACGCTCGGTCAAGCCTTGCAGGGTACGCTTATTCACCAGCTGAATGGCAAAGACATAAATCATTGTCACGCCACCAGCATAGACGGAAATCTGGGCAGCACCCAGATAGGTGTAGTCGAGCAGGAAGTAAAGACCTGCCACGCCAAAGAGCACAAACAACATGAACGTTGCGGCTCGCATGATTCGCGTCGTCGTCACGCACATTACGGCAGAGCCGAGAATGACAACGGCGAGAATGCAAAACATTACTAAATTTGCCATAGTCCTTACTTCGTATTAGTATTAAACTTACCGATAGTCAGCGGGGCACCACCCTCAATGAGGTTGGGCAACGAGCCTCCCTGATACTGCTCCTTGTCAAGGTGGAGCACCAGACGGCTACGGTCGAACACCGCATTCTCGAAATCGTTAGTAAACTCTATTGCGTCGAAGTTGCAGGCGTTGGTACAGAGCTGGCAGAACATACAGTCGCCCAGGTCGTACTGATAATCATCGAGCACCTTCTTTTTCTTGCCCGTCTCAGGGTCCTCAGCCATGTGGCTCAGAATCTTGATAGTTCCGTTAGGACAAGACTTCTCGCACAATGTGCAAGCCGTACACTTGTAGCTGCCATCCTCGTTGCGCTTGAACACCAAACGGCCACGGTGACGCTTAGCCACGTGAAGCGTGGTCTTGCGGTTCTCGGGGTACTGCTCTGTCGACTTATTGGTGAAGAAGTCCTTGAAGTACTCCTTCCAGGTAATCTTCATACCCGTAGCCAGCGTCTTCAGGCCATGCCCGATTTCTCCAAAATATGATTTGTTATCTTCCATTGCTATACCTTATTTAATATATAAGCCTAAAGCCACCACGACGGTCATCAACACGAGGTTGATAAGAGCCAGCGGCATCAGGTACTTCCACTCCAGCTTCAGAATCTGGTCAATACGCAGACGAGGGAATGTCCACTTAATCCACATCAGCACCCAAACCAAGGCAAAAGCCTTACCCATGAACCATACGATACCGGGAATGTAGTTCATCACAGCATCAAAAGGAGCAATGCCAATGTTCAGGGGAGCCCAGCCACCAAGGAATACCGTTGCGGCAATACCAGCAATGATAAACAAGTTAAGGAACTCGGCCAGATAGAAGAAGCCGAAGCCCATACCAGAATACTCTGTGTGGTGACCTGCCGTCAGCTCGCTCTCAGCCTCAGCCATATCGAAGGGGCCACGGTTGCCCTCAGCATTACCAGCAATGAGGAACACGAAGAAAGCAATAAGGGCAGGGATATGTCCCTGACAGATAAGCCACTTAAAGGGTCCCGTCTGAGCCTCAACAATGCCTGACATCTGCATCGTTCCCGTCAGGATTACGGCAGTAATCAAGCAAAGGCAGAGCGACATCTCATAGGAAATCATCTGCACGGCACCACGCATGGCACTGACCACAGAATACTTGTTGTTAGAGGCCCAACCTGCCAAGAAAATGCCTACCACGCCAATCGACGAGATGGCGGTGAGCAGGAATACACCTACATTGAAGTCGAGAACCGTAGCACCATTATTCCACGGAAGGAACGAGAAAGCACCTACAGAACCTATTATCACGAGCAGCGGAGCAACGGCATAGAGCAATTTGTCAGCACGGTCAACGAAGAAAATCTCCTTAACGAGCATCTTCAGCACGTCGGCAAACACCTGCAGCAAGCCCCAATAGCCTACTCGCATCGGGCCAAGACGGCACTGGAAGTAGGCACAAACCTTACGCTCCATGAATATCAGTACGATAGCTATCAGCGCATATCCGACAAGGATACCTACGCCCACCAGCACGCACTCAATCAATATCGACAGGAAATCTCCTAAACCGAGGGTCTCGCGAAGGAGAGCGTCGAACCATTGTGTAACTATACTAAAATCAAACATAATCCTTCGCTTTTATCTGTCAATATCAGGAATTACAAAGTCAATAGCTGCACCCGTAGCTACGAGGTCGGCTATCTTCTGGCCGCGCAGCATGGGGTCAAGCGCACCCGTCAGCGAGAGGCCCATCGGGCGCATCTTCAAACGATACGGGCTCTTATCGCCACGAGAGTCGAGGTAGACACCAAACTCACCGCTGGCACCCTCTACAGAGAAGTACCACTGTCCCTCAGGCACCTTGATAATCGACTTCTGCTTCACATAGAAGTCGCCCTCGGGAATGTTATCAATGAGCTGCTCAATGATGCGCAGGCTCTGGTACATTTCGTTGATGTGGCAGGTGTAGCGGTCCATCGTGTCACAACCAGTCATCGTGACCTGCTCCCACTCTACCTTGTCATACATATCGTAAGGATGGTTCTTGCGCACATCGTTCTTCCAGCCTGAAGCGCGTCCAGCAGGACCAGTCACGGCATACGAG
>CAMWKZ010000031.1 GCA_947174945.1 uncultured Prevotellaceae bacterium | reverse complement strand
CCAAATATTTCCAGGGCGGCATTACCTCGTATGCCGACGAGGGGAAAATGTCGCTGCTGGGCGTCGACGCACACGTGCTCGACGAGCAGACCGCCGTCTGCGAAGAGGTAGCCCGTCAGATGGTGAAGGGTGCCTGCAAGACGCTCAACACCGACTATGCCATCTCGGCAACGGGCATCGCTGGTCCGACTGGCGGCACGAAGGACATTCCCGTAGGCACCATCTGGCTGGCTTGTGGCTCGCTCGACAGGCAGGTGACCATGAAGGTAGAGGAGGACCACGGGCGCGACATCAACTTGGCTATTGCTACCCACAAGGCCATGCAAATGTTCCTCGATTTCCTCAAAACGGAGAACGAAACGTCAACGGAAGGTTAAAAAATATTAAGAATGCGGTATTTGTCAATGCTCCATTCTCTATTCTCAATTAAAATGCCTACCTTTGCACCCTGTTTGGAATAAGTTACAATTAAGGAACAAAGAAAAAGAGTAGATAGCAATGTCGAAAGTTTGTCAAATCACAGGAAAGAAGGCACAGATTGGTAACAACGTGTCTCACTCAAAGCACCGCACAAAGCGCAGTTTTGATGTCAACCTGTTCAGCAAGAAGTTCTACTATGTAGAAGAAGCCTGCTGGATTCAGTTGAAGATTAGCGCTGCTGGTCTGCGTATGATTAATAAAGTAGGTCTGGACGCTGCCCTGAAGCACGCTGTTGCCAAGGGTTATGTCGACTGGAAAGACATTAAAGTAATAGGAGACTAACAACTATGGCAGGTAAGAAAGCAAAGGGTAACCGCGTTCAGGTAATCCTGGAGTGCACCGAGATGAAAGAGAGTGGGCTGCCCGGAACAAGCCGTTACATTACGACCAAGAACCGTAAGAACACTCCCGAGAGAATGGAACTCAAGAAGTATAACCCCATCCTGAAGCGCATGACTGTGCACAAGGAGATTAAATAATCTGTTAAAGCATGGCAAAGAAAACCGTCGCCACCCTCCATGAAGGCTCAAAGGATGGTCGCGCTTACACAAAGGTTATCAAGATGGTAAAGAGCCCCAAGACGGGTGCTTACATCTTCGACGAGCAGATGGTTCCTAACGAGGCCGTTAAAGACTTCTTTAAGAATTAATATTAAAAATCCCTATAGAAAAAGCTGAAACTGAACGCGGTTTCAGCTTTTTTTATTACCTTTGCACTCGGTAATATATTACATTATGGGTATTTTCGGTTTTTTTAGCAAGGAAAAGAAGGAGACACTGGACAAAGGACTGGAGAAGACCAAGACCAGTGTGTTCGATAAGCTGGCACGCGCCGTGGCCGGTAAGTCGAAGGTGGACGACGATGTGCTCGACAACTTAGAGGAGGTGCTCATCACCTCCGACGTGGGCGTAGAGACAACATTGAAAATCATTGAGCGCATTGAAGAGCGTGTAGCCCGCGACAAGTATGTCAGTACCAGTGAACTGAACGCCATTCTGCGCGACGAGATAGCATCGCTGCTGGCTGAGAACAACACGGAGGATAGCGACAACTGGGACTTGCCCGGCGACCATCGCCCCTATGTCATCTTGGTGGTAGGCGTTAATGGTGTGGGCAAGACTACGACCATCGGAAAGCTGGCGTGGCAGTTTAAGCAGGCTGGCAAGAAAGTCTATCTCGGAGCTGCCGATACCTTCCGTGCTGCCGCTGTGGAGCAGCTGTGCATCTGGGGCGAGCGCGTGGGCGTGCCCGTGGTGAAGCAACAGATGGGCAGCGACCCTGCCTCAGTGGCTTTCGATACGCTGCAAAGTGCCAAAGCCAACGGTGCCGACGTGGTGCTGATTGACACTGCTGGTCGTCTGCATAATAAAGTCGGCCTGATGAACGAGCTAAAGAAAGTCAAGGATGTGATGAAGAAGGTGTTGCCTGAGGCCCCCGACGAGGTGTTGCTCGTGCTGGACGGCTCTACTGGACAGAATGCCTTTGAGCAGGCCAAGCAGTTTGCCGCCGTCACTCAAATATCGAGCTTAGCCATTACGAAGCTCGACGGAACGGCCAAGGGCGGTGTCGTCATCGGTATTTCTGACCAGTTGAAGGTGCCTGTGAAATACATCGGACTGGGTGAGGGTATGCAGGATTTGCAGCTCTTTAACAAGCGACAGTTTGTAGACTCATTGTTCAAGCATGAATAAGAAGCCGGACATAGACATTGTCACCTTAGGTTGCTCGAAGAACTTAGTGGATTCGGAAACGCTGATGGGGCTTTTCGAAGCGCATGGCTATCACGTGACCCATGATGCGGAAGTGCCTCAGGGTGAGATAGCTATCATCAATACTTGTGGCTTTATTGAGGATGCCAAACAAGAGAGTATCGACACCATTCTGCAGTTTGTACAGGCTAAGGAGGAGGGAAGGCTGAAGAAACTCTACGTGATGGGCTGTCTGTCGGAACGCTATCTGTCTGACTTGGAACGTGAGATACCTGAGGTTGACGGATGGTATGGCAAGTTCAACTATCGTGAGATTCTACAGGAATTGGATAGCCAGTTTAGTCCGGCTATTGCTCATCGTCATATTACTACGCCGCGCCACTATGCTTATTTGAAGATAGCCGAGGGGTGCGACCGCCATTGTGCCTATTGCGCTATCCCCATCATCACGGGGCGTCACCAGAGCCGTCCGATGCAGGAGATACTCAACGAAGTGCGCTATTTGGTCAGTCAGGGTACCAAGGAATTTCAAGTCATTGCCCAAGAGTTGACCTACTATGGGGTGGATATTGACGGCAAGCAGCATATAGCCGAACTGATTGAGCAGATGGCCGACATTGAGGGCGTGGAGTGGATTCGCCTGCACTATGCCTATCCGGCTCACTTCCCGTGGGACTTGTTGCGCGTGATGCGTGAGAAGAAAAACGTATGCAACTATCTGGATATTGCTCTTCAGCATATCTCCGACCATATGCTGCAACGGATGCAGCGTCATGTGACCAAGGAGGAAACTTACGAACTGCTTCGCCGGTTGCGTCGTGAAGTGCCAGGCATTCATATCCGCACCACGCTGATGGTTGGTTTCCCCGGTGAGACTGATGAAGACTTCCGCGAACTGGTGGAGTTCACCAAGTGGGCTCGTTTTGAGCGCATGGGTGCCTTTGCCTATTCAGAGGAGGACGGAACCTATTCGGCCAGCCACTATCCTGACGATGTACCGCAGGAGGTGAAGCGGCAACGACTGGATAAGCTGATGCGCGTGCAGCAGAATATCAGTGCAGAGATTGAGGGGGCTAAGGTGGGGCAGACCTTGCGCGTTGTCATCGACCGAAAGGAGGGTGACTATTGGATTGCTCGCACGGAGTTCTGTTCGCCCGAGGTTGACCCGGAGGTGCTGATTGCTGCCGACGAGAATTTGCAGACGGGCGAGTTTTATGATGCCCGCATCACCGATGCCGAGGAGTTTGACTTATACGCAACGACGAGAATATGAACAACAAGGAATTTATTGCAGAACTGGCGGAGCGTACAGGCTATGCTCCCAAGGATGCCCAAAGGCTGGTTAACCATCTGATTGACGCGATGGGCGATGCTTTTCAGGAGGGTGATGCTGTGCTGGTGCCTAACTTTGGGGTCTTTGAGACCAAGAAGAAGATGGAGCGTATCATGGTCAATCCGTCTACAGGGCAGCGTATGCTGGTGCCGCCGAAACTGGTGCTGAATTTCAAGCCTAACCAGACGTGGAAGGACAAACTGAAAGGAGGACAATAGGCATGGGAAAGTTGACGATACAGGAAATTGCGAAAGTCCTTGTTGAGAAGAACGGGCTGGAACAGCGCGCAGCCAATAAGTTTGCCACTGAAATGTTTGCTGTTATCCTGCATCGCTTGGAACAGGGCGAACAGGTGAAGGTGAAAGGGCTGGGCGTATTTAAGATTATCAGTGTAGAGGCGCGTGAGAGTGTTAGCGTCCGCACGGGGGAGCGCGTTGTGATAGAGGGACATGATAAAGTGACGTTTACACCTGATGCGGTGATGAAAGAGTTGGTGAACAAACCGTTCTCGCAGTTTGAAACCGTTGTGCTAAACGATGGCGTAGAGTTTGAGGATATCAAGGATGACATAACAGAGGAGGAGCTGGCTAAGGTCAGCGAAGAGCCTGTTGTCGAGCCTGCTCCTGTTGTCGAAGTAGAGCAACAGCTGGAAGTAGCCCCTGTATTGGAGTTTCCTGAGAGCTTGGAAGACCCTGCCGATGAAGAAGAACCAGTAGGGCATTCATGGTGGAAGTGGCCGTTGGCGGTAGTTGTTGTATTAGCATTGATGGCAGCTTCGGCATACGCAGGCTACTATTACGGTACGAAAAAGGCAGTTTCACAACCTGTTGTGCTGAAGAAAGAAGTACGGAAACCCAAATTGCCTGTCGTTGCCGATAGCATTGAGGTTGTGAAAGATACTATCGCCGAGGAAAAGCCCGTTGATGTGGCTGAACCGCCTGCGGAGGTGAAGCAACAGCAGGAGGTACAGGTTGAGGTGCCTACTGCTGATACTCCTGCGGAGGTTGATGAGTACGCCGCCAAGGACGAGCGGGTAAGATTAGGAGGTTATCGCATAGTAGGCACTGCCAAGGAAGTGAAGGTGCAGGCAGGCCAAACGTTCTATAGCATTTGCCGAGCCCATTTAGGCCCCGACATGGAATGTTATGTAGAAGTCTATAACGACTTGCCGCGCAATCCGACTATCAAGGTAGGCCAGGTGCTGAAGATTCCGAAACTGGAATTGAAGAAAAAGCGCAAACGCTAAAGGGATATTTGAAAGTTTCTTAAAATGTAAGTTTTCGGAAACTTTTTTAATCTTAATTAGGTATACAGATGTGTGCTATGAGAGGGGAAATGACTACTTTTGCACATCAGAAACAGTAAAACGTAAATTCATCAATATTATGGCAGAAGCTATTGACATCCGCGAACTGAACGTGCGGATAGAACAACAAAGTGGATTCGTCACTAATCTTGTGACGGGTATGGATAGGGTAATCGTAGGACAGAAGCATTTGGTAGACTCGCTCCTGATAGGTTTGCTCAGCGATGGTAACATCTTGTTAGAGGGTGTGCCGGGCTTGGCTAAGACATTGGCCATTAAGACGCTGGCACAGTTGATTGATGCTTCGTATAGTCGCATCCAGTTCACCCCAGACCTGTTGCCTGCCGACGTGACAGGTACCATGATTTACTCGCAGAAGGATGAGAGGTTTCAGGTAAAGCAAGGCCCCGTGTTTGCCAATTTCGTGCTGGCTGATGAAATCAACCGTGCTCCGGCTAAGGTGCAGAGTGCGTTGCTGGAGGCTATGCAGGAAAAGCAGGTGACAATAGGTTCAGAGACCTTCCATCTGCCTAACCCCTTCTTAGTGATGGCCACCCAGAACCCCATTGAGCAGGAAGGTACCTATCCGTTGCCTGAGGCTCAGATGGACCGTTTCATGCTGAAAGTGGTTATCGACTATCCGACGATAGAAGAGGAGAAGAAGATTATCCGCGAGAATATTGCAGGCGCACTGCCCACCGTGACACCAGTAACGACGGCAGACGAAATTGTCAAGGCCCGTAGTGTTGTGCGTGAAGTATATATCGACGAGAAGATTGAGCAGTATATTGCTGATATTGTGTTTGCCACGCGCTATCCAGACCGTTATGGTTTGAAGGATATGAAGGACATGATATCGTTTGGCGGTTCGCCCCGTGCCTCTATCAACTTGGCCAAGGCAGCTCGTGCCTATGCGTTTATTAAGCGCCGTGGCTATGTGGTTCCTGAGGATGTGCGTGCTGTGGCACACGATGTGCTGCGCCATCGTATCGGTCTGACCTATGAGGCCGAGGCATCGAATGTGACCAGCGAGGAGATTGTCTCCAAGATAATCAATAAAGTAGAGGTGCCCTAAGCATTGAAGATGGAAACATCGGAGATACTCAAGAAAGTAAGGAAGATAGAGATTAAGGCACGCGGTCTGAGCTCTAATGTCTTCGCAGGGCAATATCATTCAGCCTTCAAGGGTAGGGGTATGGCCTTCTCGGAAGTGCGTGAGTATCAGTATGGCGACGATGTGCGCGATATCGACTGGAACGTGACGGCACGCTTTCACCGCCCTTATGTCAAGGTGTTTGAGGAGGAGCGCGAACTGACCGTTATGCTGCTGATTGATGTCAGTGGTTCGCTCGATTTTGGTACGCAGCGTCAGATGAAGCGCGACATGGTGACGGAGATAGCCGCTACAATCGCTTTCTCAGCCATTCAGAACAACGACAAGATAGGCGTGGTGTTCTTCTCCGACCGCATAGAGAAGTACATCCCGCCCAAGAAAGGCCGCAAGCACATTCTCTACATCATCCGTGAAATGCTTGACTTTAAGCCGGAATCGCGTCGCACTGATGTGAAGCAGGCACTGGAGTTTCTGACCAGTGTGGCCAAGCGCAGATGCACCGCCTTTGTGCTGAGCGATTTCTACGTGCGTCAGGATTTCCTGCAACCCTTGCAGATATGCAACCGTAAGCACGATGTAGTGGCTTTGCAGGTGTATGATGTGCTGGCTCGCCAGTTGCCTGATGTCGGACTGATGCGTGTAGTAGATGCTGAAACTGGCCACGAGCAATACATTGATACCAGTAGCCGCAGCCTACGCAAAGCTCATGAGAGCTATTGGGCAAACCGTCAGCAACAGTTGCGCGAGACGATGAATAAGAGCAATGTCGACTTGGTGAGCATTGCCACCAACGAGGACTATGTAAAGGCATTGCTGATGCTGTTTAAACAACGAAGCTAATGAAAAGGACATTACTATTGACGGGCTTGTTAATCAATGTCTTACTGGCTTTTGCTCAGTCAAGCGTTGAAGCAAAGATAGACCCGATAGAAATGATGATAGGCGAGCAGGCACAAGTCACGCTGACAGTGCAGGCAGGCGAGAACGATAGGGTGGAGTTCCCCATCTTTCAGCCCCGTCAGCAGATAGTAGCTGGCGTGGAAGTGATAGCCGCCCAGCATCCTGCCCCTAACACCCTACAACTGACGCTGACCTCATTTGACGGTAACCTCTATTATCTGCCTCCTTTCAAGGTGAAGGTGAACGGCAAGACGGTGGAGAGCAAAAGTCTGGCACTGAAGGTCGTTGAGGTGGAGGTTGACACTACTAAGCTCGATAAGTTCTTCGGCCCCAAGGATGTGCAGGACAATCCCTTTTTGTGGAGTGACTGGTCGCTGTCCTTTTGGCTTAGTGTGTTGATGCTCGTGTTGTTAGCCGTGGCTTATTATCTGTATCTTCGTCTGCGCGACAACAAGCCTATCATTGCCCGTATTAAGATAGTGAAGCGGTTGCTGCCACATCAGAAGGCCATGAAGGAGATTGAGCAAATCAAGGCCGACAAGATGGTCAGCTCGGAGAATCAGAAGGAATACTATACAAAGCTGACAGACACATTACGCAAGTATATTGAAGAGCGCTACGGGTTCTCTGCTATGGAGATGACCAGCTCTGAGATAATAGAGCGGTTGACAGCCTCTGACGACCAGCAGAGCCTTGACGAACTGCGCCGTCTTTTCATGACAGCCGACTTGGTGAAGTTTGCCAAATACTCGACGCTTATTAATGAAAACGATGCTAATCTGGTGAACGCCATTGACTTCATCAACCAGACGAAGCAGGAGAACCAACCGACAGAAGAGGCGATAAAGCCCCAGTTGTCGGTGGAAGACCAGCGGTCGCAGAAGACCCGTCGCCTGTTGAAGTCTGTCATCTGGGCAGTCACGATAGCCTCTGCCTTGCTGCTCTGCTACGTTATCTATAACGTGTATCAACTATTGAATTAAGAGAGAATCATGGAATTTGCCAATCAAGAATACCTGTTTCTGCTACTGCTCATCATACCTTATCTGGTATGGTACCTGATGTACAGGAAGAAGAGCGAGCCAACGATGCGCATGAGCGACACGTTTGCCTATCGCTATGCACCCCGTTCATGGAAGGTGCGGCTGATGCCCGTACAACAGTTGTTGCGGTTAGCCGTCTTTGTGCTGTTGGTGCTGGTGTTAGCTCGCCCGCAGACACAGAACTCGTGGAAGAACAAAACGATGGAAGGCATTGATATTATGTTGGCTATGGACGTGTCAACCTCAATGCTGGCAGAGGACTTGAAGCCCAACCGCATGGAGGCTGCCAAGCAGGTGGCTGCCGACTTTATCATTGGCCGACCCAATGACAATATTGGTCTGACCATCTTCGCCGGTGAATCCTTCACGCAGTGTCCCATGACTACCGACCATGCCTCGTTGCTCAATCTGTTGCAGAACGTGCGCACGGACATAGCCCAGCGTGGCCTGATAGAGGACGGAACGGCTATCGGCATGGGACTGGCTAATGCCGTCAGCCGACTGAAGGACTCGAAGGCCAAGAGTAAGGTTGTCATCCTGCTTACCGACGGTAGTAATAACCGTGGCGACCTGTCGCCGATGACAGCTGCCGAGATAGCCAAGAGTTTCGGCATCCGCGTCTATACCATTGGCGTAGGAACGAACAAGGTTGCCCCTTACCCGATGTCAGTGGCTGGAGGTGTTCAGTATGTTAATATGCCTGTCGAGATAGACACCAAGACGCTGAGCGACATAGCCGCTGCGACGGAAGGTGACTTCTATCGTGCCACGAACAACCGCGAGTTGCAGCAAATCTACAAGGAGATAGACAAGTTGGAGAAGTCAAAGCTCAATGTCAAGAAGTTCAGCAAGCGCTACGAAGCCTATCAGCCCTATGCCATTGCTGCCGCTCTCCTGTTGTTGCTGGAGATGCTGTTGCGCATTATTGTATTCAGAAAACTGCCTTAATTTATCAAACAAGAAGATGTTTCGATTTGAAGACCCCATATATCTCTATGCACTGGTGGTGCTCCCCCTGTTGGCCGTCGTGCGTTTCCTGATGGTTCGCCAGCAGAAGCGGCGACTGCGCAAGTTTGGCGACCGTGAGCTGGTGCGCCAGCTGATGCCCGACGTGTCGCGCTTCCGCCCGTTGGTTAAGTTCTCTTTGCTGCTGACGGCATTGGGCCTGCTGATAGTAATGGCTGCCCGCCCACAGTTTGGCACGAAGATTAGCCGTGAGAAGCGCACGGGTATTGAAACCATCATCGCTATGGACATCAGCAACTCGATGCTGGCCGAAGATGTGGCCCCCAGCCGTCTGGACCGCTCGAAGATGATGGTAGAGAACCTTGTCGATAACTTCAGCAACGACAAGATAGGGCTTATCGTCTTTGCCGGCGACGCATTTATCCAGCTGCCCATTACGAGCGACTATGTGTCGGCCAAGATGTTTTTGTCAAGCATCTCGCCCGCGATGATTGCCACACAGGGCACGGACATTGCCAAAGCCATATCGATGGCAACCCACAGCTTCACTCAGCAAGAGGGGGTAGGCAAGGCCATTATCGTAATTACCGACGGTGAAGACCATGAGGGCGGTGCATTGGAGGCCGCCAAAGAGGCCAAGGAAAAGGGAATGCGCGTCTATGTGTTAGGCGTAGGCTCGCCCAACGGTGCCCCCATCCCCACGGGTAATGGTGACTACATGAAGGATAACACGGGTCAGACCGTCATGACTGGACTCAATGAAGATATGTGTCGTCAGTTGGCGCAGGCCGGTGGCGGTGCCTATATCCACGTGGAGAACAACAGCAATGCACAAGACCAATTAGACCAAGAGCTGGACAAGCTGGCCAAGAAAGAGATAGAAAGCACCATCTACAGCGACTACGACGAGCAGTTCCAAGCCGTTGGCATACTGGTGCTCCTGCTGTTGCTCATCGAGATTTGCATCCTCGACATCAAGAACCCACTGCTGAAGAACGTGTCGCTGTTCAAGCGCAAGAAGGTGGCAACCATCGGTTTGCTACTGCTCGTAGTAACTGCGGCAATGGCCCAGAGCGACCGCCAATTAGTGCGTCAGGGCAACAAGCAGTTCCGCGCAGGCAATCATGCCGATGCCGAAGTGTCGTATCGCAAGGCCGTGGAGAAGAACCCGCGCCATGCGCAAGCGCAATACAACTTAGGCAACGCCCTGTTGGGACAGCGCAAGGACTCGGCTGCCGTCAGCCAGTATGAGAGTGCCGCCAAGCTCGAGACCAACCCCTTGCGCAAGGCGCAGGCCTATCACAACATCGGTGTCGTCTGTCAGGGGCAGAAGCAGTATGCACAGGCTATTGAAGCCTATAAGGAGGCACTGCGCAACAACCCTGCCGACGACGAGACACGCTACAACCTCGAGCTATGCAAGCGTCAGCAGCAGCAACAGCAGCAACAAAACCAGCAGAACCAACAGAACAAGGACAATAAAGACCAGAAGGATAAGGATAAAGACAAGCAACAGCAAGACCAGCAAAAGCAGCAGGACAAGAAAGACCAGCAGAAGGAGCAACAGCAACAACAGCAGAAGAAGCAGCAGATGAGCCGCGAGAATGCTGAGCAGATGCTGAACGCTGCCATTCAGGACGAGAAGCAGACGCAGGAGCGTATGAAGAAAGCCCAGCAGCAGCCCAACCGCCGCCGTCTGGAGAAAAACTGGTAATACTTATTAATGTGGATGAGAAGATGAAGAGATACCTGACATTGATACTATATCTGGCGGCGGTCATGGTGGCCGTTGCCCAGCAGCTGACGGGCCGCGCCCCGTCACAAGTAGCCGTGGGCGAGCAGTTCCGTCTGTCGTACACCATCAATACGGACGACGTGAAGGGATTCCGCGCAGGAAACATCCCCGAAGCCTTTGACGTGCTGATGGGCCCAACCACTTCCACTCAGTCGAGCTACCAGTTAGTGAACGGACACATGTCCGGCTCGACATCCGTCACCTATACCTATATCCTCTCCGCCAACAAGCAGGGCACCTTCACCATACCAGCCGCACAGGCGCAGGTGGGTGGCAAGGCCATCCACTCCAACGAGCTGCGCATCAAGGTGAGCGGACAGGCACAGGGCGGCCAGCAAGGTCGGCAGCAGGGCAGGGCAGGCGAGGAGGTGCGCCCCGCGGGCAGCACCATTTCCGGCTCCGACCTGTTTATCAAGGTCAGTGCCTCGAAGCAGCGTGTGCGCGAGCAGGAGCCAATCCTGCTAACCTATAAGGTCTATACGCTGGTGGGCCTGACCCAGCTGAGCGGAAAGATGGCCGACCTCAAGAGCTTCTACACCCGCGAGGTGCCGCTGCCACAGGAGAAGACGTTTCAGGTAGAGACGTTTAACGGTCGCCCCTACCGCACGGTGACGTGGCAACAGTATGTCGTGTTCCCGCAGGCTACGGGTAAGCTGGAGATTCCCAGCATCACCTACGAAGGATTAGTGGTGCAGCAGAACCGCTCGGTCGACCCCTTTGAGGCGTTCTTCAACGGTGGCTCGGGCTATGTAGAGGTGAAGAAGAAGATAACGGCCCCGGGCATCACCATTCAGGTCGACCCCTTGCCCCAGCGCCCAGCAGGCTTCTCGGGTGGCGTAGGCCAGTACACCGTATCGGCCACGCTCGACAAGACACAGGTCAAGGCCAACGACCCCGTGAAGCTGCGCGTGGTGGTGAGCGGTGCGGGCAACATGAAGCTGCTGAAGCAACCCGTGGTCAAGTTCCCCAAAGACTTCGACAGCTATGATGCGAAGGTGACCGACCAGACGAAGCTGACCACTCAGGGGCTGGAGGGCAGCATCATCTACGACTTCCTGGCCGTGCCCCGCCATCAGGGCGAGTTCGATATTCCCGCTATTGAATACACCTACTTCGATACACGCGCCAACGACTATAAGACCGTCCGGACGGATGCCTTCCACCTGAGTGTGGCCAAGGGCAGCGGTACGGGCACGGTGGCCGCCTTCAACGGACAGGAGGACGTGAAGTTGCTGAACAGCGACATACGCTATATCAAGACGGGCGACACACACCAGCGTGCCGTGGGCGACTTCTTCTTCGGTTCTGCCGAGTACTGGGCTTTGCTGGCCGTGCTGTTGCTGGGCTTCGTGTCGCTGTTTGTCATCTTCCGCCGTCGCGCCATCGAGAATGCCGACTTAGTGAAGCAGCGCGCCGGCAAGGCAAACAAGGTGGCCACGAAGCGACTGAAGAAGGCAGCGCGCCTGCTGAAGGAAAACCGTCAGGGCGAGTTCTACGACGAGGTGCTGCGCGCCCTGTGGGGGTACGTGGGCGACAAGCTGTCGATGCCCGTCGAGCAACTGTCGCGCGACAATATCAGCCAGCAGTTGGAGGCTTACGGCGTGTCAGCCGAGACCATTGAGCAATTTATCGGAGCACTGGACGAGTGCGAGTTTGCACGCTATGCACCCGGCGATGCCACAGGAAACATGAATAAAGTATATGATGCGGCTATGACTGCCATCACGCAGATAGCCACCACGATGAAGAAGGGCCGACGCTCGAAGCCGGCCACCGTGCTGCTGCTGTTGCTGCTGGCCACCGTGCCAGCCGTTGCGCAGACGAAGCAGGAGGCCGACAGCGCATACGCACAAGAGCGATACCAGCAGGCCGCCAAGACGTATGAGCAACTGCTGAAGCAGGGCGTATCGGCTGACCTCTACTATAACTTGGGCAATGCCTACTACCGCATGGACAACATTCCGCAGGCTGTGCTCAACTACGAGCGCGCACTGCTGCTGTCGCCCGGCGACGAGGACATTCGGCTGAACCTGCAACTGGCGCGGTCGAAGACCGTCGACAAGATAGTGCCCGAGTCGGAGATGTTCTTCGTCACGTGGTATCGGTCGCTGGTCAGCCAGCAGAGTGTCGATGGCTGGGCACGCACGGGCCTGTTGTCGCTCGTCGTAGCCATTGTGCTGGCACTGGCCTATCTGTTTGCCAATGCCCTGTGGCTGCGCAAGGTTGGGTTCTTTGGCGGCACGCTGTTCCTGCTGTTGTTCGCACTGAGCAACCTGTTTGCGTGGCAGCAGAAGCGGGCCTTGGCCGAGCGCACGGGGGCGGTCGTCATGCAGTCAGCCGTGACGGTGAGAAGCACCCCGTCGGACAACGGCACCGACCTCTTCGTGTTGCACGAGGGTACGCGCGTCACCATCACCGACGGCTCGATGAGCGGGTGGAAGAAGATACGTGTGGCCGACGGCAAGGAGGGATGGCTGGAGACGAAGCAAATAGCAATCATCTGACGTGTACATGGAAGAGTTGATACAGCTTGACAAGCAGTTGCTGCTGATGGTCAACGGCAGCGATTCGCTGTTTCTTGACTATCTGGTGATGACGCTGACCAACGCCAAGACGTGGATACCATTATATATAGCCCTGTTCTATGTAGTGCTGAAGGCCAACAACACCGTGCGCGACATCCTGCTGGTGCTGGCTGCCGCAGGGCTTTGTGTGCTACTGGCGGGTACGGTCGACGACATGCTGGTCAAGCCAACCGTGGCCCGCTGGCGACCCGGGCACGACCCTGAAATCGGGCTGCTGGTCGATACCGTCGACGGCTATCGGGGTGGCAAGTACGGGTTCTTCTCTGCCCATGCCTCCAACACGTTTTCCATCGCCCTGTTCTTTTCGCTGCTCATGCGCCGGCGACTGCTGGTGCTGACCATGCTTGCCTATTCGCTGCTCAACTGCTGGACGCGCCTCTATCTCGGTGTCCACTATCCGGGCGACATCACCGTCGGGCTCCTGTGGGGTGCGCTGGTGGGCTATTCCGTCTATCGCCTGCACCGCCGCTATGCCACACCCGTCAGTTATAGCGAGCCGTTGTGCGACGTTCCCATTGCCGTATTTGCCCTGACGTTGGTCTATGCCCTTGGGCGAGCCTATGCCAACGCCTTCCTTACATGATGCGGACGCGCTCCGCACCATGCGCCGACGCGCTCCGCACATGGTGCCGACGGCCTCCGCACACGGTGCCGACACGCTCCGCACATGGTGCCGACACGCTCCGCACATGGTGCCGATAGGCTCCGCACATGGTGCCGATGCGCTCCCCACTTGTTTTCTCCCTTTTGTTTTGGCTGTTTCATAAAAAAAGCGTACCTTTGCCAGCTGTAATGATGAAGACAAAAGACATACACATCAGCGACTACAACTATCCTCTGCCCGACGAGCGCATTGCCAAGTTCCCGTTGGCCGAGCGCGACTCGTCGAAGCTGCTGCTTTACAGGCACGGCACGCTGGGCGAGACCCGGTTCAGCGAACTGCCGTCGTTGCTGCCGCAGGGCGAGCTGATGGTTTTCAACAATACAAGGGTTATACAGGCGCGCCTGCACTTCCGCAAGCCCACGGGTGCGCTGATTGAGATATTCCTGCTGGAGCCCTTCGCACCTGCCGACTATGAGCAGATGTTCCAGCAGACGCACCGCTGCCAGTGGCTCTGCCTGGTGGGCAATCAGAAGAAGTGGAAGGAGGGTGCGCTGACCATTGAGCACGGGTCGCTCTCCGTCACGGCCACCCGATTGGGCGAGCACGGCACCAGCCAGCTGATAGCCTTTGAGTGGAGTGGGGGCGCGTCGTTCTCCGAGGTCATCGACACCCTTGGCGAACTGCCCATCCCCCCATACCTGAACCGCCAGACGCAGGAGAGCGACAAGACCACCTACCAGACCGTCTATTCCAAAATCAAGGGCAGCGTGGCTGCTCCCACTGCCGGACTGCACTTCACCCAGCGTGTGCTGGAGGGCCTCGACGCACGGGGCATCGAGCGCGAGGAGGTGACGCTGCACGTCGGTGCGGGCACGTTCAAGCCCGTCAAGAGCGACACCATAGGGCAACACGCCATGCACACCGAGTACGTGGCCGTGCGCCGCCATACCATCGAGCGGCTGCTGGCCCACGGCGGGCGTGCCATAGCCGTCGGCACCACCAGTGTGCGCACGCTGGAGAGCCTCTACTACATGGGGCTGAAGGTGCTCCGCCATCCCGACCTGCGGGAAGAAGAGTTGCACGTCAGCCAGTGGGAACCCTATGAGACCAGCGACGACAGCATCAGCGCAACCGATGCGCTGCAGGCCCTGCTCCTATGGCTTGACCGTCGCGAGCTGACTACGCTGCACTCGTCAACGCAGATAATCATTGCCCCGGGCTATGAATACAAGGTTGTGAAGATGCTGGTCACCAACTTCCATCAGCCCCAGTCCACGCTGTTGTTGCTGGTCAGCGCCTTCGTTAAGGGCGACTGGCGCAGCATCTACGACTATGCGCTGGGCCACGATTTCCGATTCCTGAGCTATGGCGACTCGTCGCTGCTCATTCCATAACGATAACGAAAGTAACGAGATATGAAGTACGGATTTATCAAAGTAGGCGCTGCCGTGCCAGCCGTCAAGGTGGCCGACGTCGAATACAACGTGCAGGAGATAGAGCGGCTGATAGCCGTGGCCGAGGGAGAGGGCGTAGAAGTGCTCTGCTTCCCCGAGTTGAGCCTGACGGGCTACACATGTCAGGACCTGTTTCAGAACCAGTTGCTGCTGGCCAAGGCCGAGGAGGGGCTGCTCATGCTGCTCGACTTCACCCGCAAGCTCGACGTCATCAGCATCGTAGGAATGCCCGTGCAGGCAGGCGGCCTGTTGCTCAACTGCGCCGTCGTCATCCAGTCGGGCACCCTGCTGGGCGTGGTTCCCAAGACCTACCTGCCCAACTACAACGAGTTCTACGAGAAGCGCTGGTTTGCCTCGGCGCAAGACCTTAGCCCCGTCAGCATCTATCTGGCTGGTTCGCCCATCACGCTGTCAGCCGAGCCCAAGCTGTTCCAGACGAGCGACGGGGTCAAGTTCGGCATCGAGATATGCGAAGACGTGTGGGCACCCGTTCCCCCCAGCAACAACCTCACAATGGCTGGAGCCGACATCATCCTGAACTGCTCGGCCAGCAATGAGCTTATCGGCAAGCACCGCTACCTGCGCTCGCTGCTGGCTCAGCAGAGTGCGCGCACCATGAGCGGCTACGTCTATGCGTCGAGCGGATTCGGCGAGTCGACGCAGGATGCCGTCTACGGAGGCAATGCCATGATATTCGAGAACGGACGGCTGCTCGCCGAGGGCGACCGCTACTCGTTCCAGCCGCAGTTGCAGACCGCCCAGCTCGACGTGGAGCGACTGCGCACCGACCGTCAGAACAACTCGACGTTCATCAACGCCCAGCGCCATGCCCACGCATTGCTCATTGATGCGAAGGCCGTCGCAGGCGAACATCCGTTTGAGCTGACCCGTACCATCAACCCGCACCCCTTCATCCCTGCTGACGCAGACATGGCCGAGACGTGCGAGGACATACTGAACATACAGACCGCCGGACTGGCCAAGCGACTGCTGCACACCAACAGCCAGCACGTGGTCATTGGCATCAGCGGTGGGCTCGACTCCACCTTGGCACTGCTCGTGTGCGTGCGTACCTTCGACAAGCTGGGGCTCGACCGCAAGGGCATCATCGGTGTCACCATGCCGGGATTTGGCACTACCGACCGCACCCACGACAACGCATCGGCGCTGATGCAGACCTTGGGCATATCGCAGATGGAGATTCCCATCTCGAAGGCCGTTCTCCAGCACTTCGAGGACATCGGTCACGATGCCTCGCACCACGATGCCACCTATGAAAACTCGCAGGCTCGCGAGCGCACCCAGATACTGATGGACCTTGCCAACAAGCTCAGCGCACTGGTGGTCGGCACGGGCGACCTCTCAGAGTTAGCCCTTGGGTGGGCCACCTACAACGGCGACCACATGTCGATGTACGGCGTGAACGCAGGCGTTCCCAAGACACTCATCCAGTACGTCATCCGCTACATCGCCCTGCTGCCCATGTTCGGTGCCCAGCGCGACACGCTGATTGACATCGTCAACACCCCCATATCGCCCGAGCTAACGCCCGCCGATGCTGAGGGCAACATCCAGCAGAAGACGGAAGACCTCGTAGGCCCATACGAGCTGCACGACTTCTTCCTCTATTACTTTATACGCTTCGGGTTCCGTCCCGCCAAGATTTTCCTCATGGCCCAGCACGCCTTTGGCAAGGAGTATGACCGTGAGACCATCAAGAAGTGGCTCACCACGTTCTGCCGTCGCTTCTTCTCGCAGCAGTTCAAGCGCTCTTGTCTGCCCGACGGCCCCAAGGTGGGCAGCATCTCGCTGTCGCCGCGTGGCGACTGGCGCATGGCCAGCGATGCCTGCAGCACGCTGTGGGTGAAAGAATGCGAGGAGCTATGACGGAGCAGCTCATCAGTATGCAGAACCCGAAGGTGCGCCGTCTCTTGGAGTTGCAGCAGAAGTCTTCGGAGCGGCGCAAGAGCGGGCTGTTTGTCGTGGAGGGGCGCAGGGAACTGGAGCGGTGCGTCAGCCGTGGCTATAGGGTAGACACCTTGTTCTGGTGTCCTGCCATCTTTGGAGTGGAGGAACCGCAGGTGGAGGCTGCCCGTGTCTATCAGGTGACGGCTGATATATATAATAAGGTGGCGTATCGGGGCGGTACGGAGGGCGTCATTGCCGAGGTCGTAGCCCGTCAGGCCACGCTGGCCGACCTGCCATTACGCAAGTCGCCGCTCATCGTTGTGCTCGAGAGCGTTGAGAAGCCCGGCAATCTCGGGGCCGTCTTGCGCTCTGCCGATGCGGCCAATGTGGATGCCGTTATCGTGTGCGACCCGCTGACCGACCTCTACAACCCCAATCTGATTCGCGCTTCGGTGGGTGCCTTCTTTAGCGTACCCTGTGTGGCTTGCACCACGGACGAGTGCATCCGCTGGCTCAAGGCCAAGGGCATCCAGTTGCTGACCGCCCAGTTGCAAGACTCCCATTACTACTACGAGACTGACATGACTGGCCCGACGGCCATCGTCATGGGGACTGAGGCCACGGGGCTGACCGCCCAGTGGCGCGAGGCAGCCGATGCCCATATCCGCATCCCCATGCTGGGCATGGGCGATTCGCTCAATGTTTCCGTGTCGGCAGCCGTGCTGATGTTCGAAGCCGTGCGGCAGCGCCAGTCGTGAAAAATCCATATAAATGTGGATTGCGGGTGTCAGGGGAAAGCAGTACCTTTGCACCCGTAATTGTTTATGAATAATATGAAGAAAGCATTATCGTTGGTGGTGGCCTTGAGCGCGCTGTTGCCTGCAATGGCAGACAGCCGTCGCGAGCTGGCCGATTCATCACGCGTCTACGACCTTGATGAGGTGGTCGTGGTGTCTCAGTCAAAGGAATATCAGAAGCTGCGCCGTCAGCCCATGAGCTCGACGGTGCTTACCTCTGGCGAGCTGACCCAGTTGGGCGTGCGCGACCTGCGCGATGCGTCGTGCTATGTGCCGTCGTTTGTCATGCCCGCCTATGGTTCGCGCTATACGTCGGCCATGTACGTCAGGGGCATCGGCTCGCGTATCAACAGCCCTTCGATGGGTGTTTATGTTGATAACGTGCCCTTAATGTCGAAGTCGGCCTTTAACAGCCACTTCTTTGGCATCAATCGCGTCGATGTGCTGAGAGGCCCGCAGGGAACGCTCTATGGCATCAACACCGAGGGGGGGCTGGTGCGCATCTATACCAAGAACCCGATGAACTATCAGGGAACGGATGTTCGGCTCAGTGTCGGCACCTACTTCCAGCGCACGGCAGAGGCAGCCCACTACCGCCGCCTTAGCGACCGCGCTGCTCTCTCGTTAGCTGCTTTCTATAACGGAACCAATGGTTTTCTGCGCAACGACTTTGACAACGGGCGTGCCGACAATATGGACGAGGCGGGTGGGCGCCTGCGTTTCGTGGCCAAGCCGTCGGAACGCCTGACGCTCGACATGACTGCCGACTATCAGTATGTGCGCCAGAACGGCTTTGCTTACGGGCAGTTGGACGATGACCTGAGGCGGGCGGCCAACCCTGCAACCAATCATCAGGGCAACTATAAGCGCAACATGATGAATGCAGGACTGAACCTGACCTATGCTGGCAACCATGCTGACGTGGCCTATACCGCCAGTTGGCAGTATCTGAATGACGATATGCTGATGGACATTGACTATCGTCCGCTCGACTATATGCACATGCGGGAGAAGCAGCTGCAGAACAGCGTGACGCAGGAACTCGTACACAAGACCCACCAGCTGGGCGTTTGGCAGGGCACCACGGGTGCATTCTTCTCACATCAGTGGCTGAAGACCGATGCCCCCGTGTTCTTTGACCCGGAGATGAACCGTTTCCTCTCTAAGCAGATAGAGGACTATGCCTATAATGGTATGCTCAATGCGATGGCGCAGAAAATGGGTATGGCCGCCGCCGCTGCCATGATTGAGCGTCTCGGTGGATGCCACATCACGATGGAGACCGAAACCATTCCAGGCCTCTTCCATACGCCGCAGACCAACTACGGATTCTTTCACGAGACACATCTGAACCTGACAGACCGCCTGACGGCCACGCTGGGCTTCCGCTACGACATCAGTCGGAACTCGTTAGCGTATGCCACCAGTGCAGTAACTCACCTTGATGAGAGTATCATGGGTGTCAACGTGAAAGCCAGTGTGCGCTCGGTGCTGGAAAGAGAGGAGAAGGCTACGTTTGAACAGCTGTTGCCCAAGGTGGGACTGACATGGCGCGTCGGCCAGTCGGGCAGTAACGTCTATGCCCTTGTGGCAAAAGGCTATCGGGCTGGTGGTTTCAATATCCAGATGTTCAGCGACATCCTGCAAGCCGAGTTGCAGGGTAGTGCCCAGACTGCTCGCGGCGATGTGGAACTCACGCACGATGCTGCTGCTTATGACAATATCCGTAATACTATATTATATAAGCCCGAGGAGTCGTGGAACTACGAAGTGGGTACGCACTTGAATCTCTTTGGCAATACACTGCATTTAGACCTCTCAGCCTACTATATGCAACTGCACAACCAGCAGCTTTCGGTCTTTGCCACTCAGTACGGCTTCGGTCGTTCGATGGTCAATGCAGGCCGTAGCTACAGTTGTGGGCTTGAGGCAACGCTGCGTGGCAGTGCGCTGGACGACCACCTGAACTGGGCTGTCAGCTATGGCTATACACACGCCAAGTTTAAGGAGTATATGGATAGCGTGACCGTTGATGGCAAGAATGAGGCTATCGACTATTCGGGTAAGTATGTGCCGTATGCGCCCCAGCATACGTTGTCTGCCAATGCCGACTATCGTATAGACATGGGTGGCAGTGTGCTGCGCAGTGTGACCGTCGGTATTAACGTGAATGCGCAGGGCAAAACCTACTGGGATGCTGCCAACAGCTATAGCCAACGGATGTATGCCGAATTGGGTGCCCATATTGATGCCGACCTGTCGCCCGTCACCGTTTCCTTGTGGGGGCGCAACCTGACTAACGCCAACTACAACACGTTTGCCATTGATAGCAGCTTCGGCGGAGAGAAACTGTACTTCGCCCAACGTGGCAATCCAATCCAGTTAGGGTGTGATGTAAGACTGCATTTTTAACTAAAACATCATAAAGTAGTTAAAGACGTTAAATTTAACGGAAATAATTAACTATAAGACTTCTTCGTATCGGGAAATGCGTTATCTTTGCAACCGATATGAAGAAGTCTACTATATGGGCCATAGCCATCATCATGGGATTCTCGTTCCTGGTGCTGCTCTTCCTTCAGTTCTCCTATGTCGAGGAGATGGTAAAGATGAAGAAAGAGCAGTTCGATGAGAGTGTGAACCGCTCGCTCTATCAGGCGTCTCACAACTTGGAGGTGGATGAAACCCTAAGGTATCTGGAGAAGGACGTGAATGAAACGGAGCGCAGGGCTTTTACTCAGGACTCCGTGATGATTGACGGACTGGACGGCACCATCAAGCATTCGCACCAGTTTGCCGTGGCTGCCGACGATGGAACTGTCTATTCTTCGTTTCAGTTGAAGACGTTTGAGATGAAGCCTGCCTCCGTGCCTAAGGCCGTCATCATGAGTAAGGATAAGAACTCACTGGCCGATGCCACAAAGACGATGCAGGAGATAGTGCGCAACCGCTACGTCTATCAGAAGGCGTTGTTGGACGAGGTGGTTTATAACATCCTCTATACTGCCAGCGACAGGCCATTGAAGGAGCGTGTGAACTTCAGAATGTTAGACCAAGACATCCGCAACGAGCTTATCAATAACGGTATTAACATACCCTTCCACCTAACGGTGTCGACTACGGACGGTCGCGAAGTGTATCGCTGCCCCGACTACGAGGACAAGGGACGTGAGTACACCTATCAGCAGGTGCTCTTCCGCAAAGACCCGCAGTCAAAGATGGGCGTGGTGCGCATCCACTTCCCGGAGATGAACTCGTATATCTTCTCCAGTGTGCGCTTCATGATACCCAGTATTATCTTCACCATTGTGCTGCTTATCACGTTCCTCTTTACCATTGTTGTCATCTTCCGACAGAAGCGGTACACGGAGATTAAGAATGACTTTATCAACAACATGACCCATGAGTTGAAGACGCCCATTGCCTCTATCTCGCTGGCTGCCCAGATGATGAACGATGACTCGGTGACCAAGACGGAACAGATGACCAAGCACTTGAGCAGTGTTATTGGCGATGAGTCGAAGCGGTTGCGGTTCTTGGTGGAGAAGGTGCTTCAGATGTCGATGTTTGACAAGAAAAGTGTGGTATTTAAGAAGAAAGAGCTTGACTTGAACGAGATGGTGGAGCAACTGGCCCTGACGTTCACCTTGCGTGTGGAGCATACGGGTGGTAAGATTTATACGCAGATAGAGGCTGTCGACTCAGCCATCTATGTCGATGAGGTGCATTTCCAGAATGCTATCACTAACCTGTTGGACAATGCGGTGAAGTATCGCAAACAGGACGAACCGCTTGACATCTATATCCACACATGGAACGACTCGGAGAAGCTCTACCTAAGCATTCGCGATACGGGATTAGGTATCAAGCGGGAGAACCTGAAGAAGATATTTGATAAGTTCTACCGTGTGCATACGGGTAACAAGCATGACGTGAAGGGCTTTGGGCTGGGACTGGCCTACGTGAAAAAGGTGATTGACCTGCACCAAGGCGACATCAAGGCGGAGAGTGAGGTAGGGAAGGGCACAAAGTTTACCATCTCACTGCCCGTGATGAAGGAAGATTAATTATTAACACTAAACGAATAGAATTATGGACGAAAAACTGAAAATTCTTCTTTGCGAAGACGATGAGAACCTCGGAATGCTGTTGCGTGAATACTTAGCAGCCAAGGGTTACATGGCAGAACTCTGCCCCGATGGTGAGGCAGGCTATAAAGCCTTCCTGAAGACCAAGTTTGACATCTGCGTGCTTGACGTGATGATGCCCAAGAAGGATGGCTTCACGCTGGCACAGGAAATTCGTCAGGCCAATGCCGACATACCCATTATTTTCCTGACGGCTAAGACGTTGAAGGAAGACATCTTGGAGGGTTTCAAGATAGGTGCCGACGACTATATCACCAAGCCTTTCTCAATGGAAGAACTCGTGTTCCGTATTGAGGCTATCCTGCGCCGTGTGCGTGGCAAGAAGAATAAGGAAAGCTCCGTCTACCGCATCGGTAAGTTCATCTTCGATACCCAGAAGCAGCTGCTTTCCATCGGTGAGAAGCAGACCAAGCTGACCACTAAGGAGAACGAGTTGCTGACCTTGCTTTGCTCGCACTCCAACGAGATATTGCAGCGTGATTTCGCCCTGAAAACCATTTGGATAGACGACAATTACTTCAATGCCCGTTCAATGGATGTTTATATTACCAAGCTGCGTAAGCACCTGAAAGATGACCCGCAGATTGAGATTATCAATATCCACGGCAAGGGCTATAAGCTCATTACGCCAGAAGAGGAGTAAGTGCCGCTGTTGTATGACGAATAAAAGTCGGGCAAATGCTTTGTGCTTTGCCCGATTTTTTGTACCTTTGCACGGATTTTCAGAATATAACAACTTCATTGCAATGAATATATCGTATAAATGGTTAAAAGAATATGTTGACTTCGAGCTGACACCGCAACAGGTGTGCGACGCGCTGACTTCGACAGGACTGGAAGTCGATGCACTCGAAGAGGTACAAAGCATTAAGGGTGGACTGAAGGGACTCTACGTTGGTCAGGTGCTAACGTGCGAGATGCATCCCGATTCTGACCACCTGCACGTTACCACCGTTGATTTAGGCAAGGGCGAGCCCCAGCAGATTGTATGCGGTGCGCCCAACGTGGCTGCCGGTCAGAAAGTGATTGTGGCCGACCTAGGCTGCGTGCTCTACGACGGCGACAAGGAGTTTCAGATTAAGAAGTCAAAGCTGCGCGGTGTCGAGTCTTTGGGCATGATTTGTGCCGAGGACGAGATTGGCGTAGGCTCTTCGCACGACGGTATCATCGTGTTGCCTGACGATGCAGTGGTGGGTACGCCTGCCGCAGAATACTATCATTTGGAAAGCGACTGGCTCATTGAGGTGGACATCACGGCCAACCGTGCCGACGCACTTTCGCACTGGGGCGTGGCTCGCGACCTTTACGCATGGCTCAAGCAGAACGGTTACAATACAGCCCTCCATCGTCCAGAGGTTGACGGCTTCTCCGTTGATAACCACGACCTGCCTATTGAGGTGGAGATTGAGAACACGGATGCTTGTAAGCGTTATGCCTGCGTAAGCATTACCGACTGTGAGGTGAAAGAGTCTCCTGAGTGGCTGAAGACTAAACTGACTACCATCGGCCTGCGCCCCATCAACAATATTGTCGACATTACCAACTACGTGATGATGGCATTGGGTCAGCCCCTGCACTGCTTCGACGCTGACATGGTGAAGGGACACAAGATTGTGGTTAAGACCATGCCTGATGGAACGCCTTTCCAGACTTTGGACGGTGTGGAGCACAAGCTGAGCGACCGCGATTTAGCCATTTGTAATGCCGAGGAGCCGATGTGCATCGCCGGTGTGTTTGGCGGTAAGGGCAGTGGCACATACGAGACCACCCGTAACGTAGTGCTTGAGGCGGCTTACTTCCATCCCACATGGATTCGCAAGTCGGCCCGTCGTCATGGCTTGTCTACGGATGCTTCGTTCCGTTTCGAGCGTGGCATCGACCCCAACGGAACCATTGATGCATTGGAGTATGCTGCCCTGTTATGCCAACAGCTGGCAGGCGGTAAGGTGTCGATGGATATTAAAGACGTATATCCCACCAAGATAGAGAACACCGTGGTTGACCTGAAATTCAACTATGTTGACTCACTTATCGGCAAGCACATTGACCTCGCAACCCTGAAGTCTATCTGCCTTTCGTTGGAGATGGAGATTTTAGAGGAGAACGAGCAAGGCATTCGGCTTTGTGTACCAGCCTATCGCGTAGACGTACAGCGTCCGTGCGACGTGGTGGAAGACATCCTGCGCATCTATGGCTACAACAACGTGGAGATTCCTACGCAGTTGAAGTCGAGCTTGGTTATCAAGGGTGAGGAAGACCAAAAGCACAAGCTGGCTAATCTGGTAAGCGAACAGTTGGTAGGTGCCGGCTTCAATGAGATACTGAACAACTCGTTAAGTAAGTCATCGTATTACGACGAGGAGCAGCAGAAGGGACTGGTACACATTATGAATCCCCTGTCGAGCGATTTGAACGTAATGCGCCAGACGCTACTCTACGGTGGACTGGAGAGCATTGAGCACAACGCCAAGCGCAAGAATGGCAACTGCCGTTTCTTTGAGTTCGGCAACGTCTATTACTTCTCGCCCGACAAGCAGAATGAGGACAACCCCATGCAGGCATATTTGGAGCAGTACCATTTAGGTATTTGGCTGACGGGTAAGCGCGTGGAAGGCTCATGGGCTCACGCCAACGAGGACACCTCTTTTGCCGAGCTTGATGCTCATGTGGATAACATCTTGGCACGCATCGGTGTGCAGCCCGGAATGTTGGTTCGCAAGAAGTCTGACAACCCCATCTTCTCAGCAGGACTGACCATCGAGAACCGTGGAGGCAAGAAGCTGATAGAGTTGGGCGTACTGTCGAAGAAGGTGCAGAAAGGTGCCGACATTGACACAACCGTTTACTATGCCGAGCTGAACTGGACGGCACTGATGAAGGTCATCCGCAAGCAGAAGGTGGAGTTCACTGAGATACCTAAGTTCCCCACCGTCAGCCGCGACCTCGCCCTGCTCATTGACAAGAGCGTAGAGTTTGCGCAGATTGAGGCCATTGCCCGCCAGACGGAGAAGAAACTGCTCAGAAAGGTAGAGCTGTTTGATGTCTACGAGGGCGACAAGCTGCCTGCTGGCAAGAAGTCGTATGCCGTCAACTTCATCCTGCAAGACACGGAGAAGACGATGGGCGACAAGCAGATTGACGCTATCATGCAGAAGCTCATCAACAACCTGAAGCAGAAGCTGGGAGCAGAGCTGCGCTAATGAACAATAGACTATCACAAATAATCAATTAAATAACAATGGGAAGAGCATTTGAATATCGTAAAGCGACAAAGATGAAGAGATGGGGCCACATGGCCAAGACGTTTACCAAGATTGGCAAGCAAATTGCCATTGCCGTGAAGTCTGGCGGCCCGGAGCCCGAGAACAACCCGACGCTGCGCGCCATCATTGCCAACGCCAAGCGCGAGAACATGCCGAAGGATAACATCGAGCGTGCCATTAAGAACGCTATGGGTAAGGACCAGAGCGACTACAAGGAGGTAACCTACGAGGGATATGGCCCTCACGGCATAGCCATCTTTGTTGATACGCTGACCGACAACACCACCCGTACCGTGGGCGACGTGCGCAGTGTCTTCAACAAGTTTAACGGCAACCTTGGCACACAGGGCTCGCTGTCGTTCCTCTTTGACCATAAGTCTGTCTTCACCTTCAAGAAGAAGGACGGGCTGGATATGGACGAGATGATTCTCGACCTCATTGACTATGGTGTAGAGGATGAGTACGACGAGGACGAGGAGGAGAACAGCATCACCATCTATGGCGACCCGCAGTCGTTCGGTGCCATTCAGAAGCATTTGGAGGAGAATGGCTTTGAGGTGACGGGTGCTGAGTTTACCCGTATTCCCAACGACCTGAAGGATGTTACTCCCGAGGAGCGCGAGACCATTGACAAGATGGTAGAGAAGCTCGAGGACTTTGACGACGTACAGACGGTGTACACCAACATGAAGCCAGAGGCCGTCGAAGGATAAATGGCTACGAAGCATATCATGTACGAGACGCAGGGCACCTGCTCACGGATGATTGACGTGACCTGCGACGAAAACGATGTCATACAACAGGTGTTTTTCCTTGGAGGTTGTAATGGCAACCTCCAAGGGATTGCCCAGTTGGTGCGTGGGCAGAAGATTGACGATGTGCTTCACCGCATTGACGGCATCCGCTGCGGTACGAAGAACACCAGTTGCCCCGACCAGTTGTGCAGGGCACTGGAGCAACTAAAGAAACAACCGTTAGAACCCTAAGTCCTAACGGTTGTTTCTTTTTAATTCCATGTTTATCGGTAGTCTTTCTCTTTGAACGTCGTGTCAAACAGCTTAGTCCCCTTGTCCTTTTTCGAGTGGTAGACATAGCGGAAACTATAGCCCGCCTCCTTATATTGCCGCAGGTTGGCACTGTTCTTCACTTGTGTCAGCAGCAGCTCGCGCGAGTTGACACCGTTGACCACTGCCGAGTCGTCCAGCTCACCCCGCAACGTGTAGGCATAGGTGATGGTGTGCGATGCCTTGTCAAATGTCATGCTGTCCATCACGATGTCCTTGGCAACAGGGATAGGGCAGTGCTTCTCCGTATATTCCTTCGCCTCGCGCGCACAGCGCTCCTCCAGCGACTCTTGGCAGGCCGTCGTCAGAACGGCAGCCATGACCAACCACATTATCTTTCTCATATACTCACATTTTATACTTTCCGCTCACAGGGAATCCATAGCCAGAACGTGGCACCCTGTCCTTCGCCCTTGCTGTCGACACCTATCTCGCCGTGACAGCGCTCGGCTATCGACTTACAGATGGTCAGTCCCAGACCCGTTCCCTGCACAAACTCGTCCAGCTTGACAAAGCGTTCAAAGATGTGCTGATGTTCGCTGGCTGGAATGCCGATGCCCGTGTCCTCACAGTACAGGTAAAGCCCAGACCGCTCATAACGGTAGCCCACGCGAATGTGCCCCTGCTTGGTAAACTTCACGGCATTGGTCACGAAGTTGGTCAGCACCTGCTGTATGCGCTCAATATCCACTGTGGTGATAAACGTATCGTAGGGGTTTTCCTTGATGAACGTCACCTCCGTGTTCTGTATGCGCTGTTGCAACGTCTGGCAGATGTCGTCGAAGTCGGCGGCAAAGTCAGTCTCCTCGGGTCGGATGATGATAGAGCCGTCCGTCAGCGACGACGCTTCGATAACGTCGTTGATAAGGCGTTGCAGCATATCACTGCTGTTACGGATGATGCGCACATACTCCATGCGCTCCTCCTCACTGCCCAGCTGGCTCAGTATGCCGGTAAAGCCCACGATGGCGTTCAGCGGTGTGCGCAGTTCGTGGGTCATGCTGGCGAGGAATGCGCTCTTCAGCTTCACGCTCTCGCTGGCCAGCTTGGTCTGCTCCTCCAGCTGCTGACGGGTGTCTTCCAGCTGTCGGGTGTCAACGACCACGCGCAGCCCGCCCGTCTGCTCGTCCTCTTGCAGCGTGCGTCCCGTGTTCTCCAGCAGGAAGCCCAGCTGTTGCTTAAACTCCTCCGTCTGCTGCTTCATCAGGTTCGCCTCATGCTCCTGTCTGTGCAGTTCGTGGTCCAGATTGCGCTCGCTCGTCCTGTCGGTGGCCGCTATCAGATAGTTCACGATGCCCTCGGCACTGAACAGCGGGCTAACGTGGAACTCGATATACTTGTCGAGCCCCATTTCCGGGTATAGCATGTGCTGGCACACCAGCAGGTCGTCCATCTCCTCCTTCGAGTATATGTTGCGGAAGGTAGGCACGTCAAACATACACACCGTTTCCCAGAACCGCTTCGTCTCTGCGCTCTCGTTCATGCCGCACAGCTCCTTCATGCTGTCGTTAGTACTTATCAGCCATCCGTCCTTGTCGTAGAACGATATGGAGGCGAGGGGTATGTTAGCCAGTCGGTTGTACTTGTTCACCAGCTCGCGCTCCGCCTTGTTCTCCTCTACGTCCTGCGTCGCATCGTGTATGGCGTTGACAATATAGGCGGGCTTGCCATAGTCGTCCAGCTCGCAGATGGCATATCCGTTGAGGGTCAGCCAGTGGGGCTTCTTGTCCGTCCCCATGTTCCACCGCTTATCCAGTTCAAAGTTACGCCCTCGACCAGCTATCAGTGTCTCCATCTTCTTCGTGAACTCCTGCCGTTGGTCGGGATGGATGTGTGCTGCAAACTCGTCCAGCGTCAGCCCCTCCTTGGGCAGCAGCGTACAGCCGTACTGGTTGGTCATGCGGTCGTTGGCAATGTCGTAGCGCATTAGCATGAGGTTGCCCATGTGCAGTGCCCTGAACATCATGTCCTTCAGCTCCGTCGAGTTGCGCGTGGCTTTCTGCACCTGGAGGCGGGTCAGTCGGTGGAAGACAATGAGGAGCATGGCCAGCACCACGAATCCAATCGTGATGTACAGGGCAATGAGTGGGGCAGAGCTTTCCACCCGTTCAGGATGCAGCCACTTGTTCAATATCTGTTCCAGCTCACCGCTCTGCTTCATGCGCGAGAACTGGTCGTCAATCTGGTCAATCAGCTCCTTGTCGCGTCCTATCAGGTGTACCTCGCTGACAGGGATGCCCACCTCGTTCAGGTAGATGCCCTCCAAGTTCAGCTCCTTCAGCTTCCACTTCAGCGGCTCCTCTCCCCATACGAAGTACTTGCAGTCGCCAGCCAGCAGTCCGCGCAGCGCCGCCTTGGGTGACTGGTATTCTATCTTGGACATCAGTAGCGAGTCGGCATCCTTGAAGTACATTCCCGTGTAGTCGCCCGTCTTCAGCACCATGCCCTCCTTCTCCAGCGTGTTGATGCCGATGGTTGCCGCCGTGTCCGTGGTCATGGCCACCTTGATGCGGTTGTAGTTGATAATCTGTGTAGCGTGGTACTTGCTGCCCTTGAAGCGGTTGACGTTGGCCATTATTAGGTCGGCATCGCCCCGCTCGAAGGTCTTGATGGAGTGGCTCCACTCCTTCATGACGAACTGATAGGGAATGTCCAGCCGCTCCAGTATCGTCTTCAGTATGTCGACGTTGCTGCCCGCGGGCATTCCGTAGTCGTCCAGAAACTCGTAGGGCGGCTTGTCCCAGTCGCAGGCAATGACAAGCGGCGACTTGCTGTACCGGCTGCTCAGGTGCTGTGCCTGTGCCAGTGCGGTTGCCGTGCTGACGGTCAGCAGCACGAGGCTGTATGTGATGATGCGTCTTATTCGGTTCATCCTTTCTGCTTCTTACGTTTGACAATAGTGGCCTGACAGGGTATCATGATATAGACGGTAGTGCCTTCGCCCACCTCCGAGCTGATTTCCACCGTACCGCCCATCTGGCTGACCAGCTCCTTGCAGATGATAAGTCCCAGCCCCTTCGTGTGGTGGGCCATGTTGGTCTGCTGGCTGTTCAGCCGGGCCACTTCCTTCTTCGGTATTCCCTCACCCGTGTCGTCGACGGTGATAATCAGTCGTCGCCCGATGTACTCGTAGTGTGTGCGGATGACGCCCTGCGCCGTGTGCTGTGCGGCGTTGGCCGTCAGCTGCTCTATGGCGTGGCCTATGTTCTCGGCATCCACGTCCACCACCAGCTGTTCGTAGGGGTTCTCTATCACGTATCGGGTGTTGGCGTTCTGGTATTTTGCCCACCCCGTGTTGCACTGCGACTCAAACAGCTGTGCAAAGTCGCACGGTGTCCTGTTGATTTCCACCATGTGCGCCTCCAGTCGCGACAGGTACAGCACGTTGTCAATCAGGTGCAGCAGGTAGTCGGCGTTGCTGAGTATGCCCTCCTGCAACATGGGTTCGTTGTCGGTGGGAGCCTTGTCGCCCAGCTGTGCCACGTAGTTGATGACGGTGTTCATCGGCGTGCGTATCTCCTGCACCATGTTCTTGACGAAGCTGTTCTTCGTGTTCTCCACCTCCTGCACCTTCTCCGTCTCTATGGCCAGCAGGCCTTGCAGGTGGCACAGCTCGCTGATGTCCTGACACAAGCCCTGATACTCCGTTACCTTGCCCTGTGCGTCGCTGACGGGCTGCAACTTGAATTGCAGCACCAGCTGCTGGCCTTTGATGCGGAGCGTCGTCGTGACCGTGGCCTCCACCGCCTTCTGCTCGCGCTTGTCCATTCGGTTCAGCATGTGCATGGCGATGCTCTTCGAGTGCTCTGCCACCAGCGTCATGCACCGTGTCTGCGGCAGTGCGTGGCTCATCTCGTCGTTGCGGTTGTAGATGGTCAGCGTGTGCGACACGGGCGAATAGCTGGCCAGCCGCACGTCGCTGCCACTGAGTACGGTGTTGATGCGGCTGGTGTAGTCCTTCAGCTCAGCCCTGACGGCCTCGGTGCGTCGGCGCATCTGGCTCTGGTGGTCGATGCTGCTGACCACGCCCGACACGTCGCGGCAGATGGCCAGCACGTCGGAGAACTCTTGGTTGTCGTCGTAGACCGTCATCAGCAGGAACTCCATGTACAGCTTGCCCGTCTTGTGTATGAACTTAACCTGCCGCAGCGGCTCCTCCTGCCGGTCCATGTCGGCCACCAGCGTGGCGTAGTAGCCCTCCGTCTGCTCCAAGCTCAGCCCGCCCGTGTCGAGCAGGTCGCTCAGCAGGGTGTGCTGCTCCAGTGCCTCGTCCGAATCGCACGCGAGCAGCTCGCAGGCTTTGGGATTGATGTTGGTCATCACGCCGTTGCGGTCGAACATGATGATGCCCACTATGGGTGTGTAGAAGATGGACCAGTAGCGCAGGGTGCGCTCAGCCGACAGTCGGTGCATCTGCAGCTCCTTGGTAATGTCCTTTCGGGTGCAGATGATGACTGTCGGCCTGCCCTCCTTGTTGCGTCTGAATACGGACAAGACGACGCGGTAGTCGCGCATCTCGCTGTCGTCGTCCTCTATGTCCTTGGCCCTCAGCTCCAGCGTCAGCTCCTTGTTGGCCTCGTCCTTGCCCAGTTGCGACAGCTGCTCCAGTGCGCTCTTCAGCTTGGCGAAGTCGTCGGCGCTGTATCGGTGTGAGAACTCGTCAATCGTGTAGGTATAGCCCACCTGTCCGTTCTCGTTGTGCCATGTAAACTGGCTGCTCTCGATGTCGTATGTCCATATACGCATCTGACTGGTTTCCAGTATCATGGCCAGCCGCTTGTTGCCCCTCTCGTTCTGTCGGCGCAGCCGGCGGGCCTGTATGCGATAGCTGATGCTGTAGATGCCGAGGAGCACGAGCAGCAGGGCTGCCGTGGCTATGAGCACCCACAGCCATGTGGGCATGGGCTTCTCCACTCGCTCGGGATAGAACCACTTGTTCTGCAGGGGGAGCAGCTCCTCGCTCGAGTACAGGTCGGTATAGGCTTTGTCCAACTGGTTGAGCAGCTGGATGTCGTTTGACATGAACTTGTATTCGCCGTGTGGCATGTTGACGGGCGTCAGCTCCAAGTTGTCGATGTGGTATCGCTGCATGAGCCACTTCAGCGACAGCGTGTTCCACACTATCTGCCCTTCCTCTTGTGCGCTGACCTGCTGTATGGCCTCTCTCATGTCGTCCGTTGCCAAGGCGTTGTCGCCCCAGCCGTACTCCAGCATCAGGTTGTGGCACAGTGAGCCTTCGTTCACTATCACCTTCTCTTTAGACAGGTCGTGGAAGTTCTTGACCATCACCTTCTTGCTTTTCGGTGTGGCCACGCTCAGGGTAAACAGCGTGATGGCGTTTTGCGAGTAGTGCCCAAACTCGTCGTGATACCCCGTGGCCAGCCCCAGCATCAGGTCGGAGCGACCCTCCTTCAGGTCGTTGAAGGCCTCGGCAGCGGGCTTCAGCTTGATGACATACGGGATGTTCAGCTTCTCCATGAGCAGCCTGATGAGGTCGATGTTGAAGCCGGCTGGGTCGCCGCTGTCGTCCAAGAACGAGTAGGGCCACATGTCCCATACGTCCTCATAGACCAGCGGCTGGTGCGCCGTATATACTCTGGTGCTGTCGCCGTCCTCGGCACGGGCTGTTGAGCCTGCCAGCAGCATGATGATTAGCAGAACGTAGTATCTTGTCATTTTCTTGTTGTTGCTCTTGTTAATGTTGCAGACGTTGGCAAAGGTACAAAAAAAATCTCATAACACCTAACAAATCCACGAAAAAAGAGAGCCTCGAGGCCCTCTTTTTTGTCAAGTGCGGAAGGTGAGGGATTCAAACCCCCGATACCCGGAAAGGGTATACCGGATTTCGAGTCCAGCGCAATCGTTCACTCTGCCAACCTTCCTTCAAAATCGGCTGCAAAGGTAGTCATTATTTCCGAAACCGCCAAACTTTTCGCGCAGAAAGTTTCCGCAAACGTGCTCAGACCGCTGCTTTTGGGGCGTTGGCGGTCGGGAGCCCGTCGGCTAGGTGTGCGGAGTGCGTCCGTGCATGGTGCGGATGCGGTCGGCGCATGATGCGGAGCGTGTCGGCACATGGTACGGAGCACGTCGGGACATGATGCGGAGTGCGTCGGCACAGGGTGTAACCCCAGTCGGCAGCTCCGCTTCCTCATGCCCTTTTGCGTCATGCTTTTATGGGGGGCGTGAAGCCTCCCCCTCATATTGGA
>CAMWKZ010000030.1 GCA_947174945.1 uncultured Prevotellaceae bacterium | reverse complement strand
AGTCGGGTTTCTATAATATCTCTAATTTTAAGGACTGCCAGACACTTCATTTTGCTATTGGCTATCCCTTCTAAGGTTAAAGAGTTGAAAAAATAGCGAAAAGTGATATATATTTTGTACTTTTGCAAACATCAATGATATTATCAAACAAATAAAACATTCATACACAATGAAACCGACATTATTTCTCTTGGCAGCAGGCATGGGAAGCCGTTATGGCGGCCTGAAGCAGCTCGATGGTCTGGGTCCCAATGGTGAGACTATCATGGACTATAGTATTTACGATGCCATTCAGGCTGGTTTTGGCAAGATTGTATGGGTTATCCGCAAGGATTTCGAGGAACAGTTCCGCACTCAGATTCTTTCCAAGTACGAGGGTAAGGTAAAGTGCGAACTCTGTTTTCAGGCGATTGATGCACTGCCTGCAGGTTTTAGCGTTCCAGAAGGTCGTCAGAAACCCTGGGGTACCAATCATGCCGTGCTGATGGGTAAGGATGTTATCAAGGAGCCTTTCTGCGTTATTAATTGCGACGACTTCTATAACCGTGATGCTTTTATGGTTATTGGTAAGTATTTGTCTGAACTGCCTGAAGGGGCTAAGAACCACTATGCTATGGTGGGATTCCGTGTAGGTAATACGCTGAGTGAGAACGGTACTGTAGCTCGTGGTGTCTGTTCAAAGGACGCTCAGGAAAATCTGACAACAGTTGTTGAGCGCACGGAGATTGTGCGTTGTGCCGCTGATGGTTCTAATGCTGGTGCTGCCAGTGAGCCTATCCGTTATAAGGATGAGCAAGGGCAATGGGTGGTTGTTGATGACAACACGCCTGTCTCAATGAATATGTGGGGTTTTACCCCTGACTATTTCGAGCACTCGGAGGAATACTTTAAGGAGTTCCTCAGTGACCCGAAGAATATGGAGAACCTGAAGGCTGAGTTCTTTATCCCGCTGATGGTCAATAAACTCATTAACGACGGAACGGCCTGTGTGAAGGTGCTTGACACTACTTCGAGATGGTTTGGTGTTACTTATGCCGCCGACCGTCAGGACACTGTTGCCCGCATCCAGAAACTCGTTGATGAGGGCGTGTATCCCAACAAGCTGTTTTAATTACGATGCTGAAACCGATAATGACTGAAGGGGAGTGCAGTTTGCTGCGCTCCCTCATTCAAGATGCAGAGACGATAGTGTTATGCTGTCACACTAATCCCGATGGTGATGCGCTAGGTTCTATGTTGGGAATGGCCGAAGTGTTACGTACAATGGGTAAGGAGCCGTTGTGCGTTGCCCCCGACCAATATCCTGACTATTTGCAGTGGTTGCCTAATTCTGAAAAGATAGTGCGATATGATAAGCGCAAGGACTATGTTGATATGGTGTTGAAGGTCGCCGACCTTGTCTTTTGTCTGGACTTCAATATGCCGTCGCGTACCGATGAGATGGCCGATGCACTGAAATCGTCTGCTGCCAAGAAAGTATTGATAGACCACCATTTGGGGCCCGATATGGAGACTGCTCTCTGCATTTCCCATCCAGAGATGTCGTCTACGTGTGAACTCGTTTTTCGTGTTGTGTGGCAACTGGGACTGTTCGATATGCAGGGTAAGCACTATGCCGTCCCTATTTATTGTGGCATGATGACTGATACTGGTGGGTTTACCTACAACTCATGCGACCCTGACACGTATTTCATTATTAGTCAGTTGCTGACCAAACGTATTGACAAAGATAAAATCTACCGTAACGTATACCATAATTATAGCGAGCATCGTCTGCGACTGGTTGGTCATGTGCTGTGCCATAAACTGGTAGTTGATAGTGAGCGTCATGCTGCCTTTTTTACTTTAGAGCGACAAGACCTAAAGCGATTTCGCTTCGTCAAGGGTGATGCGGAGGGGCTGGTTAATATGCCGCTACAGATAAAGGGGTTGAAGTTGAGCATATCGTTGCGCGAGGATACGGAGAAAGATAACCAGATATGGGTGTCGTTGAGGTCTGTCGATAAGTTTCCCTGCAATGAGGTGGCCGCCCGCTTTTTCAATGGCGGAGGTCATTTAAATGCTTCAGGCGGGCGATTGAATTGCGCGATGGCTGAGGCTATTGACATTGTTAAGCGGGCCTTCGTTGCTTTTGAAGACAAGTTAAAGTAGCCTAATATTGCTGATAATTGCGAGGAATTTTGTAATTTTGCCACCAAATCCAAAAACAATAAAAAGAAGATGAAGAGATTGTTATATCCTATACTGCTGTTGGTGCTCGTTATGACTTATGCCAGTTGCGATGATTATGAGACTTACGCTGACAAGAAAGAGAAGGAACGTGATGCCATCAACAACTTTATTGCTCGTGAAGGCATCCAAGTAATTAGCGATGCTGAGTTTAAGGCGCAGAACTATACAACCGACCTGACAAAGAACCAGTTCGTGCGTTTTGACCGTAATGGTGTCTATATGCAGATAGTGCGTCAGGGATGTGGCGATAAGATGGAGGAAAATAAGGCGGTTAACATTCAGTGTCGCTTTATGGAGAAGAACCTTTTGACAGATTCTGTCCTTATTCGTAATGATGTAGAAGCTTGGATAGTCATCGGTGGTATTACTTACAATACAGCCAATTATCCCGATAAAATGACGGCTACTCGCACAGGTACTACTATTACTGCCTCTTTTGTGACAGGCATGATGTCTAGTTTTCACAGCTCTACGTCAGTACCTGCTGGCTGGCTTGTTCCCTTGAACTATGTCAACATTGGACGACCAGACCCTGCAACAGAGGAAGATGAAGAAGTAGCTAAGGTGCGGCTTATAGTGCCTCATTCACAGGGTACAGTTGATGCTTCGGGCAGCGTGATTCCTTGCTATTATGAAATTACTTACGAAAAGACAAGATAATCATTATGACACTTATTAAATCGATTTCTGGTATTCGTGGCACTATAGGTGGCTCTACCGGCGATACGCTAAACCCGTTAGATATAGTTAAGTTTACGACGGCTTATGCTACTTTTATCCGCCGTAGCGGTAAGGGCAATTCTAATAAGATTGTTGTTGGTCGTGACGCACGTATCTCAGGCGAGATGGTCAAGAATGTAGTTTGTGGCACTCTGATGGGCATGGGTTATGATGTTGTCAACATCGGACTGGCTACTACGCCCACTACTGAGTTGGCCGTGCGTATGAGTGGAGCTGATGGCGGTATCATTATTACTGCTTCGCACAATCCGCGTCAGTGGAATGCACTGAAACTACTTAACTGCGAGGGCGAATTTTTGACGGCTGCCGATGGTGCTGAAGTGCTTGACATTGCTGAGCGCGAGGACTTTGAGTACGCCGATATTGACCATCTGGGCAAGTACATGGAGGATAATACCTTCAATGAACGCCATATTGATAGTGTACTGGCACTGAGGCTGGTTGATACAGAGGCTATCCGTAAGGCTCGCTTTACCGTTTGCGTAGACAGCATCAATAGTGTGGGCGGCATCATTCTTCCTCGTCTGCTTGAGCGTCTGGGGGTAGGTTATAAGTTCCTTAATGGTGAGGCTAACGGTGACTTTGCCCATAACCCAGAACCGTTGGAGAAGAACCTACAGGGCATTATGGGTGAACTAAAGTCGGGACACTATGACTTGGGTATCGTGGTTGACCCAGATGTAGACCGACTGGCTTTCATCTGCGAGGATGGCCGCATGTTCGGTGAAGAGTACACGCTGGTTAGTATAGCTGACTACGTGTTAGAAGATGAGAAACAGAGAGATGGTGGCAATAGGGAATTGACTACTGTTTCGAACCTTAGCTCTACGCGTGCGTTGCGTGACGTTACCGAGAAACATGGTGGTCACTATACAGCCGCTGCCGTTGGCGAGGTGAACGTAACGACGAAGATGAAAGAGGTAAATGCCGTGATAGGTGGCGAGGGCAATGGCGGAGTCATCTATCCTGAAAGCCATTATGGCCGCGATGCACTGGTGGGTATTGCTTTGTTCCTCACATCGTTAGCTAAGAAAGGCTGCAAGGTGAGCGAGTTGCGCCAAATGTTCCCTGACTATCAGATAGCCAAGAACCGCATTGACCTGACTTCCGACACTGATGTAGATGCCATTCTGGTGAAGGTGAAGGAAATATTTGCTCAAGATGCCAACGCTCAGGTAAACGATATTGATGGTGTGAAGATAGACTTCCCTGACTGCTGGGTACACCTGCGCAAGTCGAACACGGAGCCTATTATCCGCGTCTACAGCGAAGCACCAACAATGGAGCAAGCTGACGAGTTAGGAAAGCGCCTGATGCAGGTGGTCTATGATATGCAAAAGTAAGGGGATTCCCCTTACTTCTTTTTTTTAAGTTCCAGTGCTTTTGGCAATTTCTGCCATTTTCCCTTGTTAGGTACCTTGAGCGAGCTGCCGTTAATTTGGCGTAGCACGTAGGTGGAATCATTAGTGATGGTGAGGGTAGCTGTCAGGTCTTCGCTACCAAAGTCGTTGATGAGTTGTAGCTCGGCTTCCGTGTCATCCTTTACCCGACAGCTGGTAATGACCCAGCAGAAGGAATTGTGTAGTTTGCCCAAGAATCCTGGCAACTGGCCATATAGTTCCTGTCCGGGAATGGTAATGTCTTGGTCGTATAGGTTAATGCGCAGGTAGACGTTGTACTCATTATTATAAAGGTACGCGCGAAAGGGCTGTGCCTCGTTCTGTTGAGCTTTAGTGCCTGTCGTAGCCAGCATTAGTACTACATAGAGTATGATTTTCTTTGTCATTTGCATATTAGATTTTGGCAACAAAGGTAGTAAATCTAAATCAATAAATACTCGAATGCGTAGAAAATATATAGAAAAAGGTTGTAGGTTTTTATTTTTTTTAAGTATCTTTGCAGCCGTTATACGTCTATACAATGATGGGAAAGAATAAGTTAAGTCCTGATTATATCTTTGAATCGAGTTGGGAGGTTTGTAACAAAGTAGGTGGTATATACACTGTCCTTTCAACCCGTGCAAAGACGCTTCAGGAGGCAATGAAGGACCGAATTATCTTTATAGGTCCTGACTTTTGGAAGGAAAGTGAAAGTCCCTATTTTAAGGAGGATAAGTCGCTCTTTGCCCAGTGGCAATGGGAGGCTAAGGAGCAAGGGTTGCAGCTGCGGGTAGGCCGATGGACGGTGCCCGGTGAACCGATTGCCGTACTGGTTGACTTTCATCCATTCTTTGAACAGAAGAACGAAATCTACGGATGGCTTTGGGAAAACTATGGTGTTGACTCGCTCCACGCCTATGGTGACTATGACGAGGCTTCAATGTTCTCGTATGCCGCCGCGTTGGTGGTAGAGAGCTTCTACAATCACTATCTCAATGCGAAGCAGCGTGTGGTGTATCATGCCAACGAGTGGATGTGCGGTTTGGGCGCACTTTATATCAATGCCCACCTGCCACAGGTGGGTACCGTGTTTACGACCCATGCCACGAGCATTGGCCGCTCGATAGCAGGCAACCAAAAGCCGCTTTATGATTACCTGTTTGCCTATAACGGAGACCAGATGGCTGGCGAACTGAATATGCAGTCGAAACATTCGATTGAGAAGCAGACAGCACTGCACGTTGATTGTTTCACAACGGTAAGTGACATTACGGCCAATGAATGCCGTGAGCTGTTAGACAAGCCCGTTGATGTTGTGTTGCCCAATGGTTTCGATAATAGCTTCGTGCCGAAGGCTGCTGTCTTTACGCGTAAGCGCAAGGCTGCCCGTCGCCGCCTGTTAGAGGTGGCCAACGCATTGTTAGGCGAACAACTGGACGACGACACGCTGATAGTATCAACGTCAGGCCGCTATGAATTTCGCAACAAGGGTATTGATGTCTTTGTAGAGGCTATGAACCGACTGCTGCGCGACCGTGACTTGAAGAGAAAGGTCGTAGCTTTCATCGAGGTGCCCGGTTGGGTAGGGGAGCCCCGCAAGGACTTGCAGGAGCGACTTGCCGAGAAGAAGCAATACGACACGCCATTAGACGTGCCGCAGATAACACACTGGTTGCACAACATGAGCCACGACAGCGTGCTGAACATGATGAAATACTACGATATGCACAACCACTGCGATGACCATGTGAAGGTTATCTTCCTGCCGTGCTATCTCGATGGTAAGGATGGTATCGTCAACCTGACCTACTATGATGTAGTGCTGGGCAACGACTTGTGCATCTATCCGTCATACTATGAGCCGTGGGGCTATACACCGCTGGAGGCTGTAGCCTTCCGTGTGCCTTGCATCACGACCGACTTGGCAGGCTTTGGCCTTTGGGCTAATAAGGAACTGGGTGGCCGCTATGGCGAACTGGAGGACGGTGTGAAGGTGATTCACCGCACCGACTACAACTATTCAGAGGTGGCTGATGCCATCAAGGATACGGTGGCTCGTTTCTCGAATATGTCGCAGAAGGAAGCCGACCAGTGTCGCAAGGCTGCCGACGCACTGTCGAAGAAAGCACTGTGGAGTGAGTTTATCCAGTACTATTACGAGGCTTACGACATAGCCTTACAGCGTGCGGAAGAGAGAATGAACAAGAAACAATAGTTTATTTTTAGGATACAATTATGAAAATTAAAGCTGATTATGCAAATGCTCCTCAGTGGAAGGAACTGAACGTTAAGTCGAGCCTTCCCGAGCAGTTGAAGTGTTTGGACGAGATTGCCCACAACATGTGGTGGGTATGGAACTACGAGGCACGCGACCTGTTCCGTGACCTCGACCCTGAGCTTTATCATGAGGTGAAGCACAATCCGGTGATGCTCCTTGAGCGTCTGAGCTTTGCCCGTAAGGAAGAGATTGTGAAGGATAAGGCGCTCATGAAGCGCATCAACGGTGTCTACGACTTGTTCCGCAAGTATATGGACGTAGAGCCCGACTCTAACCGTCCCTCGGTGGCCTACTTCTGCATGGAGTATGGTATTCACTCGGCTCTGAAGATATATTCTGGCGGTCTGGGTATGCTGGCCGGCGACTATGTAAAGGAGGCTTCCGACTCTAATGTCGATATGTGTGCCGTCGGTTTCTTGTATCGTTTTGGCTACTTCACCCAGAGCCTGTCAATGGACGGCCAGCAGATTGCCAACTACGAGTCGCAGAACTTCGGCTCGCTGCCCATTGAGCGTCAGCTCGACAAGGACGGCAATCCGCTGGTGATTGACGTTCCCTATACCAACTATCAGGTTCACGCTTACGTGTGGTGCGTCAACGTTGGTCGTGTGAAGCTCTATCTGCTTGACACTGACAACGAGATGAACTCAGACTTCGATAAGCCCATTACCCACTCACTTTACGGTGGCGACTGGGAGAACCGCCTGAAGCAGGAGATTCTGCTGGGTGTCGGTGGTATGCTGCTGCTCAAGAAGCTGGGCATCAAGAAGGACATCTACCACTGCAACGAGGGTCACGCTGCACTGTGCAACCTGCAACGCCTTTGCGACTATATTGAGGAGGGTATGACCTTCAATCAGGCTTTGGAGCTGGTGCGCGCCAGCGGTCTCTATACCGTTCACACCCCCGTGCCCGCAGGCCACGACTACTTCGACGAGGGTCTTTTTGGCAAGTATATGGGCGGCTATCCCCAGAAGCTCGGCATCTCTTGGGACGAGTTCATCGGCATGGGTCGCACCAATCCTGAGGACCACTCCGAGAAGTTCTGTATGTCAACCTTTGCCTGCAACACGTGTCAGGAGGTCAACGGCGTGTCGAAGCTGCACGGATGGGTATCGCAGAAGATGTTTGCACCTATTTGGAATGGCTACTATCCCGAGGAGAACCACGTGGGCTACGTTACCAACGGTGTCCACTTCCCCACATGGTGCGCTACTGAGTGGCGTCGCGTCTACGCTAAGTACTTCGACGAGAAGCACATGAGCGACCAGTCGAACCAGAGCATCTGGGAGGGCATCTATAACTGTCCCGATGAGGAAATCTGGGAGACCCGCATGGCGCTGAAGAAGAAGCTGTTCGACTATATCAAGGAGCAGTTCCGCGAGACATGGCTCAAGAATCAGGGCGACCCCTCGCGTGTGGTCAGCCTGCTGGAGCGCATGAACCCCAACGCACTGGTTATCGGCTTCTGCCGCCGCTTTGCTACTTACAAGCGTGCCCACCTGCTGTTCACCGACCTTGACCGTCTGGCCAAGATTGTCAACAACCCCGAGCACCCTGTCATCTTCCTCTTCGCTGGTAAGGCTCACCCTGCCGACGGTGCCGGACAGGGACTTATCAAGCGCATCTACGAGATTTCGCAGCGCCCCGAGTTCCTTGGCAAGGTTATCTTCCTTGAGGACTACGACTTCCTGCTGGCTCGCCGCCTCGTGTCGGGTGTCGACATCTGGATGAACACCCCGACGCGTCCGCTGGAGGCATCAGGTACATCGGGCGAGAAGGCCGAGATGAACGGTGTCGTCAACCTCTCCGTCAAGGACGGCTGGTGGTTGGAGGGCTATCGCGAGGGTGCCGGATGGGCGCTCACCGAGAAGCGTACTTACCAGAATCAGGGCTATCAGGACCAGCTGGACGCAGCCACTATCTACGGACTGCTGGAGAACGAGATAGTGCCTCTCTACTACAACAAGGACAAGAAGGGTATCTCGAAGGGCTGGATAAAGGTCATCAAGAACTCTATTGCCCAGATTGCACCGCACTACACGATGAAGCGTCAGCTTGACGACTACTACTCGAAGTTCTACGAGAAGCAGGCCAAGCGCTTCCGCGAGATTTCGAAGGACGGCAACCGTCTGGCCAAGGAGATTGCCCAGTGGAAGGAAGCCGTTGTCGAGCGCTGGGATGCCATCTGCGTTGTGTCGTCTGAGTGGGACGTGCCTGCAATGGGATGCGAGACGGGTAAGAAGTACACCCTCAAGTACGTCATCAACGAGCAGGGACTGGACGATGTTATCGGTCTGGAGAAGGTCAACGTCTTCGTCAACAAGGACGGCGAGGAGCGCATCTACTCTGTAGAGCCTCTGAAGCTCGTTGGCAAGGAGGGCAACAACTACACCTTCGAGGCCACGCTGACACCTCAGCAGGCTGGCTCTTACAAGAGTGCCGTGCGTATGTACCCGAAGAACAGCAACCTGCCTCACCGTCAGGACCTCTGCTACGTGAAGTGGCTCGAGCTGCCCCAGATGTAAGAAGAGTAAATATTAAATATGCTAAGAAAGGCTGGCCAGTCCATTGCGTGACTGCCAGCCTTTCTTTAATTATTAATGGTTAAAGGTTTATGGTTTAAGCATCTCGATAGGCTGTGCTTTCTCCGCATCAAGGGGAGCCCAGCTGAACTTGACCTTGCCAAAGTCGATGGTGCGCAGGTCGAAGCAGCGGATGGAGCTGTTGTACATGGTGCGGTAGTAGATGCGGCGGTTGGTCAGGTCTGTGGCCACCGTCCACTGGGTTGCACTGGGTATGTCGGGCACGGGCTCTCCCTCGGTGAACTGTATGCCCGTGGGTATGTCGAAGTTGTTCAGGATGTGGAAAGCCTGCTCAACAGTCTTCTGCGTATTGTCAAACTTGGGTGCCGTTGCCTGAAAGAAAGCGGCACGGATGAAGCGCGACGGGGGAGTCATGTCGCCCGGGATGCCGTGAAGACCACCACCGCCACCGAATGCCGTCAGCGTGATGTCGCCCACCTTGCGCGTCTTGATAGGCCCTGCCGACAGGTTGGTGTAGTTGTTCAGGTTGGTCAGATGCCAGTCGAACGTAGGCGAGTTAGTTAGTACTCCGAGGGTGTTCTCATAGAACTTCGGGGTGCGGTTTACAATCTCGAGCACCACCTGACGGCCAGTCTCATCCGTGATGCGCCAGTGAACCGTAGAGGCTCGAGCGTCAGTAGCCACCACGCGAATGTTCTTGATAGCCTCCTGCATCTCGTCAATAGTCTTGAAGTTACTCAGTATCCACGATACAAGCTGGAAGTCGCTTACCGTGCGCTCCCTCTCAGCCTCAATGTAAGGCTCGTACTCGCCGTATTCGGGGAAGTAGAACAAACCAGCTGCCAGCCCAGCCTCATTGATACCCTCAACCACATAGTCAGCCTGCTCAACGGCCAGTCCGATATAGCCGTAGCGTGCAGTGAACTTCATGCCGTTCTTCTTGCCGTCAGGCGTCAGCGATTGCTGCTGATAGCCCCGTGGCACGATGGTGTATTTGCTTCCAATGTCGTTGCCAGCCCACTCAATAGTGCGCGCCGTGACCGTACAGCCATTAGTAGTTCTGAGAGTGATGCCTGTGCAGGCTTCTGCCTTCTGGGGGAATGTAGCTACTACGGCGAAGGCTGCCGCAAGAAATAATGATTTCATAGTGTACCTCCTTGGTTTTTTGATGGTTTGTTAATACTGTTAATGTTGTTTGTATTGTGTAAAAATGCGTGGCAAATATAGTGATAAAAACCGATACACCTACACGATTGATGAGAAAAAACAGGCCTGTTATAATTATTTAACACGAGCTTGATTTCAGCAGACAGCCTGCGCCCATCGTGCGAAACGCATCCGCACATCGTGCGGAGTAGCTCTTTACATCGTGCGGAGTGCCTCGGGAAGGGATAAACAGCCGCTCGGAGAGGGATAAACAGCCGATAGGCGTGGGTGCCGGAACGGCTCCCTCTGGTCGTAGAGCGCCCGTGCTTATCATTAAGGGCGGCCGCCCTTAATCATTGGAGCGCCCGCCCTCAACATTCAGAGCGCCCGCCCCGAACCTGTTTTTTAGCATTGGTACTTAGCTTTACTATAAGTCCTCACCATTCGAATGGTTGTATTCGTTGTCATAAAACATCGTGATACTATATTTACCATAGTTCTCGCTTATCATAAACCAAACTAATTTCTTTCCTAATACCTCAAAAAAGATATTAGCTTCCGCTTTTTCAAGCAAACGTATCATTTCTTCTGATTGTTCTTTAGAGGGATTATCTATCTGTTCCTGTGTGTATTTCTTTAATAATGTGTTATTTATTTCTTGATAAACAGCTAATGTGTCTATTATTGGGCCAGAGTCTGAAATCTGATAATATGATGCCTGATATCTCTTTTTATGCACCAGCATTTCATAGGAAATATCTTCTTTGTCAGAAAGAATAAAGTCATTTGCATCAGAATCGGTAGGAATATATTTCTGATTTTTTGCAAACTGTTTACAAAGGTTGTTAAACCTGATTTTTATCTCAGTTTCATTACAAGTGTTGGCATCACAAACCATGATGCGCCAAACCTTGTTGTTGTTAGTTACAATATAGACCCTAACAGCTCGCCCATTAAACTCACCCTCAAAGTTTTCGTATTGGGAATTATAAGTGAATCCTTTGTCTATGAGTTTCTCCTTCATTTCCGTTTTTGTGCCATCTACTGGAATGCCAAGAAACTTTGTTACGTCTTTTTGTGCATTTGCCGTTACCGACGCAAGTAAAAGCATTGTGATAATAAACTGTTTCATATCTTCAAGATTTTATTTGTTCATAATTTGGATAATAGGTACAGTCTTGTTAAACTCCGATTTCGTCTGATATTGATATAGGCCTATTTGTCTGACTACTTTGCCATCGGGTACTTTCACTACCTCGTCATCGTAGTAATACTTCCCTTCATCGTTTGTTAATAGGTATATAGTTCTTGAGTATTCATACGATTCACCATAAACCAATGCTGCATCCTCACTAAGTACCTGAAATACTTCAAAGGTTTCAATGTCGATTACATCGCCTGGCTTTTCAAACCAAGTTGTTCTACCACTGAGGTCAGAATGGCTTAAATAGAAAATAAGAGCAAAGACAAAAGTCAAGACCATTCCAGTCACGACACCGCCGATAAAAATTAACCACTTCTTCATTCTTTTTATGTGTTTTAAATATGTTTTAATTAACGGGTAAGCCCAAGAACTATTGGATTTTATTAGTTCTAATGCTTTGAAACGAAAAAGGCGTCAACCATTCGATTTGCTTATTCTCAGTTTCTTGGTTACCGGCAAGTGACCATACAATACAAACAAGCAAGAACAGTTCACGCCCAACGGACGTGAACCTTCTGAACTGCTTGCTCTCGTATTGAATATTTTGCCGGTATCCGAAACTGAGAGAACAAGAGCAGAAAGCTCAAGTTATATTAAGTTAAGTACGAGTGGAGGGGACGACGCACAATTCCATTGTTGTTAATTGATTTTGTTTGTCTCTTTTCCCTCTTGGGAGTGCCTCGCTGAGCGACGACTACGTCTCCCCATTATCATTGCATACTGTCTGTTTCTTACATCTTATTATTTAAAGGGTTATACATGATGTGAATTAATGTGTTCAGATTGCAAAAGTAAGCATAATCTTCGTAACCGCCAAATCTTCCCACTGAATTTTCTCGGCGCGAAGGGGACAGACCACAGACTGTGCCCATCAATAAAGGCGGAGGACTTGATGCGTCCTCCGCCTTTATGTGTCGACACTTGGATTCGAACCAAGGACCCCCACCATGTCAAGGTGATACTCTAACCAGCTGAGCTATGCCGACGAACTGGAAATCGACTGCAAAGGTAATGGATTATTTTCGTTCCTGCAAGTAAAATGGCAATTTTTTTGTGCCTACCGTTTGGCTATCTCGCTACTATTTCGTACTTTTGCACGCCTAATAGAGATGGATGTATGACGAAAGAAGACTTGAGAATTGTGTTTATGGGCACACCCGAGTTTGCGGTGGAAACGTTGCGGGCACTGGTGGAAAACGGATATAATGTAGTGGCCGTGGTGACGCAGCCCGACAAGCCCGTGGGCAGGCACGGCAGTGTGTTGCAGCCCTCAGCCGTGAAGCAGTATGCTGTGGCGCAGGGGCTGCCCGTCTTGCAGCCGGAGAAGATGAAGAACCCCGAATTTGTAGAGGCGTTGCGGTCGTATCGCGCCAACCTGCAGGTGGTGGTGGCCTTCCGAATGTTGCCCGAAGTAGTGTGGGCGATGCCCGAGTACGGCACGTTCAACGTCCATGCAGCCTTGCTGCCGCAGTATCGTGGGGCAGCTCCCATCAACTGGGCCGTCATCAACGGAGAGCGGCAGACGGGCGTGACGACGTTCTTTCTGGACCACGACATTGACACAGGTCGCATCATTAAGAAAATGCCTTTTGACATACCCGATGAGGCTGACGTAGAGTATGTCTACAACGGTCTGATGCGTCTGGGGGCCAACCTCTGTCTGGCTACGCTGGAGCTGATTGTGGCTGCCAACGGACATCCCGAGACCGTGGCGCAAGACGATGCCGAGCTGAAGCACGCTCCCAAGATATTCAAGGAGACCTGTGAGATAGACTGGACGAAGACGGCCAGGCAGGTGTACGACTTCGTGAGGGGACTGAGCCCCGTGCCCGGAGCATGGACAACGCTGGTGGCCCCTGACGGCAAGGAGACCGTGCTGAAAATCTATAAGACCCGCAAGATGGGCAAGGCGGGACAGGGTAGCGGTCGCATCAGCATGGAGGGCAAGGCCCTCTGCATATCAGCTACCGACGAGCTGTTGGAAATCGTCGAGTTGCAGCTGGCTGGCAAGAAGCGAATGACGGCGCGTGACTTCTTGAACGGGATGAAGCAGATAGAAGGCTACAGGGTGAAATAATTTGTAAGCGCAACATAATAAAAGCCGATGGGCGAGCGTTAGAATAAGAAAAAGCACTCAAACATCATTGCCTATGCAAAGTTTTACCCAAGACGAATCACTGCCCCGTAAGTCAACTATCTTGTTCATCAAGCAGTTTGCACGCATATACAGTAACGTGAAATCGGCTGGTGCAATGGCATCGGTCATGTGTCTGAACTAAACAAGAATATGGCGACATTAGTATCTCCCTCGTTGCTCGCTGCCGACTTTTTGCATCTCGGTCGCGACGTGGAAATGATTAACCGCAGTGAAGCCGACTGGCTTCACTTGGATGTGATGGACGGTGTGTTCGTGCCTAACATTTCCTTTGGTTTCCCTGTGCTGGAGGCCGTGGCTCGGCAGTGTACCAAGCCGCTGGACGTACACTACATGATAGCACACCCGGAGCAGTATATCCGGCAGACGGCCAAGCTGGGTACCATGATGATGAATGTGCATCTGGAGGCGTGTACCCACCTGCACCGTACCGTTCAGGAAATACACGATGCGGGTATGAAGGCAGGGGTGACGCTCAATCCGTCAACGCCTGTGTCGATGCTGGAGGACATCATCGGCGACGTTGACATGGTGCTGCTGATGAGTGTCAATCCGGGTTTCGGCGGACAGGTGTTTATCGAAAATACTATTCAGAAGGTAAAACGGTTGCGCCAGCTGATAGCAGACAGCGGCTCAAAGGCGCTGATAGAAGTAGACGGCGGCGTGCAGGCCGAAACGGCTCCACGGCTGGTACAGGCAGGCACCGATGTGCTGGTCAGTGGCAGCTATATATTCAAGAGCCCTACACCAGAGCAGACCATCCACGAACTACGCAGTCTTTAGAGTTCCATATCCAGCTGGATACGGTGCTGGCGGGCCATGCGGCGCATGTTTATCAGTGCATAGCGCATACGCCCCAGCGATGTGTTGATGCTGACCCCCGTTATCTGGGCAATTTCCTTGAACGACAGTCCCTGATAGAAACGCATATAGACTACCTCGCGCTGTGGGGCAGGCAGTTGGTCCATCATGCGGCGAACGTCGTTCATGACTTGTGTGTTCACAAACTCATTCTCACGGTTAATATCCATCAGCTCGTCAGAACGTAGCTTGTTCAGGTCGTTGCCCTCCGTTGGCTCCACGATGTGGGCCGCTTTCTGATGGCGATAGTTGTCCATGATGACGTTGTGAGCAATGCGTGTCAGCCAGAAAGAGAACTTCCCGGAATCGGTGTACTTCCCATCCTGCAACTTGGTGATGACCTTAACAAAGGTCTCCTGAAACACATCGTTAGCCACTTCGGGGTCGTGGACCACGAATAATATGTATGAATAGAGCTTCTTTTGATTGCGTTCCAGTAACTCGTCAAAAGCCCCGCTGTTTCCTCCTACGTAAAGCAACGCCAACTGTTCGTCGGTATAGCTTGCATAATCCTTCATTTGCTAATCGTTTTTAATGAAGTAGAGTTTTCCTGATAGGCAAAGGGTTTTAATGAGTTACTAATATGATGAATTGCTTGCAAAAGTATATAAAAATATCAACCTAACCAAATAATTCAGCGAAAAAATGCGGTTTGTCGGATTTTTGTTGTATCTTTGTGCATCAAAACAACCATATTAGTCACAGCAATGCAGAAACTTTTCGTACCAGGCCGCTTGTGCCTGTTTGGAGAACATACTGACTGGGCAGGACACTATCGCACGATGAATGCCGACATCCTGCCCGGTGCATCTATCGTCACGGGTATAGAACAGGGCATATATGCCGAAGTGGAGAAGTCGCCCATCTTTGAGGTGTACAGCGATGCCCCTGAGATAGAAAGCGAATGGAGCAACTTCTCGTGCCCCATGAATGAGGCTGAGCTGAAGCATGTGGCTAAGTCGGGTTCGTTCTTCTGCTATTGTGCTGGTGTGGCTTCCTATATGTTGGAGTGGTACAAGGTAGGTGGCGTGCGCATTCGTATCACTGACATGACGCTGCCTATGAAAAGCGGACTGTCGTCGTCGGCAGCCATCTGCGTGCTGGTAGCCCGTGCCTTTAACCAGTTGTATAACCTGAACCTGAACACGCTGGGCGAGATGAACATTGCCTATCTGGGCGAGCTTCGCACCTCGTCGCGTTGTGGCCGTCTTGACCAAGCGTGTGCATTCGGTGTGAAGCCTAATCTGATGACCTTTGACGGTGACGAAATCGAGGTGAAGGCACTGAATGTGAAGAAACCGCTCTACTGGGTCTTTGCCGACTTGTGTGCAGAGAAGGACACCATCAAGATACTTTCCGACTTGAACAAGGCCTATCCCTTTGCTTCCGACGAGGCTGAACAGAACCTGCACAAGGCACTGGGCGAATGGAACCACGACGTGGTGAAGCGGGCGATGGAGTACATGGCCAATGGCGAGGTGGAGGCGTTGGGCAAGCTGATGACGGAGGCTGAGGATATGTTTGACAAGTACATCGCTCCGATGTCACCAGCCTTGTGGGCACCTAAATTGCATCAGGTGTTGCAAGACGCGCAAATTCAGCCGCTGGTCTATGGCGGCAAGGGCGTTGGCTCTCATGGTGATGGCTCCGTGCAGTTCTTGGCGCGCAATGCTGAGGCTCAGCAACAGCTAATCGACTATCTGAATGGTCAGGGAATGCGCGCCTATCCCTTGACACTGCATCCTGTACACACGGTTCGTAAAGCCATCATACCTGTTGCGGGCTTCGGCACTCGCTTATACCCTGCCACTCGGTCGTTGAAGAAGGATTTCTTCCCGATTCCCTGTCCTGACGGTATGGTGCGCCCTGTTATCCTGATACTGTTGGAAGAACTGGTGAAGAGCGGGGTGGAGAAGATTTGTCTGGTATTAGGTTCTGAGGAAGAACGCTTGCAATACACAGAGTTCTTCGAGCGTCCACTATCGGAAGAGCATTTGCGTAAGTTGAACCCAGAAGCACAGGAATATGAAAACCGCATTCTTGCCATCGGCAAGCGGTTGCGTTACGTCTATCAGCGTGAGAAACGAGGCTTCGGGCACGCAGTCTATCAGGCCGCAGAGTTTGCTGGCAACGAGCCGGTACTGCTGTTGTTAGGTGATACGCTCTATCGCTCAACCTCCAATAAGCCTTGTGCTTTGCAGTTGATAGAGGAGTATGAGCGTTATAACCAACTGATGATTAGCATCCATCCCGTCCCTCTGGCAGAGGTAAGCCACTATGGTATTCTGAGTGGTGTGTGGGAGGATAAGGAACACACGGTTCTCAACGTGTCGACCATGAACGAGAAGCCTAAGGCCAGCTATGCGGAAGAGTTCTTAGGCGTGCGTAATGCAGAAGGTAAGAAAGAATACTATAGTGTGTTTGGCCAATATGTTCTGACCCCAGAAGTGTTTGCCCAGCTGGGTGCAGACATCAAACAGGCTGATGCCGATGGTGACCATGTCCGCGAGATTGAACTGACGGCTGCCTTGGAGACGGTGCGCAAGAAAAGCGGTATGATGGGCATCCGCCTGCAAGGTGAAATGTATGATATGGGAAATCCCAAGGCACTACGCCGTTGCGTAGAGGAATACGGTGCTTGATGCAGAGAGAGTACGTTATTTAACAACGTACTCCTCTGCACGACGCAGCAGATACTGGCCATAGTCGTTCTTTGCCATCGGCTCGGCCAGTTTTTTTAGTTGCTCCTTGTCTATCCAGCCGCGCTTGTAGGCTATTTCCTCCAAGCAGGCAACCTTCAAACCCTGTCGCTTCTCGATGACCTCAATGAATGTTGAGGCTTCCGACAGGGAATCGTGTGTCCCCGTGTCAAGCCATGCGAAGCCACGCTGTAAGGTCTGAACCAACAGGTTCTTGCTTTGCAGGTACTCTTGATTGACGGTAGTGATTTCCAGCTCGCCACGGGCACTGGGCTTAATGTTCTTGGCAATCTCCACGACACTGTTGGGATAGAAGTAAAGACCCACCACGGCATAGTTTGACTTGGGCTTTGCTGGCTTCTCCTCAATGCTAAGGCAGTTGCCGTTCTCATCGAACTCAGCCACTCCGTAGCGCTCTGGGTCGTTGACGTAGTAGCCAAACACGGTAGCACGACCGTCTTCCTCGGCATTCTTTACAGCCTGCTTCAGCATACCCGTGAAGCCACTTCCATAGAATATATTGTCGCCCAAGACAAGGCAGGCGCAGTCATCGCCGATAAACTTCTCGCCAATGATAAAGGCCTGGGCCAGACCATCGGGAGAGGGCTGTTCCGCATATTCGAAGCGCACACCCAGCTCGGAGCCGTTGCCTAACAGGCGCTTGAAACCCGGCAAGTCGTAAGGAGTAGAGATAATCAGTATCTCGCGAATGCCAGCCAGCATCAAGGTGGAGATGGGGTAATAAATCATGGGCTTGTCGAAAATAGGGATTAGTTGTTTCGACACACCCTTAGTAATGGGATAGAGGCGCGTTCCGCTGCCTCCGGCTAATACGATACCTTTCATTTTATACTTGTTTTTAATACATTTTCGGTTGCAAATATACGAAAATAATTAAATATTTAGTAACTTTGCACACAATTAATTGATAATTCAAGGAAATAATGAGTTTTATAAGTAAATTATTTGGGAAAAAGGAGGAAGCACAGAAGACAGGTGGCATGGAGGACTTCATGACGTTGATTCGTGTTTATTTTCAGGCTGTGATGGCATCCGACTTAGGCATTACGAACTTGGCCGCCTTGCCTGACCTGCGGGTTTTCAAGGCAACGCTGAAGGTGCCCACACAGAATAACAAGCTGGGACTGGCAGAGAAGTCACGCTGTAAGAAGATGCTGAAAGAGCTATACGGCATGGACGACAACTTCACCAAGGAGATTGATGCTAGCATTCGCAAGCGCTGCAAGAAGATACAGGACGTGCAGACGTATATGTATCAGTTCTCGGGTTTTACGCAGGACTTGATGATGCTGACGGGCAACCTGATGAAGTTCAAGCTGCGCTTGCCGGGATTCTTCAAGAGTGCCCTCTATACCATGACCCAGAAGACGGTGAACGACATCTTTAATAAGAATGACTTTAGCGACCCGGGCGTGATGAAGACGGTGGTGGGTATTCGCCAGTATGCACAGAAGCTGGGCTTCTCGCAAGCATGGACGACCAACTTTGTCTATAAGGTGGTGATGCTGGCCAAGAAGGAGCCGCGCCCCAAGGAATAAAGGACTGATAAGTTAACAAAACATAAAGTTCGAGGCTCAAAGGTTAGAGTTCACAGGAAAATAACTACCTTTGTAGAATAAAGTGATGATGGTATGACTGCCAACGAGAAGACTTTAGCAATGTTTGAGACCCGCTTGCATCAGCTCGTTCTCCGAGTTCAGGAGCTGAAGAAGGAGAATGCCGAGCTATATGCAATGGTGGAGAAGGGCGAGAAGGATGCCGCTGCGTTGCGTGAGAAGTTGGAACAACAGCAGAATGACTACCAGTCACTCAAGATGGCTAAGATGATTGAAATATCCGACGGTAATCTGTCCGATGCCAAGGAAAGGTTGTCAAAGCTCATCCGTGATGTCAATAAGTGCATTGCAATCCTCAGTGACGAAAAGTAAGCGAAGGGGGAACAAGCCATGGCAGAACAGAATAAGGACCGACTACATATAAGACTGCACGTCTACGACGAAGAGATAGAGGTTGTCATCAATAGGGATGACGAGGAGTTCTATCGTTTGGCAGCCAAGCTCATCACCGAGCGTTATAATGCCTATGCCCAGGCATACAAGGGACGCAAGAGTGACCATACAGTAGCGCTGATGACGCTGATAGACATCGCGCTGATGTATCAGAAGGAGCGTTCCCATAATGATACAGTGCCCTATGATAATGTTCTTGCACGGCTTACCGCAGAGATTGAAGATGCGCTTCGGTGATGATGATTAACAGGCAAGAACATTAAACTTATATAATATATTATGAACATTATTGTTGCTATTATTGCCATAGTGGCTGCCCTTGTGCTGGGCGGCGTGTGTGGCTTCATGATTTTCCGTTATGTCATTAAGGGAAAATATAATGAGATGGTTGAGGCCGCCACGAAAGAGGCGGAAGTTATTAAGGAAAAGAAGCTGCTGGAGGTGAAGGAGAAATTCCTGAACAAGAAGAGCGAGCTGGAGAAGGAGGCGCAGCAGCGTAACCAGCAGAACCAGCAGAACGAGAACAAGCTGAAGCAGCGTGAGCTCTCGCTGAACCAGCGCCAAGAGGAGCTGGGCCGCAGGAAGAACGAGCTGGACAACCAGCAGAACCGCATGGAGAACGAGAAGAAGCTGCTGGCGATGAAGCAGGAGGAGCTGGACAAGATGCAGATGCAGGAGCGGGCCAAGCTGGAAGAGCTGTCGGGGCTGTCAGCCGACGAGGCCAAGACGCGACTGGTTGAGTCGCTGAAGGACGAGGCGAGGACGGATGCTCAGGCTTACATCAATGAGATTATGGACGAGGCAAAGCTCAACGCCAATGCGCAGGCCAAGAAAATAGTCATCCAGACCATACAGCGCGTGGCCACGGAAACGGCTGTAGAGAACTCGGTCAGCGTGTTCCATATTGACAACGACGACGTGAAGGGTCGTGTGATTGGCCGTGAGGGACGTAATATTCGTGCGCTGGAGGCTGCCTGCGGTGTGGAAATCGTGGTTGACGACACGCCTGAGGCTATCGTTATCTCGGCCTTCGACCCTGTGCGCCGTGAGACTTGCCGTCTGGCTCTTCACCAGTTGGTGGCCGACGGACGTATCCATCCTGCCCGCATCGAGGAGGTGGTTGCCAAGGTGAAGAAGCAGCTGGAGAACGAGATAATAGAGACGGGTAAGCGCACTGCCATTGACCTCGGCATTCACGGCCTGCACCCGGAGCTGATTCGCATCATTGGTAAGATGAAGTACCGTTCCTCTTACGGCCAGAACTTGTTGCAGCACGCTCGTGAGACGGCTAACCTCTGTGCCGTGATGGCATCGGAGCTGGGCCTGAACCCGAAAAAGGCCAAGCGTGCCGGACTGCTGCACGACATTGGTAAGGTGCCCGATGAGGAGAGCGAGCTGCCCCACGCACTCTATGGTGCCAAGATTGCAGAGAAGTATAAGGAGAAGCCTGACATCTGCAATGCGATTGGGGCTCACCACGACGAGACGGAGATGCAGACGCTGCTGGCTCCCATCGTACAGATTTGCGATGCCATATCGGGTGCCCGTCCCGGTGCCCGTCGCGAAATCGTTGAGGCGTACATCAAGCGTCTGAACGACCTCGAGGCTATTGCGATGAGCTACCCCGGCGTTACTAAGACCTACGCTATTCAGGCTGGCCGCGAGCTGCGCGTGATAGTTGGCGCCGACAAGATGGACGATGCCGAAACGGAGGCACTGAGCGGACAGATAGCCTCGAAGATACAGAACGAGATGACTTATCCCGGACAGGTAAAGATTACGGTTATCCGCGAAACGCGCTCCGTAGCTTATGCGAAGTAAGGAATAGGACGGTATAAAACGAAGCCTCTTTGGAACTAACCAAAGAGGCTTTTTTGTGCTTGCTTGATTCCCGCCTGATGCGGAGTGCGTCGGCACACGATGCGGACGCGGTCGGCACATGATGCGGACACGGTCGGCACATGATGCGGACACGGTCGGCGCATGGTGCGGATGCGGTCGGCACATGGTGCGGAGCGTGTCCGCTGACCGCGCCCCTCGGCTTTACTCCTTGGAGCGGGTCAGTGTGTCTTGTCTGAGAGCCTCGACGAACTCACTGATTTTCCGTAGTTCGCGAGGAATCCGAATGTTCTGCGGGCAGTGAGGCTCGCACTGGCCACAGCCGATGCAGTGGTCTGCCTGACGCAGCTTGGGCACCTTGCGGTCTTGCCCAATCAGGTAGGCTCGGCGCTGCTTGCGGTATTCCTCATCCATGCGGTCGCGTGGCAATAGTCCCTCGTTCTTGCACTTGTTGTAGTGGATGAAGATGGCGGGAATGTCGACCCCATACGGGCATGGCATACAATACTTACAGTCGTTGCATGGGATGTTCTCCAGCCCGACAATCTTCTTGGCTATGTCTTCGTGCAGATAGGTCATCTCTGCCTCCGTCAGCGGCTTCAACGGACAGTAGGACAGCAGGTTATCCTTCAGATGCTCCATATACGTCATGCCGCTCAACACGGTCAGCACACCCTCGGGAGTGCCTGCATAGCGGAACGCCCACGAGGCAATGCTACGCTCGGGGGCGCGCTGTTTCAGCTCGGTGGCCAGGTATTGCGGCAGGTTAGCCAGTCGGCCACCCAGCAGCGGCTCCATGATGACGGCGGGTATGCCCCGTTTCTTCAGCTCGCCATACAGGTATCGGGCATCGGTGTTACGGCTGTTTATCTCGTTGGCATAGTCCCAGTCCAGGTAGTTAAGCTCTATCTGTACAAAGTCCCACCTATACTTATCGTGCATGGATAACAGCCAGTCATACACCTCAATCTCCCCATGATACGAGAAGCCGAGGTTGCGGATGCGACCAGCCTTGCGCTCTTCCATCAGGTAGTCAAGCATTCCGTTGTCGATGTATCGCTTGTTGAGTGCCTCCATGCCACCGCCTCCGATGGCGTGCAGCAGGTAGTAGTCGATGTAGTCAACGCGCAACTCCTTCATCGAGTTCTTATACATGGCAATGCTCGCCTCGCGACTTTGCGTGTCGGGGTGGAAGTTGGACAGCTTCGTGGCCACGAAGTACTCACTGCGCTTGTGCCTGCTGAGGGCAATGCCCGTGCAGCCTTCCGACTTGCCCTGACAGTAGACGGGCGACGTGTCGAAGTAGTTCACACCGTGCTCAATGGCGTAGTCCACCTGCTTGTTAATCATCTCTTGGTCGTAGTCGTCCTTGTTCTCCGTCTGCGACGGCAGGCGCATCATGCCGTACCCCAGCAGCGACACCTTGTCGCCCGTCGTGGGATTGGTGCGGTAGGTCATCTTGCCCACCGGCGGCTCTACCTGTTCCGTGTATTCGCTGACGGCCTTCGTCTCCGTCTTCGACTTGCATCCCGTCATGACCGCAGCCGTTGTCAAGGCTCCCCCTCCCAACAGCTTCAAGAATGAGCGGCGTGATAAATCTTTCTGTTTCATGCTTATACCTCCTTATGAACCTCGTGTCCTTCAACATAAATGGCAGAGAACGGGCGTGCGGGACACAGGTTTTCGCACGCTCCACAGCCAATGCAGCGAGCCTCGTTAATGGCAGGCACTGCGGGCGACTCCTCGTTGTCAGGGTCGCTGGGCACCATCTCGATAGCCCCCACAGGACAGTGGCGGGCACAGTTGCCACACGCCACACCGTCGGTCAGGGGCACGCAGTTCTTCTTCACCCACACGGCGTGACCTATCTGGGTCGACGACTTGTCCTCTTTCTTAATGGGCTTAATGGCACCCGCAGGGCATACCTCCGAACAGCGGGTACACTCCGGGCGGCAGTAGCCCAGCTCATACGACATCGTGGGTTGCATGATGCTCAGCCAGTTGCCCGACGGGCGCAGCACCTGATTGGGGCATTCCGACACGCAGAGCTGACAGCCCGTGCAGTGCTGGGCCATGTTCTGTGCCGACAGCGAGCCCGGTGGGGTGATGGGTGTCTGCCGCTCGGGGGCTACCTTGTCCTGTATCTCAGCCAGTCCGCCGTCCATCATCTTCTCTTTCTGCTGGGCCAGTGCAGCAGTGGTCAGCAGGGCCGACGTTATGAGGAAACCGCGCTTGCTGCCGTCAACAGGCTCATTCGTCTTAGCCGCCTTCATGGGCTGATAGCTCAGCGCGCCAAACTTGCAACTCTCAATGCAGTCGCCGCAGACCACGCAACGGCTGGCGTCAACGGTGTGCGTCTTATAGTCAATGCAGGCGGCCTTGCAGTTCTTGGTACACAGCGAGCAGTTCTTGCACTTGTCCGCATCAAACCGAATCTTCAGCCAAGAGTGGCGGGCAAAGAACGACAGGAGCGTGCCCACGGGGCAGATGGTGTTACAATACGTGCGCCCGTTGCGCCATGCCAAGATAAACAGACCCACCAGCGTGACAACGGCAATGGCGGTCACGATGCCTGCGTTGGGCAGTGCCGTGTCTGCATGATAGAATGCGTAGCTGTCGTAGTGCTCGGCCACCGCTGCCAGCACGTTGTTGCCCATCTTCCAGAGGGGCTGCAACAGCATGGTGGCAATGCGCCCGAAGGCAGAGTAAGGGGCCAGCAGCTGTACGATGGTACCCACGCCGGCTACACACGCAACGCCCATGATGACCAGCATCGCATAGCGCAGCCATGACAGGGCCTTCGAGTAGGTGTAGCGGTTCTTCTTGGCTTTCTTGCCCAGCCAGCCGAACAGGTCTTGCATGATGCCCAGCGGGCAGACGACGGAGCAGTAGATGCGCCCCAAGACGAGCGTGGCCACGAGCAATACCAGCACTATCACTACGTGCAGCGCCAGTATGGCCTCCAGCAGTTGCACCTTGGGCATCCACGTCACCCAGCGTAGGCTGTGGGCCGTTCCCGTGAAGTCCACAAACAGCCATGTGATGCAGATGAACATCACCGCGGCCAGTGTAATTCTAATTTTCCTTAGCATAGAGAATATTATTAGTTACGTTTAGTCATTCTTACAATCTGTATACTCACCTCATATAGTAGGTAGATGGGCAGCGACACAACCAGCAGGGTAAACACGTCGGTGGTCGGTGTGATGATGGCCGCCACGATGAGGATGCCCACGACGGCATGGCGGCGGTATTCAGCCATAAAGCCATCGGTCAGCAGTCCCATGCGCCCCATCAGCGCACACACCACGGGCAGCTCGAATACTACGCCCAGCATCAGGCTCATGCCCAGCAGTGTGTCGATGTAGGACTGCAGGGTCAGCATATTGGCTACGTCGGGCGACACCTGATAGGTGCCTAAGAAGCGGACGGTCAGCGGGAACACGACATAGTAGTTGACCAGCGTGCCGACGACGAACATCACGTAGGCGGCACTCACGAGCCACACGGCATAGTGTCGCTCATTGGCATATAGCCCCGGTGACACAAAGCGGAACAGCTCATATAATATATAAGGTGAAGCCACTAGCAGCCCTGCATACAATGCCGTCCGAACATGAATCATGAACTGCTCCGTCAGTCCCGTGTTCATCAAGTGAATGTTGAAGGCCTCCGCCCCCATCAGCCAGTACGTCGCGAAGTCGCTTGAGCAAGGAGCCAGCACCACGCTGAACAGCTCATCCTTCAGCACAAAAGCCACCACGCCAAACAGCACTATGGCTACGGCCATGCGGATGAGCGACGAGCGCAGCACGTCCAGATGCTCCCAGAAGGTCAGTCGCTCACTCATCCTTCTGCTGCTCGTCCGTCCCCTTCATGCCGTCCTTAAAGCTCTTGACACCCTTGCCCAGACCGTTCATCAGCTCGGGAATCTTCTTGCCGCCAAACAGCAAGAGCACGACGAGGGCTATCACAAGCACTTCCTGCATTCCTAATCCAAACATCTTTTTTCTGTATTTATAGTTATAACCTTTGCAAAGATACGAAAAAAAAACACTATCTTTGCACACTGTAAACATCATTTAACTATGGAGTACGAATTTATCCTGCGTATCTTCTGCGCTGCCATTCTTGGCGGACTGATAGGGCTGGAGCGTGAGTATCGGGCCAAGGAGGCTGGCTTTCGCACCCACTTTCTGGTGGCCTTAGGCTCGGCTTTGTTCATGATTGTGTCGGCCTACGGCTTTACTGATGCCATGAGCAACGACTTGCAGCGATGGGATGTGTCGCGTGTGGCAGCTCAGGTGGTGAGTGGCATCGGCTTTATTGGTGCAGGCACTATTATCTTCCGCAAGAGCGAGAATGTGGTGAGCGGACTCACCACGGCGGCTGGCGTATGGGTGGTGGCTGCCATAGGACTGGCTTGCGGAGGGGGTATGTATAAACTCGCTACTGCCAGTACCGTTATGGTATTGGCTGGCTTGGAAGCCTTCAATTTCTTCCTGCATAAGTTTGACAAGCATCGCAAGCATCAGGGCTAATGGCCTAACGCTGTTGCTTCTTGCTTTGTTCGTAGTGTAGCGCGGTGCCTATGGCCGTGCAAAACTCTGAGTATTTCGGGATGTGGAAATGCACACCGTACAGCTTCTCTAACATGGGGTAAATCTCCTTGCACTGGGGCAGCAGCGTCAGGTTGCCTATCAGTACAAAGTCCTTGATGCCTGAATTGAGGGCCGACAGGATGGCTGCCGAACCAATGCTTTGCAGCACCATGACGATAATACCCAAGGCGATGTCCTCTCTCGGTGCGTCGTATTGTGCCTTCGAGAATAGTGAGGCTGTGGCGTTCATGGGCAGCCCGGGCAGCGGATGGGTCGATATGTCGCCAATCAGCAGGTTGATGTTGTGAATGTCGCCTTGCATGGCAAGGGTCTGTATCTGCTTCCACTCACTCGTGTTTAGTATCACGCGGCTCAGTCCTTGCAGCGTGCCACCGCCAATGCCGATGCCGCCGATGTGTCGGATGTCGTCACCGCAGCATTGCACAAAACTGGTTCCTGTACCCATTGACACGACGATAGCCTTTGTCAGTCCGCTTCCGAAGCGTGCCCCCAGTCCGTCCGCCAAGAACTCGTCGGTCTTTCCCGTCGGCAGTCCATAGAGTGGCTCGTCGATGTAGGCCGAGCCTACGCCCGTCACCATCACCTGTTCCACGTCGCCAAGGCTGATGTTGTTGTCGTGCAGATACTTGCCGAAGGCTCCGTAGAGCGAGGTCACGGGGTCAGCCGCCGTAATGCGGATGGGCGATACCACCCGTCCGTCATGCAGTCCCACTATCTTGGTGGTGGATATTCCCACGTCTATTCCGATAACGATTCCCATAGTCTTGTATGTCTTTAGTCGGGGCAAAGGTACGAAATAAATCTAAGACGGGTGATTTTCTGCCTGACAAATTTGTGTAGTAGATACTTTTTCAATACCTTTGCACGCGATTTAACACATAAACGATAGTGAACGAAATGAAACATTTAAAAGTAATGACGATGGCAGTGCTGATGATGGCTGCCATGCCTGCAATGGCACAGTTTAACTTAGGTAAGGCTGTGGGCGGAGCAATGAAGGCTGCACAGGCGGTGACCCTGACTGATGAGCAGATGGCTGCCTATGTGAAGGAGAGTGTGAAGTGGATGGACGAGCACAATCCCGTATGCAAGGATGACGACCCGTACACGGTGCGTCTGAAGAAGTTGACCGAGGGGCTGAAGGATGTGGATGGCATTCCCTTGAATTTCAAGGTTTATTATGTCATTGATGTGAATGCCTTTGCCTGCCCTGACGGTTCGGTACGTGTATTCTCATCGTTGATGGATATCATGACTGACGATGAACTGCGTGGTGTCATTGGTCATGAGATTGGCCATGTGGGTCTGCATCATTCCAAGAAGGCTTTCCGCACGGCACTGATGGCCTCGGCAGCAAAGGACTTGGCTGGCGCAGCCAGTGGCAAGGTGGCTGCACTGACTGACTCGCAGCTGGGCTCACTGGGTGAGAGCCTGCTTAACTCGCAGTTCTCGCAGAAGCAAGAGAGTGAGGCCGACGACTACGGCTATGATTTCCTGAAGCAGAATGGCTATAACCCCTGGGCCATCTCGTTGGCTTTTGAGAAGCTGAAGAAGATGGAAGACGAGGCTGGCAGTGCTAATTCAAAGATGGACAAGCTGTTCTCATCACATCCCGACACCGCCAAGCGTATAGCCAAAATGGCTAAACGGGCTGAAAAGGACGGCATCGCACGACCAGAGAACAAGTAGTAAAGCCTACTTTTAAGAACAATACGAAAGGGGCAACCGTACTAAAATAAGGGCGGTTGCCCCTTTTCTACTATCTATATCTCTTCACTTATTAAGAAGGCAGATTATCAATAAATTCCCTCCAGTATCTCTTTCGGGTTGCTCGAGTATCTGTTTCGACATTAAACAGTATCTGTTTAGTAGGGTAAACAGATACTAAAGCACCTCGAAAGAGATACTGGAGCAACCCGAAGGAGATACTGGAGACGAAAAGCCCGTATAACAGAGGGTTTTTCGGGGGTGCGTTGACTTACGATTGTTTCTCGGTCATGTACTTCCAATAGCGGCGGGGCATATCGTTCAGCTGCTTTTTTGGATTGAGGCGTTCTCTGATGCAGATGGCCTTGAAATAGGTGCGCCAGAGGTCTTGGAACAGTTTGTCGTTCTCGCTTAGTATGGCTTCGTCCAGTTTGCCGTTCTCTAAAGAGAAGGGCAGGGTGGTGTCGTCGGTGAAGGTGATGCGCGTTACTACCTCACCGTCATAGTAGTAGCCGTAGCGGCGTTTGGCATCGTAGATGAGCCAAGACTGGTCGCCGAAACGGTCTTGAAAGTGGTGGGTAATCAGGGGCAGCACGTCGCAGTCGGGTGATACGACACCGAGATAGGTGCCGTCCTTGGCCTTCTGGAAACGGATAAACTGCTTCATGCGCAGTTGCTCATAGATGACCCGTCGGGCGGTGTTCGTCACCAATAGCACGTCGGGGTCGGAAAAGTTACGCTCGATGCTTCGTCCAGCCTTGAACACCTTATATATATAATTAAACAAGGGGGTGCTGAGTGCTGGGTTTTCTGACTGCCAGCTGATGAGCAGGAGCCTCATCGCCTCTTTTGACAACAGCCTTTCCAGTCCCGCCCATACCCTTGTTGCCTTCTCTTCTGTTGTTGCCACGCAGTACACGTCCTCGCTGAAAAGGGGCAACTGCTCCCCATTGCCGAGCAGGGTATCGGGCAGCTGATGACGAAAGAAGGCATCGAAGACGGCTGACAAAACGCCGTCCAATGTGCGGTCGAAGGTATAGACTAACATATTAAGCGTGTTGTTTGATTGGTTCTTGCTCTTGGAAGTCCAGCATGAGTTGTTGTTCTTGGGCGGCCCGTTTCTGCTGGGCTTTTGAGAGGAGCAGGGGGCGCAGCCGCTCGGGACGTAGCTCGTTGATGCCGACGACGGGGGTGGAGTAGGTAGAGGTTAGTTCGCCGCAGGTGATGAAATACTTGGCTTTCTTGAGTACCACGCCCATTTTCTTCAAGTGGTATGACGTGACGCGGTTGAAGCGGCGCGAGTTGACGATGAGCCAAGCCGACTTGGTGCCGATGCCCGGTACGCGGAGGATGCGCTCGTAGTCGTCGCGGTTGATGTCGACGGGGAAGTATTCAGGATGGCGCAAGGCCCATCCCAACTTGGGGTCGATGTCAAGGTCGAGGTGTGAGTGGGCATCGTCTACAAGTTCGTCTACCTGAAACTGATAGAAGCGCAGCAGCCAGTCGGCCTGATAGAGGCGGTTTTCGCGTACCAGCGGGGGCTGTTTGAGAATGGGCAGCCGCTTGTCGTAAGTGTTTACGCTGACGTAGCCCGAATAGTAGACACGCCGCATGGTGGGCTGGCGGTAGAGGCTGGACGACATTTGCAGGATGTCTTTGTCGCTCTCGCCCGTGGCTCCGACTATCATCTGCGTTGACTGGCCTGCGGGTACGAAGCGTGGCGCATGGCGATAGCGCTTGCGGTCTTCCTTGTTCTCGAGTACGCCCTGCTGGATAAGTCTCATTGGTTGGAACACGCTCTGATGGTCTTTCTCGGGTGCCAGCAGCTTGAGCGACTCCTCTTTAGGTATCTCGATGTTCACGCTCATGCGGTCTGCCCATCTGCCAGCCTCGGTCAGCAGCTCTTGCGAGGCACCGGGGATGGCCTTCAGGTGGATGTAGCCGTTGAAGCGGTGCAGGGTGCGCAGGTCGCGGGCGATGGCCGTCAGCCGTTCCATCGTATAGTCAGGGTTGCGCACCACACCACTCGACAGGAACAGTCCTTCGATGTAGTTGCGCCGATAAAACTCTATTGTGATTTCCTCCAGTTCGCTGACGGAGAGCGTTGCCCGCTTGATGTCGTTGGAGCGCCGATTGATGCAGTAGGCGCAGTCGTACATACAGTAGTTGGTCAGCATCACCTTTAGCAGCGAGATGCAACGCCCGTCGTCGGCAAACGAGTGGCAGATGCCTACACCGCCGACGGTGGAGCCTACCATGCCTTTCTTGCCACTGCGCACGGTGCCGCTTGACGAGCACGATACGTCGTACTTCGCCGACTCTGCCAGCACGCGCAGTTTCTCCATTGTGTTTTCTGTCAACATGGGTGCAAAGGTATAGGGAGAGTGTCCTAAAAAGCAGGACACGCACAGGGGTTTAACGTTTTTTGGGAAAAGAAAAACCCCTGCAAGAGAAATCTCTGAACAGGGGTTCATAATGAAAGGAGGAGTGGTACCTCCAGGAATCGAACCGGGGACACACGGATTTTCAGTCCGATGCTCTACCAACTGAGCTAAGGCACCATCATTATGTTTCATTCTTGCAATCCTCTTGATTGCGAGTGCAAAGGTACGAAGAAAAAACTAACCGACCAAACTTTTGCCTGATTATTTTTCAAAAAACCTCTTTTTTTATGCTTTTCTTGACATGGGCGCTTGTTTTGCAGGCTTAGTCGGCCATTTCACTACCGTTAGTCCCTGCATGATGCGGAGCACGTCGGCACACGGTGCGGAGCGTATCGGCACATGATGCGGAGCGTGTCGGCGCATGGTGCGGAGCGTGTCGGCACATGATGCGGAGCGCATCGGCACATGGTGCGAAGCGTGTCGGCACATTGGCTCATGCCTAAAGGCTGCATATTACTCGGCTTTAGGCTGGTTGCTCAGTGGGTTCCACCCCTGTGCTTTCAGCTCAAACTCTTGGTCGTCGCGGGTGACGAGCACGTGGCCGAGGCTCTCACGGGTAATGTGGCCGATAAGGTGTACATCCTCTATTGTCTGTATCTTCTCATGGTCGCCAATGGGGATGGTGAACAGCAGCTCATAGTCTTCGCCACCGTTCAGGGCACACGTCGTGACGTTCATGTTCAGTTCCTCGGCCATGACTGCCGTCTGGTAGTCGATAGGAATTTGCTTCTCGAAGATGCGGCAACCCACATGGCTCTGGGTGCAGATGTGGAGCAGCTCGCTTGAAAGCCCGTCGCTGACATCCATCATGGCTGTCGGACGGATGCCCGCCTCGCGCAGTCGCTTGACAATATCGCCACGCGCCTCGGTCTTCAACTGGCGTTGCAACAAGTATTCCTTGCCTGCAAAGTCGGGCTGGAAGTCCTGAAGCGTTGAGAGCTGAGTACGCAGGGCAGTGAGCTTTTGGCTGTCGCCATTGGCCTTGGCCTCGGCCATCTTTCTCTTTAGTTCGTCCACCTGCGCATAGTACACCGACTTCTCACGCTCCAGCAGTTGCAGTCCCATGTAGGCAGCACCGAGGTCGCCGCTGACGCAGACGAGGTCAGTCTCCTTAGCCCCGTTACGATATACGATGTCCTCCTTGCGGGCTTCTCCGATGCAGGTGATGCTGATGGCCAGTCCCGTGTAGCTGCTGGTGGTGTCGCCCCCAACGATGTCGACTCCCCACTTGTCGCAGGCCATGCGCAGCCCGCTATAGAACTGCTCCATGTCCTCCACCGTAAACCGCTTGCTGACAGCCAGCGAGACGGTGAGCTGTCGGGGTGTGCCGTTCATGGCAAATATATCGCTGATGTTGACCATAGCCGACTTATAGCCTAAGTGCTGCAAGTCGATGTAGGTCAGGTCGAAGTGTACGCCCTCCATCAGCATGTCGGTGGTGACGAGCACCTCAGTGTCGGGATAGTGCAGTACGGCACAGTCGTCGCCCACGCCATACTTAGTTGATTCGTTCTGCGGCTTGATGTCCTTCGTCAGACGGTCTATCAAGCCAAACTCTCCTAATGATGCTATTTCCATTTATCTTGTTTACTCTGCTCGTTTAATCATCTCACGCATAATCTCCGTCATGAGCGGCTGTGCCTTGTTGGCAGCCTCCTGCACTTCCTCATGGCTAACCTCCACGGGAACATCGAAGCCCCCGAGGTCGGTAATGACCGATACGCCAAACGTGCGGATGCCGCAGTGGTGGGCCACGATGACCTCAGGCACGGTGCTCATGCCCACAGCGTCGCCACCAATCAGGCGGTACATCTTATATTCGGCTGGTGTTTCGAATGTCGGCCCCTGCACACCCACGTAGACACCGTATGTCACGCGGATGTTCTTTTCCTTGGCAATGTCGGTGGCCGTATTGATAAGCTCCATGTCGTAAGTCGCGTGCATATCAGGGAAGCGTGGCCCTGTGGGGAAGTTCTTGCCACGCAGCGGATGCTCGGGGAACATATTGATATGGTCGGTAATAATCATCAGGTCACCAATCTTAAAGTCGGGGTTCATGCCACCGGCTGCATTCGACACGAACAGGGTCTTGATGCCCAGCTCGTACATCACGCGGACGGGGAATGTCACCTCCTTCATCGAGTAGCCCTCGTAATAGTGGAAGCGACCCTGCATAGCCAGTATGTCAACGCCCCCCAGCTTGCCGAATATCAGCTTGCCAGAGTGTCCCTCGACGGTCGACACGGGGAAGTTGGGTATCTCGCTATAGGGAAATTCGTGCTTGTCAGTTATTTCTGAAGCTAATTGTCCGAGGCCTGTTCCCAGAACGATGGCGGTTTTTGGACTGGTGGTCATCCTTTGCTTTAGCCAGAATGCTGTTTCTTGAATTTTTGCGTACATAGTCGATAATGTAATTGTTAAAGTTTTCCTCCTGCTCTTGCATGAACTGGATGGTAATGGGTAGTGCGTAGATACTGTTGCGCACATCGTCGCTCAGCCCTTTGATGCCTTGCAGTCGGGTGGCGTCCTTCTCCGTCGTGACGATACACTTAGGGGCTTCCATTGCTGCAAAGGTCTTGTTGATGAGCTGTACATCCTTCTTACGGAATCGATGGTGGTCGCCGAAGGTCAGCGTATTGATGTGGCCGCAGTGCGGTGAGAGGTCGTGCGTCAGTTGCTCAGGCGATGCTATGCCCGATAGCAACAGCACGTTTTGGGTCTTGAGCTCCTCGATGTCCTTGAGCCCCTCATGGCTGAAAATAGGTTGCAGCCCGCCATATTCGATGGTGGAAAAGAACAGTTGCTGGTAAGGGTAAAGCTCCATAGCCTTCGTAACAACGCGGAATCTCATGGGCTTAAGGTCTTTGGGGCATTTGGTCACAATGACGACATCGGCTCTGTCCTTGCCTTTCAGTGGTTCGCGCAGCCTGCCTGCTGGCAGCAACTGGTCGTAGATGACCAGTCGGTGATAGTCAACCAGCAGGATGTTAACGTCTGGCTTCACGTAGCGATGCTGAAAGGCATCGTCCAGCAAGATGACATCCAGTTCCTTATCGTCCTGTTCCAGCAGGTCAATGCCGTGGCAGCGGTTCTTGTCGACAGCCACCGTCACATCGGGGAACTTCTGCTTCATTTGGTAAGGCTCATCGCCTATGTCCAGTGTTGTGCTGTCGGCGGTAGCCAGCACAAACCCTTTGCTCTTGCGCTTATAGCCTCGGCTGAGCACGGCCACATTGAATTGTTTCGTAAGCACTCGGATAAGATATTCCACGTGAGGTGTCTTGCCCGTACCGCCCACCGTGATGTTGCCCACCGATATGACGGGCACGTTGAATGCGCGGCTCTTCAGGATGCCGATGTCGAACAAGGTGTTCCGCATCCTCACTCCCAAGCCGTACAGCCAGCTCAGTGGCAGCAGCCACTTATTGATTTTGATGAAATCGCCTTCCAAACCTACTGCTCTTTATTAACTCCTACTTGATATTCAGATAGTAAGGCAGACGCGCCTGAATGGCACTCTGGCGGTTGATACTCTTAACAAAGCGCAACGGCTCGTAGTATTCGCCCAGCGTGGCGTGCATCTGTTCGTCCAGATAGTTCTGGTTCGACACCTTGTTCAGTAGACTGCTTAGCCAGTCATCACCCTCAGGATAGCTATTAGTATGGTATTCCGTCAGCTTAGCCAGTTGGACTGCCTTCTTCACAGCATCATCCAGCGAGCCGATGGCATCCACTAACTTGATGTCCAGTGCATCATTGCCCAACCATACACGACCCTGAGCAATCTCCTCAACCTTTTCAACAGGCATCTTGCGGCCCTCTGCCACACGTTTGCGGAACAGCTTATAGCCACGGTCGATATAGTTGCCCAGCAGCTCCATCTCCTCTGCATTGAACGGGCGGGCCATCGTGCCAAAGGCTGCGTGCTTGTTGGTCTTCACCTCGTCGAACTTTACGCCTAACTTGTCGGTCAGCAGGCCGCTAAAGTCGGGGAACATACCGAATATGCCAATAGAACCAGTCAGGGTGGTAGGCTCCGAGTAGATGTAGTTAGCGTTACAGCTAATGTAATAGCCGCCGCTGGCAGCATAGCCGCCCATTGATACCACTACGGGCTTCTTTTCCTTTAGTTGCGTAACGGCGTGCCATATCTGCTCTGAAGCGTAGGCAGAACCGCCGGGCGAGTTGACGCGTAGCACAACAGCCTTCACGTCATCGTCCTTCATCAGCTTCTCCAAGTCTTTGCATACCTTGTTGGCTACGATGCTGTGGTCGCTCTGCATCATGCTACCCGTCTCCGAGTCAACGATATCGCCATAGGCATAGTAGACTGCCACTTCTTCGCCCTTTTTCTTCTTACCTTTCACGTTCAGCATATCGCTCATCGACAGTTGCTTGATATCATCGTCAGCATCAATCTTCAGCATTTTCTTGATTTCGCCCTTCACTTGGTCTGTATAAAGCAGCTTGTCTACTAACTTCATCTTCATCAGCTCCTGCTGGTCAGCCAGTGCCACGTATCGGTCGGCGTATGCGTTCAGCGAGTCTGCACTGATTTTGCGGCTCTTCGATACATCGTTCACCATTACTTTCCATACACCCGTTAGGTAGGCCGTCACCTGCTCGCGGTTAGGCTCGCTCATGCCGTCGGCTGTCAGCATTTCGGGTGCGCTCTTGTATTTACCCACCTTGCAAAGCTGTACTTTTACACCAAACTTGGCCAGCAGGTCCTTTACAAAATAGGGGGTAGAAGCCAGGCCGTGCCAGTCAACCATGCCCTCGGGATTGAGGTACAGCTTGTCTGCCACGCTGCAAATATAATAGGTAGCCTGTGTGTAGGAGTCGCCGTAGGCCACAATCCACTTGCCACTCTTCTTGAAGTCAAGCAGTGCCTCACGGATGGCGTGCATGGATGCGGGACTGTCGCCAGCAAAGATGCCAGCCTCGATATAGATACCCTTGATGTCGTCGTTCTCTTTCGCTTTGCGAATAGCCGACAACATATCGTCCAGCCCAAGGCTTTCGCCCACCTGCCCTGTCAGCTCTGCCAACGGGTTGCTATCAGAGCGCTCTTGCAGTTGTCCTGACAGCGACAATGCAAACACTGAGTTCTCCTCAACGTTGGTGCTGCTGGCGCTCGATGCGGCCAGTCCCACCAGTGATATGATACTCAAAATGCCCATGATGACTGCAACGAGGACGATGCCCGTTACGGTAGCTGCTACATACTTAAGAAATTGCTTCATAATACTTCAACTGATTAGTCTAATAATAAATTAAGGTGCAAAGATAAGCATTTTTTTCCAATATAACGC
>CAMWKZ010000029.1 GCA_947174945.1 uncultured Prevotellaceae bacterium | reverse complement strand
CCGCTACAACCATTGAAAGTATAATTTCCAATAGAAGTTATGGAACTCGGAATTACCAACGAACCTGTTAAACCGCTACAACCATTGAAAGTATAATTTCCAATAGAAGTTATGGAACTCGGAATCGTCAACGAACCTGTTAAACCACTACAACCACTGAAAACAGATTCTCCTATAGAAGTTACAGAACTCGGAATAGTCAGCGCACCAATCAAGCCACTACAACCACTGAAAGTATAATTTCCAATAGAAGTTATGGAACTCGGAATTACCAACGAACCTGTTAAACCGCTACAACCATTGAAAGTATAATTTCCAATAGAAGTTATGGAACTCGGAATCGTCAACGAACCTGTTAAACCACTACAACCACTGAAAACAGATTCTCCTATAGAAGTTACAGAACTCGGAATAGTTAACGAACCTGTCAAACCACTACAATTATAAAAAGCCTCCTCACCAATGGAAGTTACAGAATTCGGAATGGTTAATGAACCTGTTAAACCATAACAATCACCGAAAGTATAATCTCCAATAGAAGTCACAGAACTCGGAATTACCAATGAACCTGTTAAACCATGACAGCCATAGAAAGCACTATTTCCAATAGAAGTCACAGAACTCGGAATTACTAACGAACCTGTTAAACCACGACACTTATCAAAGGCTCTTTCTCCAATAGCAGTTACAGAATTCGGAATAGTTAACGAACCCGTTAAATGAGAACATTGCCAAAATGCTTTCTCCCCAATAGAAACAACATCATAGACCTTACCATTATATTCCACAGAATTAGGAATAATAAGTTCACCAGAATAGCTACCACCATTGCTATTACGATATGTTACCTCAACCGAATTGCTTGACAATATATTATAACATATACCATCAATTTCAAATCTATTACTTTCAAATACAACATCTATTAATAAATCGCTTGTAATGTTGCTAATCGTGTATTGATTATTAGCCACACTTGATGTTACATCTGTATTATTCACCTTCACACTGATAATACCACGACCTTCATCGGGAGTAAATGAAACTATTTCAGATGTTCCTTCGTTAACAAAAAATGAACTTTTTATACCACGAACTTCCGTTCCATGGAATGAGACAGAACCATTGCCTGAGACAGTGATGGATAACACATGAGTACCTTCCCCTTCTTCTCTTATCTCTTTAAAACTATTATTCCATCCACTAAGAGCCTGATACTTGCTTTTCGTACCTTTTGGAACTTGTAATACAGCATTCAATTTATAAAACACACCAGTTGAAATGTCAAAAGGAGATAATATCTCTGAAATAACTAATCCAAAACCACTACAATTATCGAAAGCACTATATCCAATAGAAGTTACAGAATTAGGAATAGTCAACGAACCTGTTAAACCACTACAACCACTGAAAGCACCGTCTCCAATTTTAGTTACAGAATTAGGAATAGTCAACGAACCTGTTAAACCACTGCAACCATAGAAAGTATAATTTCCAATAGAAATTACAGAATTAGGAATAGTCAACAAACCGATAAAACCAGTACAGTCAGAGAAAGCAAACTTACCAATAGAAGTTACAGAATTGGGAATAATCAACGAGCCAGTTAAACCACTACAACTAGAGAAAGCATAATCTTCAATTGACTTAACAGAACTCGAAATGGTCAACGAACCAGTTAAACCACTACAACTTGCAAAAGCAAAACGTCCAATAGAAATTACAGAATTAGGAATAATCAACGAGCCAGTTAAACCACTACAACCTCTGAAAGCATTTTCTCCAATAGAGGTTACAGAATTGGGAATAGTCAACGAGCCAATTAAACCACTACAATCTCTGAAAGCATTTTCTCCAATAGAGGTTACAGAACTCGGGATAGTCAACGAACCTGTTAAACCGCTACAACCATTGAAAGCAGAATTTCCAATAGAAACAACATCATACACCTTACCATTGTATTCCACTGAATTAGGAATAACAAGTTCGCCAGAATAGCTACCACCATTCTTGTCTCGATATGTTATCTCAACCGAATTGTTTGACAATATATTATAATACATACCATCAACTTCAAAGTCATAAGCTGATGCATTTGCACTAAAAAAAACACACAACAAACCACAAATAACGTTTTTTATATACTTTTCCATATCACTTTAAAGGCTCTTTTGAAACAATGATATTTTCTGGGGACAAATTTAAATTTTGAGCATAAGACTGAATCTCAACAATTGACGTATTGCTAACAGTTGGTCCTATTATAAGCTTTTTTAAACATCTAAGAGGCACCATAACACTCAAATATGGACGATTTTTCTCATCCAACTTTATATACTTTTTTTCATCTTTTACCATACACATAACACGTACTTCTTGTTCGTCATGCCATTTTTCGCTTTTAAAGTATGAAGATACAAATGAGCACAAAGTATCAATTGTTTGCAACTTCAAATCTATAATATCATCCAAAATTTCAACATTACGAACCTGAATTAAAAAAGACTGATATTCATTAGCTATTAGCCTTATAAACATATTCTTAAATTCTACATAACCAAACCTCTCACCATAAATAATAGGCTGAGGAGAGTTAACTATAATAGAATCACTATTACTTATCAATGTTGATAAATCAAACACCAAACAAACTCCCTTTCCTCCTCTTCCATAAACTTGTTTCCACATCAATAACTTATCAATAAGTCGGGAAAAAGAAATTATATAAGGAGCTCTGCTCTCACTATAAAACCAATTCAGGTAGTAGTTTCTTGAATACTGACTATATTTCACGGATTTACTTATTTCTTTCATGTAATTAGTAATTTGACATTTCTCCGGTCTACCCTTTTCTAATTTGCGAAATATGTCCATCATAAATTCATAACCTACTTGTAGTTCTTCTCTATCATTAGAATATAAGGCGTTTGTTGCTCTCAAAAACAGAAAAGACTCACCTTTACAACTAACGACAGACCTCGCTATAGACCGTAAAGCTTCTATTGAAGTATAATGGGCAATTTCAGAAATCATCTGTTGATTTACAAAAGCCTCATTAAATTCAATAATTTTATCATACAAATCAAATGTGTTCATTTTATTTTATTTCATGCCAATAAGAAATTAAGGTTCATTCTCTATTCGCCCTAGAGTAACAGGCAACTCCTCAATATTGGCAATAACTATTCCATTTTTGATTTCAATTGTGTTTAAATAATCTCTCAGGTCTCCCATATAATCTCTTATTTCATCTATTGATGAAACAGATATTCCACATCGACCATCATTCGGATAAAATTTCTTTTTCATATTAGGCCTCAAATTACATATTGTTTACATTTTTTAGCAACATAACGACACACTCAAAGAGTTTATCTCTCTGAGGTATCAAGAAATAACAGAATTAATAAAAGTTATTTGATTCTTCTAATCAAAGCCTTTGGGTTCATTCTCGTGTCCCAGATGTCAACAAGATAACATAGTATGACCACTCACTTCATGGCAATATTATCTGAGCCACGGGAACTGTTCATATAGTTGAGCCCATGCCTCCTCAGACGAAATCCATTTGATTTCCCCTTTTTCCAGCTGCTCCTCAAACTGGCCGATTCTGGCTATAGCCTCTTCTTCAGAGAAAGATTCGTAATTATAGTACCTCTTTTCCTCCATAGCAATTACATTTTTTTATTGCTGCAAAGTTACGAAACATTTGCGAGAACACCAAACTTTAGGGCAGAAATCACCTTGCTATTCTGCTACTTCCTGTGTCACTATGTCAAAGAACGATGATTGTTTTACGACGCGACTTACAAGTCGAAGTCACCTAAGGTGAACACGTCGTTGGGATTCAGACGTTGCCCATGCTCCTTGTCAATATAGTCAGGCTGCCACGTGCGGACATGAATCTGAGGAGCATCGGGATTGCGAAAGTCCCAGACCATAAACACATAGCCCTCGTCACTATAGCGGGCGGTATTCCACTTCTGATGAACGGTGACACCATAGATGCCGTGAATGGTGGGATGCTCCACGATGACCACATCGTCAAACGACACCTTGATATAGCTGTTGCTCTTAAAAGCCTTGGCCAGATTGTCAATATACTGCTGTTTGGTCTGGGTGGTATAGATAACCTTCTTGCCCGTAGGCACCACCTCCGATTTGGCCACCTTCACCACACGCCCCGTGATAATCAGTGCATCGTCAGAAAACACCTGACGCAGGAACTTAAGGTCTTTTTGATTGTATGAGGTGCGAAAGTGTTCCACATAGTCAAGAATCATCATGCGCTCCTTGATGTCAGACACCTCATAGCGCCGGTTGCCCATCTGCTCCATGCGCAGTTTGGAGTAAAGCTCTGGATTGATGGTATAGTAGAAGCTCTGGATGACACCTGCTGCATTGAAGTTGATGACCGCCTCCTGATAGCCCAGCTGCTCGCCACCTTTAGCCGCATCAACAATAAGCGGAATGCCACGAATCTGATAGCCGTCACGGGTGGTAAGCACACGCTCCACGATTTCCTCCTCCACACAGCGCAGGCGGTCGTTCTGCCACAACTGGTTCAGAGCATCCTGTGCGTCCTTCTGTATATAGGCTGCGGGAAACTCCAGCTGGCTAAGCCCCTGCTCGTGCGAGCGGTTTATCTCTGTCATCACCACCGACACGGCCTGCTGTATCTGCTGCCTCAGCCGCGTATCGCTGACACCATCGTTAATGACCAGCCGCACTTGATTGTATGCCAGTGCATACAGAGAACATTGAATAAAGCATGTTAACAATAGTAGCTTTTTCATATCGTTTTCAATCTTTTTAATATTTTACTTTTCATTTAATGTAAACCAAATAGCACCACACCCTCGGTAGTTGCTGATACCGTCGTCGCTGCCCGTCTTCAGGTTCTTGCGGACATTATCGCCCTTGCCTAACAGTGCCCGTATGTTTCCTGCCGGGTCGTAAACTATCAGATAGCATTGCTCAGGCTGCTTGGCCGTGGCATACTTGCCATAGTCTATGATATCGCCACGCTCCTTCAAGGGCTGCATGATGGCTTTCAGCTCAAAGAAATTCTTGGCCTCTTTGATGCGAAGCAGGGCATCGTTCTGTCGGTTCTTCTTGCCAGAGAAACGCTGACGAATAACCTGTCTGACACTATCGTTGACCAATGACTTCACACTGTCGGCAGACATTGGCTTTACACTATCGGTAGGCAACGGCTTCACACTATCATTAACCAGCGGCTTTACGCTATCAGTGGCCAACGTGTCCTGAGGCTGTACTGAGGGTTCTGTCAGGTCAGACTTTCTGACATAGACAAACACCCTATACATCTCTGCACGGCGCATCATCAGCGTGTCGGCCAGCCTGTTAATCTCCGTTACCGACCTGACTTTCAGCGTGATGCTGTCGCGCTGCGCCCAGTCAAACACTTGTTTCTGCAACTGCTCATAAGCCAGCGAGGCGGCATCAGCCTGAACAGCCATTGTGGCCTCGCCATAGAGATAGTCGGCGTTCTTCTTGATGGCATTGATGCGCTGCAAGTGGCCGTCAGCAGCCCATAGAGCCGAAACGATACAACCCACTAGTATTGTAGCAACAAGCCGGTTCATTGGGCAACAAAGGTTTTAGGATTCGACTTGCGATAGCTGGCAAACATATTCTGCACATTGTGCGTAGGCACATAGGGATAAAGACGGGCTTCGATGATGCCACTACCCACCTCCAAGTCCTTGGCCGACATACTGACGGTAAGCACATGATTATAATTCTCAGCCTCGTTGACTGCCAGCACAACGGCACTCACCTCGTCGGCACTGGCTATATCCTCCACGCCAAAGTAGAGCTGACAGCCATTGTTCTGACAAAAGGCTACCCACTGGCGAAGCGGCACCTGAAAGACTTTCTTCTGAAAGCCATAGGATATTTGGGTCATACGGATGTCGTAGCTGCCACTGGTATTGGTGCTCAGCATCAGATTGGCCAGACTTTCAACGGGATGCCTGCTGTCAGTCACCAGCTGGCCTTGCTGAAAATAGAGGCGGCAGGAAAAATCCTTGCTGATATAACTGTCGTTGCACTCCTGCCTATCCTTACGCTTTCTGATGGTCGTCTTCCGAACGTCAGTCACCAGATTGTTTTCTGCCTCTACCTTGTTCTCGCCACTAATCAGCTCATAGACCACAGGAAAAGAAACGGACAACAAGGTGCGCCCATCGCGATTCCACACTGCCGTATAGCGGTGGTTGTCGTTACTGAAAGAGAAATCGTCGGTCACACGGAGGTCGTCAATGGCCGCCATCGCCCCTTTCTCAAACCGAAATTCGTCATCGCGAATCATGTTGGCTGTCGTCTTGACCATCGACGGATATTTCAGTTGCAGGAAGTAGCGCTCCAGAAAATTGAATATCGGCGACGAGCTCTGCGCACGCACTTCGTCAGCAAACAAATGGAGACCGATGTGGTCAACCACCTGCTGCTCTACATGAACCGTCAGGCGAAGCCCCTGAGCATCAGGATGGCTATACCCCTCGGGCAGCGCACGTACATCGACCGACAGGGCACCTGCCAGTCGCTTCAGCTCAGAGGTGCGAAACCGTGGCTGTGCCGTTGCTGTCAGTATCGTAAATATACCTATTATAATATATAGGGTTCTTTGCTTCATTGTTTGTTTCTATTTTTGTTCTCTTAGTATATTGTCGGCAGTGCTGCTGCCATTGGCAGCCGACTGCTGTAGGGCTGCAAAAACTGTCCGTAAGGCACGCTGTGCCTCCTCCGAACCATTCTGAACAGCCAACCTGAGATATTTAATGCCCTTCACCACGCTAACGCTGTCATGCTTGTTGACCCAGCGTTTACCCAGCTCATACTGCGCTTCCACATGACCGTTAACGGCCAGTCTCTCCAGTTCGTAGTCGCTCAAAGCTGTGGTAGACTGCGCAGCAGACTTGGTTTCAGGCATCTGCGTTTCTTTCGTTTGAGCCTTTGGCTTGGCAACAGGTGTACCCATTGACTTCGACGGCACCTGCTGAATTTCTGCCACGCTGTCGTGAACAGGATTTTCAATAATACGCCGAGGTGAGGAACTACGAGCCAGCACCCAAGCAACGACAGCAAGTATTAACACGACCAACACCAGCACAAGAAAAGGCCATTGCCGACGGGGCTTAGAGGCATGAGACGGCTGTTGGTCCGGCACCTGACGAGACGGCTGGGGCTGGGATGGCTGCTGGTATGACACATAGCCACCCTGCGTAAAGGTGCCTGTCGTATCGTCTATCTGCAACTGGTCGCCAGGGGCCAGCACCACCTCATCGTCTTTTTGCAGTTGTTCGCCATTGACCTTGACCACATGATTGTCGGTCAGCGCACGCACAATGGTCTTGCTGCTGCCGTCAGCCAGTTGCACCATCTTGATTTCAACATACTGGGCTGGCTTGGGTTGCTCATGGAAAGTCACTGCCAAATGCTTCTTACAATAGGGGCAGGTTATCCGCTTAACGGCTTCGTTCTTTGAGTTACGCACGTCAAGGACGATTCCGCACGACGGACATTTGATGCGCATTTCTTCCATCGTCACTCCAGATTAGGCATCGAAAGTGTCTGGAGTATAATCCACAGTCTGCTCGTCACTGGCAAACGACAGTGCTTCACCTGTATGCAGGTCAATCACCTCGCCCTCGTCCATCTGCTGGTTGTGGTTCAGGTCTGACATCATAATGTCGGCCTCGCCATCTTGGTCAAGGTCGATAACAGCCACACGCTGACCATTATAGTCGATTTCCTGCACGGTAATGTTTTGGCCGTTAGCCAACTGGACTTCGCCAAAACCAACTACACGCACGTCGTCATCGTCGCTTTCTATCACCTGGTCACTGGCCGCTGTCATAACTGGCTGCTCAGCAGAATCCTCTACGACAGTCACATCAGCCTCTGCCACATCCGACACTTCTACATTCTCCTCAGGACTTATATCTGGATTCATTTCCTCTGCAAACGCATCTTGCTCCTCTTCCGACATTGACTGCCATTCTTCGGCTGTATAGGTTGTGTATTGGCTACCGTGCCAACTAAAGACGGCACCGGGGCCCAACTCTGCCCGTGCCGCATCGAAAGCCTCACGGAAACTCATGTCTTCGTTAGATGCCGTTTCCGTTGCTGGCTCTACCTTGTTCTCTACCTCTGCACCATTCAGTTCCATTGACTTGATGGTTCCTGCACCTATCAAAATGCCAGTAAAACCACTGATAGAAACTGGTTTCCAAATTTTGCTGTTTGTTTTCATTGTTGTCTTTGTTTTAATTGGTTTCTGGTGCAAATGTCGGTAATTATTCTGAACCAGCCATCATTTTCAATTCATATTCCACGAAATGGCTGGATTAATGTATAAACTTTGCCTTGCAATAGGTGCAATGTTCGTTTTGAGCCAGAATGTCGTATGGCTGATTACCCAGAAAACGGCCACAGTGAGGGCACGTATAGCTACGCTGAAATCTGCGGCTCAGTTCCTGACGTTTCTGAGGCATCTTCGATGAGTCAACATACGCCTTGACAAAAAAGACAAGGGAAGCCACAATAGCAATGGCGTAGAGAATGACATACCAACTGCTCTTTCCACCCGTTGCTATACTCATGGCAATAGCCACCATCGTGATAAGTCCCGTCGTTGAGCGTAGTGTATTGAACTTGCGCTCTGCTATCTGCAAAGCTATATTCTGGTCTTCGTACTCCGTCCATACAGTCTCAAGCGGACGAATATCGGCCTCTGGGGGAACAAACTCGTCGAGTGCGTGCCAGTCAAAGGTATAGCGACTGGCACCTAACTCAATCGTCTGCTGCCTACTGACTTTCTTGTTCTCTACGGCTTGTCCGTCTACATAGGTATAGGCATTAATATTAAGGTTTTTCAGTCGGATAGTATCATTGGCAAATGTCAACTTAAAATGCTCCTCCAGCACAGTCTCAGGAAGCCGTTCTGTACCCCATAGCACTGTCTTTCCTCCTGCTATCAGCCTCAATTTACCTGTTTCCTTATCTCTGCCTATCAATATCTCCATACAAACTATATATTATATGCGAGTCTGTAACATCAAGTCCTTTACTTTGCGTAATGCTTCCTTGGAAATAGTCACCTGAAAAGCAAAATGGTCATAGTCGGAAAGTATCAACTGCTGCTTGAGTACATTTATCTGATAGATATATTGCATATTGACTATAAAACGTTTACCGATTCGCATAAACGTCGTATCATTAGGCCCCAGTTGCTCAGCCAGTGTTTTCTCCATCTCACTAAGGTTCATACAGACAGATGCATGTAATTTGTTGACCATTACAATATCCGTATAGTTGCCATCTGCCTCAAAATAAACAATCTTTGAGACATCAATCCTATTCAGTTCATCACGGGTATTAAAGTATAATTTTGCCATAATTTCATCCTCCCCTTGTTGAATATCCCTCTTAATAATCCAAGGGTTTTCAGCATTTAGCAAGAACGAGTGCAAAGATAAAAAATATTTTTCAAACAGCAAAAAATTCAACGGAGAAATTGATAAACATTTTTTAACAACACAATAGTATCTGTTTCTGTCTGCTTTAGTATCTATTTCGGGGTGCTCCAGTATCTGTTTCTTATGACTATAGATACTGGAGCATCCCGAAAGAGATACCAGAGCGGATAGAAGGAGATACTGCGGCTCAAAATAGCATATAATGCTTGGGGATTTTCGCTCGCTTATTCGTACCTCTGACCTATCGGTCTTAGGTACTGACGCTCGAAAAAGCTCAAAATACTTTTGGCATTTCGCTCGCTTATTCGTACCTTTGACCTAACGGTCTTAGGTACTGACGCTCGGAAATGCTCAAATAAATTTGGCATTTCGCTCGCTTATTCGTACCTTTGTCGGTGATATGTATGAACTGAATTTGCCTGCCTACGAGGTGAAGGTGCGTGGGACAAGAGAGAGGCCGGAGGTGCTGGACTTCCTGAGACGGCGGTATGTGGCGCTGACCCCGGAGGAGTGGGTGCGGCAGCATTTCACCCACTGGTTGGTGGAGCACAAGGGTTACCCGAAGGGGCTGATGGGTAACGAGATTGAACTGCGTATTGGAGAGAAGCGGCTACGCTGCGACTCCATTCTGTACAGACAGGACACGTCGCCCCGCATGATTATTGAGTACAAGGCACCTACCGTTAAAATAAAGCAACAGGTGTTCGACCAGATAACGGCCTACAACCTGTTGCTTCATGTGGACTATCTGGTGGTTAGCAATGGTTTGCAGCATTTCTGCTGCCGAATGGACTATGCTAACCAGCGATATGATTTTCTAACGGATATTCCCGATTATCAGTCGCTTTAATCCTCAGCCTGCTCGGGCACTTCGTCAGTAGCCTTCTTGACAGTCTTGCGGATAGCGCGCTTGCGTGTCTTCTTCTCCTCGGTAGCGGGTTTGTCGAGCTTCACACCAGCCAGCTCAGGGTCAATCAGAATACGACCGCAATACTCGCAGACGATGATTTTCTTGTGCATCTTAATATCCAACTGACGCTGGGGCGGAATCTTATTGAAGCAACCACCGCAGGCATCACGCTGCACATAGACGATGCCCAGACCGTTGCGGGCGTTCTTACGGATGCGCTTGAACGAGGTGAGCAGACGGGTCTCAATCTTCAGCTCCAGTTCCTTCACCTTCTGCTTCAGCTTATCCTCCTCGGCACGGGTCTCATCCATGATTTCGTCCAGCTCGCTCTTCTTCAGCTCAAGAGCCTGACGACGGTCTTCAATCACTTCCTGATTCTGAGCCAGTTCGCCTTTCTTCTCCTCAATCTTGAAGCTCGCCTCCTTGATTTTCTTGTTGCAAAGCTCGATTTCCAGTGTCTGGAACTCGATTTCCTTTGACAGCGTGTCGTACTCGCGGTTGTTCTTCACGTCGTTCAACTGCGTCTTGTAACGCTCCACACTGGCCTTGGCGGTCTCAATCTCGCCCTTCTTCTGCGACACGGCACGCTCATACTCGTTGATGTCGGTCTTGATTTTCTCAATACGGGTGGTCAGTCCCTCGATTTCGTCCTCAAGGTCCTGTACTTCCAGAGGCAGCTCGCCTCTGAGCGCACGCTTCTCGTCAATACCTGAAAGCGTGGTCTGCAGCTGATAGAGGGTCTTCAGACGCTCTTCAACTGGCATTTCTGTAGGGTCTTTCTTTGCCATAGTTTCTAATTTTTAATGTTATTTTGATTATCTTCGTTATTACGATTAAATATACAGAATCGGGTTGGTGTTCGTCTGGGCGATGTGTGTCGTTACGCCCGGACACTCGCGCTGGATGATGTCGCGGAACACCTCAGCAGTGTACTGTTCGCTTTGATAGTGACCAATAACGCATATCTGCAACCGCTGCTCGTAGTCGAAATACTGGTGGTAGTGCATCTCGCCCGTGATAAAGGCATCGGCTCCCTGCGCCAGAGCCTCATCCAACAGGAAATCGCCAGCACCACCGCAGATGGCAACCCGACTAACGGGACGCGCAAGCAGCGCATTGCACTGGGCGCACTCGACTGCAAAACGCTGCTTCACCGTCTGGATGAAATCAGCAGCAGCTTGTGGACTGGGCAACGTACCTATCACACCACTGCCCGCCTCAATGTCGCCCACTGTTTTCCGAGCGAAGAATGCCACGTCGCGCAAGTCCAGTTTCTCAGCTATCTTCCAGTTCACGCCCTGTCGTGCATTATCCATATTGGTGTGCATCGACACGACGGCAATGTCATGCTTGATGGCCTTGATGACACATCGCTGCACATAGTTCGCATCGCTGATTTGCTTCAATCCACGAAACAACAGCGGGTGATGGCTCACGACGAGGTTGCACCCCTTCGCGATAGCCTCGTCGATGACGGCCTCCGTCACGTCCAGACACAATAATGCCCCTGAAACCTCCGCCTCTGTCAGTCCTACTTGCAGGCCAGCATTATCCCAGCTCTCCTGTAAGGGCAGAGGCGCGAACTGTTCAAGGGCGCTCAGCACTTGTCGTATTTTCACGCTTCTAAAATAGTTTATTTCGTGTCGCAAAGGTAAGCATTTTCTGACACGTAACGTGCAGAAAATGCTTTTTTTTAATTTTCTTTAAGTGAACTACTCCTCGCCATGACGCTCATGACAATAGGAGCTACCGTCGAAACAATGGGTGCAAACGCGCTCCTTAGGCAGCCCGATGGATTCAATCAAATCCTCAATAGTGGCAAACTTAAGGCTGGTCAGTCCCAGTCGACGGGCTATCTCGCCGACCATGTGCTGATACTCTGGCGTACCCGTCTTGGCATACAGGTCAAGGTTCTTCTTGTCATCGCCTTCAAAGTCCTTGATGATACGGCGGGTAATCAGCTCCATATCGCTCTTCGACGAGGTGAAACCGATAAACGGGCAGCCGTAAACCAACGGGGGACAAGAGATACGCACATGCACCTCACGGGCTCCGTTCTCAAAGAAGGCACGCACATTGTCGCGCAACTGGGTGCCACGCACAATAGAGTCGTCGCAGAACACGATGCGCTGGTCCTTTAGCACAGCAGGGTTAGGTATCAGCTTCATCTTAGCCACGAGGTCGCGACGGTTCTGGTTGCCCGGGGTGAACGAGCGGGGCCACGTCGGGGTGTACTTCAGCACAGCACGCTTGTAGGGAATATCCTTGCCGTGCGAATAGCCCAGTGCCATGCCTACACCTGAGTCGGGAATACCACATACCAAGTCGGCTTCCACCTCATTGTCCTTCTCGCCAAGCAACCGTCCGTTCTTCTCACGCACATATTCCGTATTAATGCCTTCGTAGTCGCTAGCAGGAAAACCATAGTAAACCCACAGGAACGAGCAAATCTGACAACGCGAAAGCGGCTTCTGCAGCACTTCGATACCATCGGCCCGCAGGCGTACTATCTCGCCCGGCCCTAAGTCGCGCACCACTTTATAGTCAAGGTTGGGGAAGCTGGTCGTCTCGCTCGACACGGCGTAAGCCTGCAGGAACTCGTCAGTACCGTCAGGTGTCATACGGTGCATCTGCTTCTGACCTATCACGATGGGGGTACGTCCGAGGAAGTCGCGAGCTGCAATGATGCCGTCTTCAGTCAAAATGAGCATCGAACAAGAGCCTTCTATCTTCTGATAGACCTTGTTGATGCCCTCTACAAACGTGTCGCCCATATTGATAAGCAGGGCCACTAATTCCGTCTGATTGATGTTGTTGGCCGACATCTCACTCAGGTGCATTCGCTGTTTCAGCAGTTCGTCGGCAATCTCACGCAGGTTATTGATTTTAGCCACCGTCACCACGGCATAGCGCCCCAAGTGGGAATTGACGATAATGGGCTGCGGGTCGGTATCGCTGATAACGCCCAGTCCCTGTTGGCCACAGAACTGGTCAAGTTCGTCCTCAAAGCGCGAGCGGAAATAGTTGCGCTCCAACGAGTGGATGGAGCGGTGGAATCCGCTTTCCTTATCAAACGTTACCAGTCCGGCGCGTTTTGTACCTAAGTGTGAATTGTAATCGGTGCCGTAAAACAAGTCGTTTACGCAGTCCTGTTTTGAGATTGTGCCAAAGAAGCCACCCATAATAATTCTTTTACCTTAAATTAATACGTTTAGGCCTGCAAAGGTACAAAAAAATTGAAAACATCATATAAGTGTTTCCAATTTTTTTGCTATTTCTTTTCGATTCTTACCACTTGTCAAGGTTGGCTGACCGCTCAATGCGCCGCTCAACGGAGGCAGGCAACTGATAGAAAAAGTCTATGCCCGTCAACCGTTCTATCTCGTCAACGGTGCGGACGGCCTGACGCATGGACTGGCGTTCGCCCGTATTCTCGTAGAGGAAGCCGATGGCCGTCGTGTCCTTACCAGCCCGTAGCACTACCTTATAAAATGCTTCGGGTACGGTGATGCGGCGATTGCGCTGGCGGCCAATGGTCTTATGCTTATCGCCACGCAACACGGGGCCACAAACGATATAGATGCGCCCGTACTTCTTGGCCCATGAGCGGCAACGCTGCTCCAGTTCGTTCCAGTCGTTGGTGTTTAGGTTATGGTTCTGCGGACAGATGTTAGTCATCAGAAACGACTGCTCCTGTGCCAGCTGGTGCCACTTGTTATCGCCCGACGGACACATGTGGCCTCGGTCGTAACCCGACTGCATATAGTCCTGCGTAGTGACGGCCAGCCCCTTCACGTCGTAGTCGGCATGAAACGACACACCCTTACGCTTAAACGAACCACTAACGTGGTCGCCCGTAAGATACCACGACACAGCCAATGGGATGCGCAACGATTCAGAGTACCAGCAGCGATAGGCATAGCGGCGCAGGTAGGTCGTCTCCTGCTTTACCCGCACATCAGTCAGGTTGGGCTGCTGCGACTTCGATGTAGTCTGCGGTGCGACGGCACTGCTGAACAACATCACCAGCAATCCCAGCACCACCAAAATGAGCCACAAACGCCACTGAGCACGCAGGGGCTTGAAAGCCCTGACCAGTGCATGACTGAGGAAAGGGCGCAGCGACTCAAACCGCGTAGCACCGTTGCCCAGCAGGTATTCGCGCAGCGAGTCGTGCTCCTGACGGTCACGCCGATAGGTCTTAGTGCCGCGCTTCCAGACGTAGTAGCCTTTCCACACGACAACAGCCAATACCAAAAGGATGTATGCGTTTATCATAGCCTGACTTGATTTTGCGTGATTCGATGATTGACGGCCAGCACGGCAATACCCTTTGCTGCGGCCTCTTGCAACAATCGGTCTACCAGCACATAGGTGTCCTCGCTCAACAACTGCGGAGGCTCGTCGACTAACAACAATGGTTTGCCCGTTGCAATGGCCTTGCGCAGCAACAGCAGATAGCGCTCGTCAACCGACAAGTCGGCCCACTGCTCCAGTCCCATGCCCCGATAACCATCGGGCAGCGACAAGTGTTGTGGCACGTAGGCAAACTGGCGACGGAAATAGGGTGCCGACTTGGGAGTCAGCAGTTCGCCATCGATGCTGATATGACCGCCGTCAACGGGAATAAAACCCAAAATGGCACGCAGCAGCAAAGTCTTGCCCGAGCCCTTCAAACCCGTGATGGTCACCAGCTGACCATCGCCCACGGTCAGTGAAAACGAGCGGAGCTGCTGGCCGAGTGTTACATTATGCAGTTCTAACATCATAATTCCGATGCAAAGGTACTAAATAATTGATAACCGACAATTGATAATTGATAATTATTTTGTAATTTTGCAGCCATGAAAATGAACAAGAGGCGTATGCCTGCTGAGTGGGAACCACAGAGTGCCGTGCAACTGACGTGGCCGCACGCACAGACTGACTGGGCTCCCATACTGCCGGAGATTACGGCAGTCTATGAGGAGATGGCCCGTGAAATACGACAGCGCGAGTCGCTGCTCATCGTCGACGACATACCGCACAACGACACATGGGCCCGTGACCACGGGTTTATCACGGTGGAGCAAGATGGGGGCCTCATCCTGCTTGACTTTAAGTTCAACGGGTGGGGAGAGAAGTTCCCTGCCGAGCTGGACAACCAAATCAACAAGCACTTATTCGACAGAGGCGCGGTGAAAGGCACGTATGAGCCTCATCTGGACTTCGTACTCGAGGGCGGAAGCATCGAGAGCGACGGACGGGGGACGGTGTTCACCACTGCGTGCTGCCTGATGGCTCCACACCGCAACCAACCGCTGACGCAACAGCAGATAGAGGAACGGCTGAAGCTGTACTTAGGGGCTGAGCGCATCGTATGGCTGAACCACGGTTCATTGCTTGGCGACGATACCGACGGGCATATTGACACGCTGGTGCGCATCTGCCCTGACGACACCTTATTATATATAGGGGGGGATGACGAGCATCCTGACCTCTACGAAATGGAGAAGGAACTACAAACCCTGCGCACCCTTGACGGTCGCCCTTACCGCCTTCTCAGGCTGCCCCTGCCCCGCCCTATCTACGACGAGGGCGAGCGGTTGCCAGCCACATACGCCAACTATTTAGTCATCAACGGAGCCGTGCTGGTGCCGACCTACAACCAGCCCGACTTGGATGCCGAAGCCATGCGCATCATCGGGCAGGCATTCCCCGACCGCGAGATGGTGGGCATCGACTGCCGCGCCGTCATCCGACAGCACGGGTCGCTGCACTGTTGCACCATGCAATACTATTAAGAAACGAGGAATAGAGAAACTAAGTTCGATATGAAGATAGGACTGATACAACAGAAGAATACAGCCGACGCTGCGGACAACCGTCAGCGGCTGGCCGACAAGGCACGCCAACTGGCCCAGCAAGGGGCTGAGCTTATTGTCTTGCAGGAGCTGCATAACTCACTTTACTTCTGCCAAGTGGAGAGTGTCGATAACTTCGACTTGGCAGAGCCAATACCAGGCCCCAGCACCGAGTTCTTCGGACGGCTGGCCCGCGAACTGGGCGTGGTCATCGTTACGTCGCTGTTCGAGCGACGCGCCCCGGGCCTGTACCACAATACGGCAGTCGTGATGGAGAAAGACGGCTCGATAGCGGGCAAGTATCGCAAGATGCACATACCCGATGACCCAGCCTATTACGAGAAGTTCTACTTTACGCAGGGCGATTTGGGCTTCCAGCCCATCCAGACCTCCGTGGGGCGGCTGGGCGTATTGGTGTGCTGGGACCAGTGGTACCCAGAGGCTGCCCGTCTTATGGCCCTGCAAGGGGCAGACCTGCTTATCTATCCCACAGCCATCGGCTACGAGAGCAGTGACACGCCCGAGGAACAGCAGCGCCAGCGCATGGCGTGGCAGACCGTGCAACGGGGACATGCCGTAGCCAACGGGCTGCCCGTGGTGACGGTCAACCGTGTGGGCCACGAGCCTGACCCCAGCCAGCAGACACGGGGCATCCAGTTCTGGGGCACCTCGTTTGTCTGCGGCCCGCAGGGCGAGTTGCTCTACGAGGCTCCGACCGATGAAGAAACGACCGCCGTCGTGGAGGTAGACATACAACGCTCCGAGCAGGTGCGCCGCTGGTGGCCTTTCCTGCGCGACAGGCGGATAGACAACTACGAAGGAATAACGAAACGATACATAGACTACAATGGCAAATAATCTAAGATTTCAGGTAGTGGAGGAAGCCTTCAAGAAGAGAGCGCTCGACGTGAAGGTGCCCAGCGAAAGGCCCTCGGAGTATTTTGGCAAGTATGTCTTCACGAAGCAGAAGATGTACAAATACCTGCCCGCCGAGGTATATAACAAGATGGTAGACGTGATAGACAACGGTGCGCGACTGGACCGCAGCATAGCCGATGCCGTGGCAGCTGGCATGAAGCAGTGGGCTATGGAGATGGGCGTGACGCACTACACGCACTGGTTTCAGCCTCTGACCGAGGGCACAGCCGAGAAACACGATGCCTTCGTGGAGCACGACGGCAAGGGCGGTATGCTGGAAACGTTCTCGGGCAAGCTGCTGGTGCAGCAGGAACCCGATGCCTCCAGCTTCCCCAACGGCGGCATCCGCAACACGTTTGAGGCGCGTGGCTACTCGGCGTGGGACCCTACTTCGCCCGTGTTCATCATGGCCGACACGCTGTGTATTCCCACCATCTTCATTGCCTATACGGGCGAGGCCCTCGACTATAAGGCTCCGCTGCTGCGGGCGCTCCATGCCGTAGGCAAGGCGGCCACGGATGTTTGCCAGTACTTCTACGATGACGTGGCAAAGGTACAGGTGAACTTGGGATGGGAGCAGGAGTATTTCCTTGTCGACGAAGGGCTTTACTCGGCACGCCCCGACCTGCTGATGACGGGTCGCACGCTGATGGGCCACGAGTCGGCAAAGAACCAACAGATGGACGACCACTACTTCGGCACCATTCCCGACCGCGTTCAGGCATTCATGAAGGAGCTGGAGATACAGGCGCTGGAGCTGGCCATACCCGTGAAGACCCGCCACAACGAGGTGGCTCCCAACCAGTTTGAGCTGGCCCCCATCTTCGAGGAGTGCAACTTAGCCGTTGACCATAACATGCTGCTGATGTCACTAATGAAGAAGGTAGCCCGCAACCACGGGTTCCGCGTGCTGCTGCACGAGAAGCCCTTTGACGGTATCAACGGCTCGGGCAAGCATAATAACTGGTCGCTCAGCGCCGACAACGGGGTGCTGTTGCACGCTCCGGGCAAGACACCCGAGGAGAACCTGCGCTTTGTAACCTTTATCGTGGAGACGCTGATGGCCGTCTACAAGCACAACGGACTGCTGAAGGCCAGCATCATGAGTGCGACCAACGCCCACCGTCTGGGCGGCAACGAGGCTCCGCCCGCCATCATATCCTCATTCCTCGGCACACAGCTGACGGAGTTGCTCGAGAGCCTTTCCACCCTGCCGAAGGGGGAGGAAGGCAGCGACATTGACTATTGCATGGCGAAGCTGGGGCAGTACACGCCGCGCTCCCTTTGGAGAGGGGCAGGCGGCGATGCCTTTGTCGACCTGATAGTAGACAACACCGACCGCAACCGCACGTCGCCCTTTGCCTTCACGGGCAACCGTTTTGAGTTCCGCGCACCGGGCTCCAGCGTCAACTGCGCCTCGGCTATGATTGCGCTGAACGCGGCAATGGCCGAGGCCCTGAACTCGTTTAAGGAGCGTGTGGATGCGAAGATAGAGGCGGGCAAGGGCAAGATGAGCGCCATCTTGGAGGTGCTGCGGGACGACATCAAGACGTGCAAGCCCGTGCGCTTCGACGGCAACGGCTACAGCGACGAGTGGGTTGAGGAGGCTGCGCGTCGGGGACTGGACGTTGAAAAGTCGTGCCCCGTCATCTTCGAACACTATCTGGACGAGTCGAGCGTTGCGATGTTTGAGTCAACCAAGGTGATGACGCGCAAGGAGCTGGAGGCGCGCAACGAGGTGAAGTGGGAGATGTACGTGAAGACGGTACAGATAGAAGCCCGTGTGCTGGGCGACTTGGCGATGAACCACATCATACCTGTTGCGACGCACTACCAAAGTCAGCTTATCAAGAACGTGCAGGGCGTAAAGGAGGTGTTCCCCGTCGAGCGTGCCCAGCGACTATCGGCCCGCAACATGAAACTCATTGAGGAGATAGCCGAGCGCACGGAGAAGATAGAGCAGTTGGTGGAGGAGCTGACGGACGCCCGCAGGGTGGCTAACCGCATCGAGAGCATCCACGAGCGCGCCATTGAGTATCACGACACCGTCTGCCCCAAGATGGAGGACATTCGCTATCAGACTGACAAACTGGAAATGATAGTGGAGGACGGGCTGTGGACGCTGCCCAAATACCGCGAACTGCTGTTCATCAGGTAAGCTCCGAGCCATGAGCAGCGCCGCCAATGGCTCTGAATTATGAGGACAAAACGGCTCTGTAGTTTCGCTCCGAAGTCAGCAAGTCTGACTTCGGAGCGAAATTCGTTAAATACGGAGCGTTTTCGTAAGTCGTTGACAGCAAGCGCGTTGAGTGTTTAGAGCCGCTTCTTAGGAGGTAAAAGTGCCGTCGGGAGAGGGTGCGGAGGCCGTTCCCACACTGTGCGGAGGCCACTCTGACACAATGCGAAGCGGCATCTCATCATGCGCCAACCTGCTTCGCACATGGTGCCGACGCGTTCCGTGCCATGTGCCGATGCGTTTCGCCCACCCTGCGAGTGCGTTTCGGGCATTCTGCGGACGCACTTTGCACCCTGTGCAGTGCCAGATTGCCCGTTTTTCCGAACACAAAAACAGGCACAAAAACTTTACATCTCAGCCAGCAACCTGACGGCGGAATCGACCGTCGGAACGTCACTAATGACCATCGAACGGCGACCGTTCACCTCGCGGAAGTTGCAGCGGCGAGGGTTGCGAGCCACGTATGACAGCAGGCGGTCGAAGGTCTCACTCTGGTAGAAGGGGCTTTGGGGGTTGGAAACAAAGAACAGCGTCATGCGCCCCTGCTTCAGCATCACCTTCTCGCACCCCAGTTGCTTGCCGTAGCGACGCAGGGCGACCACCCTCATCAGCTCCTCGGCCACATGAGGCACGGGACCGAAGCGGTCGACCAGACGTGTGCGGTAGGCAGCCAGCTGCTCGTCGGTATGCAGTCCGTCCAGCTCGCGGTAGAGCAGCATACGCTCTGAGTCGCTGGGCACATACTGGTCGGGGAAGTACATTTCAAGGTCGCTTTCCAGCGAGCAGTCGGCCACGTAGTCGGAGGCCATAATGGCGGGGCGGTCGGCAGAGCCGTTGCGCCGTGGCTGCACCTCTATCTTCTCCTCGTTCTTCAGCTCCACCACGGCCTGCTGCAATATCTTGACGTAGGTCTCGTAACCCAAGTCGGCTATAAATCCCGACTGCTCGGCTCCCAGCAGATTGCCCGCACCGCGGATGTCAAGGTCTTGCATGGCAATGTGTATGCCCGAGCCCAAGTCGCTGAAGTTCTCCAGTGCCTCCAGTCGGCGGCGGCTCTCCGTAGGCAGTGCGGCCAGCGGTGGTGCCAGCAGGTAGCAGAAGGCCTTGCGGTTGCCGCGGCCCACCCGGCCACGCATCTGGTGCAGGTCGGAAAGCCCAAAGCGGTGGGCACCGTTGATGATGATGGTGTTGGCGTTGGGTATATCAATGCCATTCTCCACGATGGTGGTCGATAGCAGCACGTCGTAGTCGTAGTTGGCAAAGTCGAAGATGAGCTGCTCCAGCTCGTCGGGCTTCATTCGCCCGTGGCCAACGGCTACGCGGGCATCGGGCACGTACTTTTGGAGCAGTTCCTGCAGACTGGTCAGGTCGCTGATGCGGGGGCTGACGAAGTACACTTGTCCGTTGCGCGACATCTCGAAGTTAACGGCATCGGCAACGATTTCGGCGCTGAAGGTGTGTATCTCCGTCTGTATGGGGTATCGGTTCGGGGGCGGTGTCTGTATGATGCTCAGGTCGCGCGCACCCACCAGCGAGAACTGCAAGGTGCGCGGAATGGGCGTTGCCGACATCGTGAGCGTGTCGACATTGGTCTTCATCTGCCGCAACTTCTCCTTCGTCGAAACGCCAAACTTCTGTTCCTCGTCAATGATTAGCAGTCCTAAGTCGCGGAACTTCACCGTCTTGCCTATCAGCTTGTGCGTGCCAATCAGTATGTCCACCTTGCCGTCGGCCAAGTCTTTCAGCAGCTCCTTGGTCTGCTTGGCGGTGCGAGCCCTCGACAGATAGTCCACCCGAACGGGCAGGTCTTTCAGTCGCGACTTGAATGTTTGATAGTGCTGATAGGCCAGCACCGTCGTCGGAACCAGCACGGCCACCTGCTTCGAGTCGCACGCAGCCTTGAAGGCGGCACGCACGGCCACCTCGGTCTTGCCGAATCCCACGTCGCCGCACACCAGACGGTCCATCGGGCGGGCCTGCTCCATGTCGGCCTTCACGTCCTGTGTAGCCTTCAGCTGGTCGGGGGTGTCCTCATACAGGAAGCTGGCTTCCAGCTCGTGCTGCATGAATGTGTCGGCTGAGAAAGCATAGCCTATCTCGCGCCGACGGGCGGCATACAGCTTAATCAGGTCGCGGGCAATGTCCTTCAGCTTCTGCTTCGTGCGCTCCTTCATGCGCTCCCACTGACCCGTTCCCAAGTGCGACAACCGTGGCGGCTCGCCGTTGTCCTGTGCCTTGTACTTCGACACCTTATAGAGCGAGTGGATAGACACGTAGATAGAACCCCCACCCTCGTAGATGAGCTTCAGCATCTCCTGATAGGAGTCGCCCTGTGGCATACGCACCAGACCGCCGAACTTACCGATGCCGTGGTCTACGTGTACCACATAGTCGCCCACTTCAAACTGCTGCAGCTCCTTGAGCGTCAGTGCCACCTTGCCACTGCGAGCCTTGTCGGAGCGCAGGTTATACTTGTGAAAACGGTCGAATATCTGGTGGTCGGTAAAGACGCAGAGCCGCAGATTGTCGTCGGCAAAGCCTTCGTGCAGCGTCTTCTCAATGCCTTCAAACACGACGGAGCCTTTCTCGGCAAAGATGTCGCGCAGTCGGTCCAGCTGCTTCGGGCTGTCAGCCAAGATGCACAGCTGGTAGCCCAGCGTCAGGTATTGCTCTAACGATTGCTGCAGTAGGTCGAAGTTCTTATGGAACTGCGGCTGCGGCGACACACGGAAACCCAGCGTGGCATCGGGCAGTCCCGAGGGGCTGTGCCCTATCTCCACACGGCGGAACGCCACGGCATCGCGCCCAAACTGCTGTCCGCTAATCAGCTGCAACTCGCGGCGCATCTCGCGCATGATTTCCTGCTGCTCCATCTCGGTGGCTCCCTCCAGTCGCTCCGTCATGGCCTGCTGCGAGAATCCCTCCTGATAGATGCGGTCAATGGCGTCGCGGACATACAGGAAGTCCTTGACCACCAGCAGCGTGTCAGCAGGCAGGAACGAGAAGAACGATACCTTGTCCTGCCCCATAACGCCCAACTCGGGCACTATCTCTACCTGTTCGCATCGGTCTTTCGACAGCTGCGTATCTACCTCAAACGTGCGAATGGAGTCAATGTCATCGCCAAACAAGTCGATGCGGAAGGGCAGTTCACTGCTGTAGGAGTAGACATCGAGAATGCTGCCACGCAAGGCAAACTGGCCCGGCTCATAGACATAGTCCACTTCCTGAAAGCCCAGCTCGCGCAGCGTCTGCACTGCAGCATCGGCATCCAGCGTGTCGCCCTGTCGTAGGGTCAGGGTGCGGTCGTCCAGCACCTTCTTTTCGACGACCAGCTCGGCCACGGCCTCAGGACTGGTAACGATATAGAGCGGAGCCGCGCCTGCCGATATTCTGGCCAGCACCTCGGTGCGCAGTATCTCGCTGGCTGCGTCGCGCTGGGCATACTTCACGGCTCGCCGATAGCTGGAGGGGAAGAAGAGCACCCGCCGGTCGTCCAGCAGCTGCACCAAGTCGTGATAGAAGTAGCCTGCCTCGTCGGCATCCTGCATGACGAAAAGCACGACGTTCTTCACCTTGCCCGACACTGCGGCAAATAACATAGGTGCCGCCGAACACTTTAATCCCTCGAGGAAAACGGTCTTTACCGACTTTTTCCCCAGCACATCAACCAGTGCCCCAACCTGCGGCAGCGTGGCGTAGCGTTTCAATAATTCACTGACCTTCATAACGGAAATTGCGTGCAAAGGTACAAAATAATCCATAATTCATATCTTCAATTCATAATTATTTCCTATCTTTGCAAGCAGAATCAACAAAACAAAAGGCTTATGCACTCAAGCGACAGCATCGTCATCATTCCTACTTATAACGAGAAGGAAAACATCGAAAAGATTATCCGAGCCGTGTTCGGGCTGGAGAAGTGTTTCCATATACTGGTGATTGACGACGGCTCGCCCGATGGAACGGCTGCCATCGTCAAGGGAATGATGGGTCAAGACGAGTTCGGCGACCGCCTGTTCATCCTTGAGCGCAGTGGCAAACTGGGGCTGGGCACGGCCTACATCACGGGGTTTAAGTGGGCTTTGGAGCGTGACTACCAGTACATCTTCGAGATGGATGCCGACTTCAGCCACGACCCCAACGACCTGCCGAGGCTTTACGCGGCCTGTGCCGACGAGGGTTACGATGTGGCTATCGGCTCGCGCTACGTCAGCGGTGTCAACGTGGTCAACTGGCCCATTGGCCGTGTGCTGATGTCTTACTTTGCCTCGAAATACGTGCGCATCGTAACGGGCTTCAAGGTTCACGACACGACGGCAGGATTTAAGTGCTATCGCCGCCGCGTGCTGAAAACCATCGAACTGGATAAGATTCGGTTCAAGGGCTACGGCTTCCAGATTGAGATGAAGTTCACCGCCTATAAGATAGGATTTAAGATTAAGGAGGTGCCTGTCATCTTCGTCAATCGCCGCGAGGGCGTGTCGAAGATGTCAGGGGGCATCTTCGGCGAGGCTTTCTTCGGTGTCATGCGTCTGCGCTGGGACGGCTGGACGCGCAAATATCCTCCAATAGCAGAATAGCCCTTATTGGTCGGGGTTCTCCATGAAGCCTTGGTACTCAGGTGCCAAGGCCGACATCACGCTGTCATACGACTGGCGCATGGTGGCCTGCACGTTCTCAGCACCCTGCCCTACGGGATAGATAGGCTGATGGATGGTGAGCGACAGGGGGTGCCAGTGGGCAAAGTGCCAGTCGCGCATTCGGGGCATGATGTTAAACGAACCGTTAATAGTAAGCGGCACTACAGGCAATTGCAGTTCGTCGGCCAGCATAAACGCTCCTTTCTTAAACGTTCCCATGTGCCCCGTAAACGAGCGGGCTCCCTCGGGAAACACCACCACGCTACAGTTGCCCGTCTCTAATATCTTACGGGCAGCCTCATAGGTATGGCGCACCTTCCCCACACCACGCTTGTCGACCATTATCTGGTGCGACTTGCGGCAGGCATACCCCACAAAGGGTATCTTGTTGATTTGGTACTTCATCATCCACTTAAAGTTACGGCCCAGAAAGCCATATATCAAGAAGATATCGAAGGCTCCCTGATGATTGGCGACAAAGACATACGACTGGTTAGGTTCCAAGTGCTCGCGCCCCTCCACCTTAACAGGCAACAGGAACGCACGGGTAATGACGCGGGCCCACCAACGGCCCGGATAGTAACCCCAGTAGTGGCCATTACCCAGCGTACAACCTATGCCTATGATGATGGCAGTCCAGATGGTCATCAGGATGGTTACGGGCAGAGCCACGACTAATTGATACAGATAATACAGGTATTTCATTTCTTTCGTAATGTGATTACAACTATCTCACCGGGCTGTCCCAGACGAAACGGTAACAGCCCGCCCAGACCCGATGATACGTAAAGGGAACGCTCGCCCTCATAATAGGCTCCGTTCCACTCGTCGCTAATAAGTGCCACGGGCGACCACCCGAACAACATAAACTGGCCGCCGTGCGTATGACCACTCAACGTCAGCTGGGCATGACTCTGGGGCAATATCTTCTGACGCCATGCCACAGGGTTATGCTGCAACATCACAGTAAACGACTGCGGCGCAACACCCTGCATCGTCTTGCGGACATCGCCTCTGCGCGGTGTCCGCTTAGGCAGTCCCCAGTTCTCCATACCGGCTATGACAATGCTATCGCTATCGCGGCGTATGATGCGGTGTTCGTTGAGCAGCAGCGTCCACTGCATCTGTCGCTCCAGCTGCTGAGTACGCTGGTTGTTCTTCCACTTGGTAGCTTCATCACACTCCAAATAGGTGGCATAGTCATGATTGCCCAGCACGCTATACACCCCGTCGGGGGCGTGCAACTGGCGCAATACGGGTACCTTGTCTACTAACTCGTCGGGGTGCAGGTTCTGCAGGTCGCCCGTAAAGACTATCATGTCGGCACGCTGCGCATTGATACTATCCACGGCACGCTGCAACAGCCACGCCCTGCGCCCCTCATAGGTGCCAACGTGAGCATCAGAGAACTGCACAATGCGATAGCCGTCAAAGGCTTCGGGCAGGTCGCTGCTGGCATATTCCACCTGACGCACCTCCAACTGCTCAAAACCAAACGTCACACCATAGGCCACCATACCTATTATAATAATAGCGGCAACCACCCCGACACGCCGACCATAACGGCGCGGCAACAGCCAACGGCTGACGAAGTAGACCAGCAGGGGAAGCACAACAAACCCCACCGTTGCAAAAAACAATATGCCATGTCTTACTAACATAATTTATTCGCTATAGATTAGAACTTAAAAACTTGCGCACTACCGCCACGGGTAGCCCGCGCCTTCGGGCATAATCGGCCAGCTGGTCCTCGCCTATCTTACCCACCGAAAAGTAACAGGCCTTCGGATGAGCCAGCATCAACCCCGACACACTGGCATGGGGCTTCATGGCGCCGCTCTCAGTCAGTCGGATGCCCACCTGTCGCAGTCCTATCAGTTCGTCAATGACGAAGTTCAGACTGGTGTCGGGCAACGAAGGGTAGCCCACGGCAGGACGAATGCCCTGAAAGGCCTCAACGTGCAGTTCCTGCATCGTCAGTTGTTCATCAGGGGCATAGCCCCAGTATTGCTTTCTCACCGCTTCGTGCATCCGCTCAGCAGTGGCCTCGGCCAGTCGGTCAGCCAACAGTTGCACGAGCATCTTTTGATAACTATCGTATTCAAAGTCAGTCTCCAGTCCCATGTCCACCGAAGTGGCAAAGATGCCAATCTTGTCAGCCACGCCCGATGACTGCGGTCTGACGAAATCGGCCAGACAATGGAAGTCGGAATCGGGCCGTTGCTGTCGGAGCAAAGGCAGCCGATGCTCTCCTATGACAATATCGTCACCCTCGCTATTGGCAGCGAAGAGCTGAAACAAGGCGTGGGTACAGTAATGGCCTTGTAGGCTCTGCAGGGTTTCTTCCGCCTCATATCGCAACTTCTCCTTTTCCGCCTCGGGCTGATTGTGCATACCCCATGCGTAGTAAAAGTAATCCCAGTTGATATAGGGCGCAACATCAAAGATGTTATAATCAAGTAGCATGATTGAAACTGATTTCCTCTCCTATGATGTCGGTATTTACATGGCCATCGGCATAGACAGTCTGACCGTTGCACAGCGTGCGCTCTACGCGCCACTGGTATTCATGGCCTTCCATCGGGCTCCATCCGCACTTGCTTAATATCACGTCCTTCGTTACAGTCCACGGTTGATGTGGACGCACGATGACAAGGTCTGCCCGATAACCACGACGCAGAAAACCACGACGCTCCACACCAAAAAGCCGTGCAGGCTCATGGCACATCAGCTGGACGAGCCGTTCCAACGTCAGCACACCAGCATCCACCAGTTCAAGCATGGTAACCAGCGAGAACTGAAGCATAGGCATACCACTGGCGGCAGTAGCACAGCCTCCCTGTTTCTGCTCCCACAGATGAGGGGCATGGTCGGTACCAACAACGGCAATGCGTCCATCAGTCAGAGCCTGTCGCAAGGCAGTGCGGTCGGCTTCCGTCTTGATGGCGGGGTTAACCTTTATCTTTGCGCCCAGCCACTCGTGGTCCTGACAGGTAAACCAAAGATGCCCCACTACGGCCTCAGCCGTGATATTCGCATCCTGCCCAAACAGTTCCAACTCACGGGCCGTGGTCAGATGGGCCACATGCAGACGGGTGCCGTACTGGCGGGCTAAACTGACAGCCAATGCTGTAGAAGTATAACAGGCTTCTTCGGAACGTATCTCGCAGTGATGGCTCACACTTGGGTCATCACCATACAGGCGTTTTGCCTCGGCCATATTGCGATTAATGATATCGGTGGCCTCACAATGTACCATCAAAGGCAGCTTGACCGTTGAGAAGATACGCTCCAGCGACTCCCTGCGGTCAACCAGCATATTACCCGTCGACGAACCCATAAAGAGCTTGATGCCGGGAATACGGCATACATTCAGCTGAGCAAAGGTATCGACATTGTCGTTAGTTGCCCCATAGAAGAAAGAGTAGTTGACATGGCTTTTCTGGGCAGCCAGCCTAAACTTCTCGTCCAGTGCCTCAGGCGTTGTGGTCTGTGGTACGGTATTCGGCATATCAAAGTAACTGGTCACACCACCTGCAGCCGCAGCCTTGCTTTCACTGTCTATATCGGCCTTGGCCGTCAAGCCAGGCTCACGGAAATGCACGTGGTCATCGATGATGCCTGGCAACACATAACAACCCGAAGCATCGATGACTTCATCAAACGATGCTTCGGGTTGTTCACTGGTTATATCTATTATATCTCCGTCTTCGATAACAATACTGCCATCGAGCACACGGCCTTCATTGACGATGCGTCCTCCCTTGACAAGTGTTCTCATCTTATTCTGGGACGTTGGTCAGTGGTGCAGCAGGCTGCTGCGGGGCTTGCGAAGCCGACTGGGACTGCCCAGCAGCTTCGTCCATGCCGCTCATACGGGCCTCGTTCTCTTGAGCCGTCTTATAATAGTCCTTCACGTAAGGGTCGTTCTTGAACTTATCCGTGGCTTTCGACATAATATCCTCTATCTGCGGAGTCAGGATGGGGAACCTATACTGGCTGGTCATCATCATAAAGACACCCGGGCCCAGCACGTTATCGAAATTGCTAACCACGAACTTCGTCACCAACTCGTCTTCCTCAGCAGCTATGGCATTGGCTTCGGCTGTCAAACGCTGGTCTATCTCTTCCTCGTCGATACCATCAAGCAACATCTGGCTCTGGCGGTGCGATAGTTCATTCATGCGATTAGACAACTGATTGTGGCGGTCAATGAACTTATACAGGCTGTCGTTCAGCGGGGTGCCGCCTACGCTCTGCGATGCGTTGTCTATCTTGATAACGATGTCGCCCTCCTCCAACACAACGGGCATGATGCTCTCGTCACCCATAAAAAGGTTGGCCATACGCACAGTGTCAAGCAGTCCAGCAAAGTGGAACTCGCCATGCACCACGTCACACGAGTCGATGTTTTTCACTTCGTTGTTCTTCAGCGCCCTCAGGTACAGTTTACTTCCGTCCAGTGCCGAAATTGACGACACTCCCTGAACATTGTAGGAACTGGCGCACGACGACAGCGTGGCAACAACGGCTAACATATATAGTATTTTGTTCATAGACTATTCCATGTTGTTATTGAAATCGCTCGCAAATGTACAACAACATATTGAAATATGAAAAAATATTTGCGCATTTTAAAACATTAGCGCATTTATTTAGCGTTTTTTTGCCTCTTTTTCCAATTCGTTAGCAATTCGATGGCTGGTGTACAGCTGTAAGACGGCAGCTACGAGCAACACAACTATCCAGTTGTTATGGACATATTTAATATAGGTAAGCTGGCTCAAGCCAAGAAAATTATGCTGGTTAGCCAGCATCAGCAGGGCAGCCAATAGGAAAAGTACGTCGCTAAGCAACATGATATGACGCAGGCGGCGCACTACAAAGTTGGTACCTTCATAAGTCTGGCGCATCTGCATAACAGCAAACAGCAGGGCACCCGGTGCAAAGACAAAGGCCGCCCACGACTGCAACAGCATCGTGGCTCCAGCTCCTATCACCATCAGCAATCCACCCGCCAACAGCAGGCTCGTTTCCAATCTACTTAGCTGTCTCATCTGATAACATATTGGTTTGTACCTGTTCTTCGTCATCGCTCAGCACAAAGATGTCCTCATCGTCGGCCTTCATGAAGTACCGCTCACGGGCTATCTTCTCTATTGACTTAGGGTCGCTGTCCAACTGCTTGATTTGTTCTAAGTCGCTCTGGTTCTGCTTCTTGTACCGAGCTATCTCGGCTTGCAACTGGCCAATGTGCTGACGGTTGCGGAAGTGCTTCCACACGCTATTCTCATCGACGAAGCCAATCAGGACGACGGCCAGCACGGACACGACAATGTATTTTAGGCCACGGACGTGGTACACCCTGAGGAGTATGTTTCTTACCTTCTTCATGCTGCTGTCTGGTTTTCGATTGCAAAGATACACAAAAATTCATAATACATAGTTCATTATTCATATTTATTTTATATCTTTGTGGGCAAATTCGCTTATAAACTATGGAAGAGTATATCGTATCAGCGCGAAAATACAGGCCCACGTCATTCGACACAGTGGTAGGCCAACAGGCTCTGACCACCACACTGAAGAATGCCGTAAAAAGCGGGAAGCTGGCCCATGCTTACCTGTTCTGCGGACCGCGCGGTGTGGGCAAGACCACCTGCGCCCGTATCTTCGCCAAGGCTATCAACTGCCTGACACCTACCCCCGACGGCGAGGCCTGCGGGCAGTGCGAGAGTTGTCAGGCATTCAACGAGCAGCGCTCGTTTAACATCTTTGAACTGGACGCGGCTTCCAACAACTCGGTGGAGCACATCAAGACGCTGATGGAGCAAACACGCATACCACCACAGGTGGGCAAGTACAAGGTGTTCATCATTGACGAGGTGCACATGCTTTCGACTGCCGCCTTCAACGCTTTTCTGAAGACGCTGGAGGAGCCGCCTGCCCACGTCATCTTCATTTTGGCCACCACCGAGAAACACAAGATTCTGCCTACCATCCTCAGCCGGTGCCAAATTTACGACTTCGAGCGCATGACGGTGCGCAACACCATTGACCACCTGAAGAGCGTGGCCGACAAAGAGGGCATAGCCTACGAGGAGGAAGCACTGGCCGTCATTGCCGAGAAGGCCGATGGCGGAATGCGCGATGCACTGTCCATCTTCGACCAGGCAGCATCTTTCTGTCAGGGGAACATCACCTACCAAAAGGTAATAGAGGACCTGAACGTGCTTGACTCTGAGAATTATTTCCAGCTCGTTGACTTGGCCGTACAGAACAAGGTAGCCGAAGCGATGGTGCTGCTCAACGGCATCATTGCCAAGGGATTCGACGGCGGACTGCTTATCGGCGGACTGGCCAAGCACGTGCGCAATGTGCTGATGGCCCGCGACCCACAGACGCTGCCACTGTTGGAGGTAAGCGACCAGCAGCGCGAGCGCTATCAGCAACAGGCGCAGAAATGCCCCATACCGTTTCTGTACAAGGCGCTGCAGCTCATGAACCAGTGTGACATCAACTATCGGCAGTCGAGCAACAAGCGATTGCTGGTGGAGCTGACTATCATCGAGATAGCACAAATCACACAGCCCGACGAGGGGGCTGGCAGTGGGCGTAGGCCCAGAAGACTGAAATCCCTGTTTAAGTACCTGACACCACAGGCACAGCCCAAGCAAGCAGCTCAGCAGGTGGCTGCGGCCAAGCCTGTCGTGTCAACCCCATCTGACACTACCGACACGGCTGATTCTGCAACGACTGTTACGGCTGACGCACCCCAAACGCCAGCCAGCACTGCCCAGCCGACTACCTACTCTGCCACGGCGCGGCCACAACTGAAGTCGTCCGTGGGCTTCTCATGGAACAACCTACGGCAAATGGCGAAGCCCAAGAAGATGCACATCATACCGGGCACGCTGGATGCTAACGACCCGAATGCAGCCACAAAAGACGAAGAGCAGGCTTTCAGTCAGCAGGACTTAGAGCTGCAATGGATGTCAATGTGCAACCGTATGCCGCAGCGGCTGAGCGGTGTAGCCACCCGCATGAAGAACATGAACCCCGTCATTACCGACTTCCCTGCCGTTGAAGTGGTAGTGGAGAACCAGCTGGCACTTGAGCAGCTGGAGGAAATCAAGGGCAGCATCGTCAACACCCTGAAGCTCTATCTGCACAACAAGTCCATCACGCTGTCGCTGCGCGTGGCCGAACACCACGAGCAAGTGCGCATACTGACGCGGCGCGAACAGTATGAACTGATGGAAAAAGCAAATCCCTCAATCGCTAAATTGAGGGAGCTACTTAGTCTCGAACTGGCATAAGCCTATATCAGCTGCATACCCAGCTGCTTGCATTCTTGACGCATGGCATCGGGCCAGATGGATGCTTGTATCTCGCCGATGTGTCCCTTATGCAACAATACCATGCACAAACGGCTCTGACCGATACCACCGCCGATGCTCAGTGGCAGCTCGCCATTCAGCAACTTCTGGTGGAAGTACAGCTCACGGCGCTCCTCCTTGTTCTCTATCTTCAGCTGGCGCAGCAGCGACTCCTTATCTACGCGAATGCCCATTGACGACAACTCAAACGACCGCCCCAGCACGGGGTACCATATCAAGATGTCACCGTTCAGGCCAGCCAGCCCGTTCTCGCCCACCGTCGACCAGTCGTCATAGTCCGGGGCACGCCCGTCGTGCTTCTTACCGTCTGGCAACACACCACCAATGCCGATAATGAACACAGCACCATACTGCTGACAGATGGCATCTTCGCGCTCGCGCGGCGACTTGTCGGGATAGAGTTGTAACAGTTCCTCGGCATGGATGAACTTGATTTTCTCTGGCAGGAAGGGCTTGATTTGCGGATAAGTCTCACACGTCAGATACTCCGTGCGGCGAATAGCGGCATAGATGCGCTCGACCACGTTCTTCAGAAACGCTATCGTGCGTTGCTCACGGGTAATCACGGCCTCCCAGTCCCACTGGTCCACGTACAACGAGTGCAGGTTGTCCAGCTCCTCATCGGCACGAATGGCGTTCATGTCGGTATAAATGCCGTAGCCCGGCTCTATCTTGTATTCAGCCAGCGACAGCCGCTTCCACTTAGCCAGCGAGTGCACCACCTCGGCACGTGCGTCGCCCAAATCCTTGATGGGAAACGTCACGGCACGCTCCACGCCATTCAGGTCGTCGTTGATGCCCAGCCCCTTCAGCACAAACAGCGGAGCCGTCACACGGCGCAGCCGCAACTCCGTCGACAAGTTCTGCTGAAAGAACTCCTTAATCAGTTTAATACCCTGCTCCGTCTGTTTCGTGTCGAGCAACGGCTCGTAATCAATCGGTTTTATCAGTTGACTCATTTTGTTATTTACTATTTTGCCATTTACAATTTACGATTTGCACCTGCAAAGGTACTACTTTTAGATTAAACCGCAAGCAAAATCGGCAATTATTTTTGCAGAATGTCACTTTTACGCCCGTTACCCTTGCATTTTGCGAACGCACCCTAAACCTTAAAAGAATATAATTCTTACGTTCTAATTCTTCATTCTGAATTAATTGTAGTACCTTTGCATCCACATTTGGCTCCGTAGCTTAGCTGAATAGAGCGTCAGATTCCGGTTCTGAAGGTCTTGGGTTTGAATCCCAACGGGGTCACATCTTTTCATGTAATAGGCAAAGCCCCTTCCCTAAGAGTGTCAAGTTCTCTGCGGAAGGGGCTTTTAAAATGACACCAGCCCCCTGACCAAGCCTCCCCCATGATGATAGGAGCCAAAACACCCCTATCGGCAGGAGCAAATCAGCGGACTGGGGTTACATCATGCGCCGACGCGTTCCGCACCATGCGCCGACCGCGTCCGCATCATGTGCCGACACGCTCCGCATCGTGTGCCGACCGCATCCGCATCACGCACGGACGCACTCCGCACAAAACACCCGTGCGTTTCGCACCACGAAAGGACGCAAACAGGGCGAAATAGCGAGCTTTATCAGGAGTTATCGCAACCTATATTGCCTTAGCTGCCAACCTTAATTAATGCTGCAAAAAGTAGTCCCCTCTGATTATCCACTCAGACACATCCCACTTCTTCGGGGCAATGGAGCTGCTGTAGTCCGGCGACAAAAGAGACCGTCCCAGCCCATGCCAGTCGGACTTAACACCCAGCAGGTCCAGCAGAGTTGTATAGACATCTATCTGGTTGCACTCGCCTTTCCACATCCTTGCACGAAGGTCACGAGGGATGTTAACGAGGTAGAACGGTATCTCCTTGCCCATACCTCCAAAGTCCGTGACATGCACTGGATGGTCTGCCGCTATCACTATGAGGCTGTTGTCGTAAAGCCCCGTCCGCCGCAGATGCTCAAAGTATCTCTCCAACTGGCGGTCCGTATAGTGGCAGACGTTCAGGTAGCAGACAAGGTCGTTGGGCATGGAGGGGTCTGATATGGGGAACGACGGGTCTATCTGCTCTATGTACGGCGAGTGCATAGACATGGTAAGAACAACGGAGAAGAATGGCTGGCGCGAAGCCCTGTCCTTCTGCATCGCCAACTGAAGCACCTGCTCGTCATTCAGTGTGTTGGTGTGACCGTCACCATAGTCATTACTGGTATAGAGGCTGTCGAAGCCATATTGTCGGCACATCCCATCTTGTTGCCACACAGAGGCAAGGCTCGGTATCACCATCCGCGACTCTCTGCCCAGCATTTTGGGTAACCCATGCAGGGTTCTGTCAGATGCTATGGACACCGTAACCTCAGAGCGCAACGGAAGCAGCCCCGCCATATAGATAAACTGCCCGTCAGAGGACTCCCCGAGGGTTACATTCTCACGCATCCGTCCGTTATAATAAACCGTATCGCTATGCTTCAAAGAGTTCAGGAAAGGCGTCACCTCCTTACCACAAACCCTCATGTCGGAGGTGAAGGACATATACGACTCAACGAGAATAAAGATAATATTCCGACAGGAAAAGGCCTCGGCCGTATCTGACATGCCGATTTGATTCTGGGAAATTACCGCCTTACACTCCGCCAGCTGCTCGTCCGTCAGTTCCATCCTCCCTTGCAAGCTAATCACCATATCAGTGCCAATAGTCCTTAAACCACCCAAACAGAAATACCTTTCACTTAGCAATGCACGGTTCCCCCTTAAATGCCTCGCATATATTCTATGATTGAAATAGCTTACATACCGAAACTGGGGAATATAAATGCAATAGGACATGTGGCCCAATATGTCTATCACCATCATTATACATAATAATGCCAGAACCTTTCTTGGTACATGCAACGGCATCGCTGTCGGCTTCATCCTTAACAGGATAGCATACAACAGGACAGCAAACAGGTAGTACAAGTCTATCGGCTGGAAACAGTTTGCAATACACCTGAGAATCAGGCTGTCAGTCAGAACACCACCTTGACTGATAGCCGACAAAGACAAATAATGAAAGAAGAACCTTGAGTATATGATATTGGAAAAGCTCCACAGCCATGTAACCACAAAGCACATGGACACGGCAGCCATATTCCTTCTCAGCGACAGCAGGAAGAAAGCAAGGTACAAGACACTCACATCAAAGCATATCCCAAGAAGATTATCAATGAATTGCGTAATATCATATTCTCCCTCCAATCCGTATGAGAACAGAATATAGTAGTGCATGACAAAGAGATTCAGGCCGCACAGGCCGAGAATAAGCCAAACGGGATTGATTAGATTTAGAACACGTGGCGTTTTCATCAGATAAATTCATCTGTCCGCCAAACACCCATAATCGGACTTCGTTAAGTCAATGTTCCGTCAGCCACAAAAAGAAAAGCGGGGTATCTGGCTTCTGCCCGTTCGCCATTTTGAGGCCTTCCACAGCCCAGACAAGTGAACGAGACAGAGTGACACCCACGCCGTTGGTATACATAATACGCCCGTAAAAGCGTGCATGAAGGCATGGTTAGCCTTCGGCACGCCAGACGGGACGGCTATATACCTACCCGCAGCACCAACCTCTGCTATGCTCTTGACTTGTCTTTTGATTGTGGAAGTTTCAAAACGGCCAAAAACAAAGCGTCAGCGACGCATTTCCAAAATGTAGCGCTCCCTCCCTGTAGCCACTCCGGCGTCCATCCCGTCGACCCTGGTCGCATCGCCCATGGAAGAAGCCGGCCCGGCGTGAGTTTGCAGATACAAAGATACAACATTTTCCCCAGACACAACACACATCAGGCAAAAAAGTTTCCCATAAAAGCCGTTTTTCCTGAAAAACAGGCCACGCACCAATAGCCCGAATGCAACCGGCACCACATCAAGAGTGACAACAAAAACACAGATATACGGGAAAGACATCCTCTCCCCCATACTGTCACAAGCCATCACCACACCCTCCGACACGACACAATAGGTGGAAGCCATCTTCACAGACAACTTCCACCCTGAGGAAAATGATAAATATAGATTAAAATTACTAGTTGTGTGCGGGTGCAAAGGTACGAAAACTTTTCCAACTTCTACCCCCCCCCAGCGATTTCCTCCGTTTTTTAACACTATTTCACCATTCCGGGCACCTGACGGGCAGGAAACAGCCCAAAGGCAGCACTAAAGGAGCACGGGGTACACCATGCGCCGACACGTTCCGCACCGTGTGCCGACCGCATCCGCACCGTGTGCCAACGTGCTCCGCACCATGTCCCGACACGCTCCGCACCATATACGAACGCACTCCGTACCACACACCAACCCGCTTCCCATCACCAAGGAATACAGAGCAGGAATAACGAGCATTAACAGGAATTATCACGCATTATCGCGCCCTAGACTGCCCTAAACGGACATCGCACCTTCCGAATGTCGTACCTTTGCAACAGACAAAGACAACAAGGACAGGGATAAACAGACAGCAGAGAACAGGCAACCATACCATCAACTTCCGTGCATACAAGCCACAAAGAGCAGGCAGCAGGCAGGAAACAGGGCGGAGCAACAGGCCGCGGACAAGGAGCACCAAGAAGGTGGAAACAAAAAAGGAGGAGGAGAACAAAGAAGAAATAGTAGTAGTAGTAGTAGGGCAACAAAAACGAAGAAGTCCCCGCGCCTTGACGACACGGGGACTTCACCCTGGAAAAAAGTGGCG
>CAMWKZ010000028.1 GCA_947174945.1 uncultured Prevotellaceae bacterium | reverse complement strand
GAATATATAGTATTATAAGTGTTACTAAAGTTTCAATAACTAAGTATTTAGTATTGGCATTAGTATTTTTTATGTTGTCGTTTACCTTGTTCCTATTTCAAGGTGGAAATAATATGTCTAAACATGATTTTGGCAATAACATCATAACATTTTATCTTTGTGCACTATTTGGGGCATTAGGGATAATAAATTTGTCTTTAATATTGCAAACTTCCCATAAAACAATTTCGTCATGGTTATATATAGCAAATAATGGACTCCCACTAATGATAGGTCTACAGATAATGATGATTGATATAGTTAAGCGAGTTACACATATTTATGCATTCCATATTTATGAAGCTATAATCTTTGCTGTAATAATATTATTATCAATAATACCAATAACAGTTTTATGTATGAAACATTGTTCATGGGTTATTGGTCGGAAATAGTGTTATAAGTAATAGATAGTTATCCAATGCTTACCTCTTTTTATAGAAAGTCAATAAACAAGTGTATCTTTTCTTTTTTATAAAGCATTGGTATGCTTGTTATCATTTTCATCGCCTCAATAAAATGCGAATGTGGATATCGTGAAACCAATTGTGAATACATCATCTTGACCCTATTTCTAACATTAAAGATAGCATTATTCTGATATAGTATCTGAATGTCATTCTGTGGCAGTTCTTTCATTCTGGGAATGATAGAGTCTGTAAACCACTTGTAAAACATACCATTTGCTGACCATTTCTTTTTTATTGTTTCCTTGTCAAAATTCCATGATACACTTTTGTCAGATGTCCTAAAATAGAAAAGGGCATCTTCGGTAATGGCAATGCCGTTTGATGACATGTTTACTACGGTAATGTCGTCGCTAAACCATGCACATGGCATGTCAACAAATCCGCCAGCCTTTAATAGTGCAGTCCGCTTGAATACATAATTGGCAATACAATTTATGATACCTTTTGACCAATAGAAAACAAATTCAGAGAATGGCATATATGGCTTATACACTTGCTCAATATCGGTTATAGTGCCATTGGGGTCTATTCTGTTTACGCGAGCCCTGACTATATCTACGTCAGGATATTCTTTAATCCTATTATCCACTTGTTGCAGGAAGAAAGGACTATATAGGTCATCGTCTGAAGCCAATATCACATAGTCACCTTTTGCGTACTTTATACATTTGTTCCAATTCAGTACAAGATTCCCCCCCCCAATATTCACTTCGTTTTTATAGAACAGAATCCGTTTGTCGTCGTATTGATTTACGACCGATTCAAGGTTATTGGGAGATGCATCATCAACAATAACCAATTCAAAATCTTGATATGATTGCGCCAAAATGCTGTCAATAGCATCTTTCAGATAATCAATCTTATATGCGGGAAGGACAAATGAATATCTCATGGCGTTATCTAAATAATGGTATTAGTCTATAGAGTGGAGTCTGAGCCAACAAAACAATAAACTTGTTTTTTAATCCCAGATTAATATTGTCCCATGCAAGATTGCTTTCAGGGAAAAGCTGTCTCCATGTTTTAACGTCATAACAATTCTTATTCAGCAACAATGGGAGCTTGGAGAGGAATTTGCGTTGCAACAATTCTTTCTCTACGATTTCATAGACACCATTTTCTTTATAGAACTCTTCTGTCTTTATAATTGCCTTTGCTTGGCTTGTTACATTAAAAACAGTTGTTTTGCTGTAATTGTTCGGATTAAACTGAATATAATGATACATACATCTGTCAACAGAAGCAAATTTCTTTGCATAGAAGAATACCTGACAACAGAACAGATAGTCGTCAACCATCGTGTTGTCTGGTATGAATCTAACGTTATTGTCTTCCACAATGCTGCGACGTATAAGGAGTTTCCACATGACCCCCTTAATCTTCAAGATGGTAATCGCTTTTAGCATTTCATGGTGGTCGTTGGTATATACTTGGGGCATTTCAACGCTTCTGTCGCCAAATTCTTCTGTATATCCACAACCCGATATGTCTGCTTCATTTTCTTTAGCAGCATTGACAAGTGATTCAACCATATCAAGGTCGATATAGTCATCGCTGTCAATAAAAAGAATGTAGTCACCAGTGGCAGCGTCAAGGCAATCGTTTCTGGAAGTGGATATACCCTTATTTGTCTTGTGCTCTATTATTTTGCATTTGTCTCTGACGCCATACTTGTCAATGTGTTCACTGATGACCTCCATGCTCCTGTCAGGAGTGCAATCATTAACAAATACATACTCAATGTTCTTATATGTCTGACGGAATAATGATTCTACACATTTCCCAACATAATTCTCAACATTATAAAATGGTACAAGAATTGATACCTTAATATCCTTATCCATAATCTTTGATTTATTTATGAATTAGTCTTAGTATGAAATATAGCTTTTTCTCAGCGAGCCAGAACTTTATTCTCTCGTTTCTTGAATAATTTATCTGTCTCCATGTTTTATTGGTTTCCGGGAAGGTTGACTTATACATTTGTATGTCAAACAATCTTTTTGTCAGGAAGTTACTCTTGATGTTGAATTTCCTCAGATTCAAAAGTCTGGAAATGTTTGGAGTTACCAAATCCTTGCTTCTTAGAAATTCCTCCACTTCTTTGACTGCTCTTATGTGGTCAGTTATGCTTCGAAGAATTTGAAACGATAATTTACCTTCATTATATTGAACATAGTGATATAGGTATTTGTCAACTACGGCAAAGGTATTGGCATAGAAGAATAATTTTACTGAGATGATATAGTCTTCTCCAATATTAATGTGTGGCGTAATTGAAAAATTTGAAAATAGACTTCTTCTGATTAACAATTTCCAGAGTACTGTAGAAATGTCGTAATTGATACATAGTATCATGTTCCCAGCACATGATTGACTATAATTTTCTTTATGAAATGTTTTTTTCCCTGATATAAAGTCTTTTGCATAATGGCAGCCTACAATATCTATCTGTGCATGGTTCGTTGCCATGACCATCGTCTCGGTCATATCGGGTTCAACCCAGTCGTCGCTGTCGACAAACTGCACATATTCACCTTTTGCGTTGGCAATACAGTCGGCTCTTGACACTGCAATACCTTTGTTTTGCTTATGTCTGACAATTGTATATCTGCTCTCAGGGACATCATTTTTCTTAAGAGTGTCAATAAGTACGTCATAGCTTTTGTCAGTAGAACAGTCATCAACAAAGACGTACTCGATATTGTTATAGGTTTGGCTGAGAATAGACTCCAAACATTGTCCAATGTAATTTTCTACATTGTATATTGGGACTAATATAGAGACTTTGATGTCGTTTGCCACGTGATTAATGCTTTATTTTTAAAAGTGTTTTGCCGATTTTGTACAAAAGTCTGTCGATGCTGTAGTTTTTTCTAAGCATCGGGGTGATAGTTTGCGTCAGGCATTCTGATTTTTTTGTGTTCTCAAAATCTTGCAATACTCTTTCTGGGAACATTTTTCTCATAACTTGTATCTTCTCGGCCCATGTCTTTTCTGGATTTGTAGTGCTAATACCTCCAATGTCAAATTTTGAAACTATCGTGTTGACAAATCCTACAGAACAGTTCTCAAAAACAACAGCTTCAACAAAGAATTTCCAGTCTGATGTAATTTTTAATTTCTCATCGTAAGGGTATTTATTAAGCAAATATTTTTTTATAAATGCTCCTTGGTGAGGAATGGTACTTGAATAGAAAAAATACATTGTGGGGTGTTGTGGTTGGTAAAGGAACTCTTTTCCATTATCAGTTAATACTTTCCCAACAATGATATCTTCTGTTCTTTGTGTAGAATCAATTTCTTCTAATACAGTATTACTATAAAAAATATCCCCAGAATTTATGAATATGCAATAATCACCATTTGCAACGGCTACGCCTTTGTTCATGGCATTATAGATGCCACCGTCTTTCTCGGATACCCAATAGGTAATTTTATCCTTATATTCATGAATAACGTCAACGCTTCCGTCGGTAGAGCCACCGTCAATAATGATATACTCATAGTCGGAATATGTCTGACTGACTACACTTGCTATTGTTTTGCGCAGTCCGTCGACATTGTTGTAGTTGATAGTTATTACGGATATTTTCATAGGAATCTATATGCTGATAGGAGCTATCTTAAAAGCTAAGTCGTTTCTCATTGTCCACCAGCAATATCTGAGATTTGTGGGGTTCATATATGGCTGGAAATCGTCTATTGGCATAATAACAGGAATATGCTTTATGCGTAATTTCTTATATTCGCAAAAAACATTTATCAGCCGCTCGGACATATACCCAAAAATACGCGACTGTACAGGATAGTCGGATAGCTTGCATCGCTTTTCCACCTCAAACAATATCTTAAACAGCCATTCAGAATATTCCGCAAACAAGTCCCACTTTGTAATAAACATATTATAGCCAGAGTAAGAATTGCGATGCTCCATAGATGTCTCAAATGCTGGTATATATTCTGGCGATAGTTCCCGAATGACCTCTTTCAATATACGCCAGTCATCAACGATATGCCATGCCGCATATTGGGTTGAGACGCAAAAAGGATAATTACGGGAGTTGGGCAGAATGATGTCATAGTCGTGCAACAACTTTTCCAAATCAGGGAAAATGTATTGCTTATTTAGGAAATCGGTAACAGAGGTAAAACTTCTGTCTGGAGAGAACCGCTGCCATTTTCTGTTAAAATCGAAAAAGCGGCGATAATGGTTCAAACCGATGATGTCAGCTTGCCCTTTGAGGTTCTTCCAAGCCCAGTAATGGGCAGTCAATTCACAATAGTGCTGATTTTTAGACGATATATTTTCACCCGTATTGTCAGGCACATAGGGCATGGCCTCATGATGCAATGATGCACCGGCCTCAATAGGGAAAAAATATTCATGCTGTGGCATATCCACAACTTTATGCGTACAGACAATTATTTTTACGTTCATACTGCTTGTCTTAGCGTTGCATTAGGAAAACAAATAAGATTTTGACTGACATGGCAAAGGTACAAATAAAATCCGAGAACTTTACTCCTTTTGAAGGAATATTTTTCTGTTATGGAGTAATTTGGTACCTTTTTTTGAGCAAGATAGTATGTATTGGCTCTCCAGTATCTCCTTCGGGTTGCTTTAGTATCTGTTTCGAGGTGCTCCAGTATCTGTTTACCTACCTAAACAGATACTGTTTAATGTCGAAAGAGATACTGGAGCAACCCGAAGGAGATACTGGAGTAGAATAAGGCAGATAATGACCTAAATGCAGGCGTAATTTACAGGGTGGAATAAAGGGAGTGGCTTATCCTAAGGACTTTCTCTACAATAGGAGCCATGTCGTAATATTTGTACTCTGCCAGCCGGCCACCAAAGATAACATTCTTTTCCTGAAGAGCAAGTTGATGGTACTTCTCTGCCAAGGCACTGTTTCGCTCGTCATTCACGGGATAGTATGGCTCCATGCCATCTTTGTACTCTGTGCTATATTCTTCGGAGACAATGGTCTTGGGGCAATCGTACACTTCCTGGCCGAACATCTCAAAATGCTTGTGCTCAATGGTACGAGTATATGGTTCGGCATGGGAAGTATAGTTGACTACTGCATTGCCTTGATAGTTGGGAGTGTCTTCTACTCGTGTCTTGAATGATACCGTTCTCCAGTCAAGTATACCATAACGGTAATTGTAAAATTCGTCAATCTGACCTGTATAGACAAGTTTGTCAGCGATGCCTTCCCAGTATTCGCGATTCTTAAAGAAATCTGTATTTACTCTGGTTTCAATTCCCGTCAACAAGCCTTCAATCAGTTTGTTATATCCACCAATGGGAATACCTTGATACTTGTCGTTGAAATAGTTATTGTCAAAGACAAAGCGCACGGGCAGACGCTTGATGATAAAGGCTGGAAGTTCGGTACACTTCCGTCCCCATTGCTTTTCGGTATATTCCTTAATCAGTTTCTCAAAGATGTCCTTGCCCACCAAGGTTAATGCTTGCTCTTCTAAATTCTGTGGTTCACGACCATTTAAAGAAGTTACAGCCTCTGCTTTCTGCTCTTCTATCTTTGCCTTGGCCTGTTCAGGCGTGGTAACTCCCCACATTTGATAGAAGGTATTCATATTAAACGGCAGGTTATATAAATGCCCCTTATGGTTGGCAAGGGGGGAATTGGTATAGCGATTAAATGGAACTATCGAATTAACAAAGTCCCACACCTCTTTATTGGATGTGTGAAAAATATGCGCTCCGTACTTGTGAACGTTTATTCCTTCAACTCTCTCACAATAGACATTGCCACCTAAATGAGGACGCTTGTCTATAACTAAGCATTTTAATCCTTTCTGTTTAGCGCAATAGGCAAAGACAGAACCGAACAGACCTGAGCCTACAATAAGATAGTCATATTTCATAGGATTTACTAATGATGATGGGCAGCCCCATCGTTTTATTACTTATCGTGAGTAGTGTGAATGAAATCAGTGCTCTTGCGGTCAATCTTGAGGATATTGAGAAGCATCTTCCATACCAGCACTGGAATGGAGAGAGCCTTGCCAAGTACGGAATGGCTGCGTAGCTGACGTGGAGTGGAGACATAGAGGGATAGGCAGATAAACAGGAAGAGCAGCCACCACTTCAGATACCAAGTTTGGGGAAGTAGTGTTACCAGACAGGCCATGATGAAGGTGAGGACAATCAGCATGGAGCGGGGTATCAATGCTTGCTGGATGGTCTTGTCGATGTAGTCTATGTTGCCCGTGAGGATAGCCTTGGGGATATAGGGAAGTAGTCGGAGCAGACTTTGAATCTGGGCGGTCATCCAGCGGAGACGCTGTTTCTGGAAATTGTCTTTGTTGCTGACTTTCTCGTCGAAGACGGGGATGCTTTCTTCATAGTGGATATAGATTCCCTGCATCAACAGCAGGGCTTCAAGTTCACGGTCTTCACCGGCAGTAGTGAGCTTGTGGACATTCTCCTTGAACCACTTGAAATCGAAGCACATACCTGAGCCGATGAGGGCGGAGGAAAGGCCAATGCGGTTGTGAGCCTTGCGGAAAATGGTATTGTTGATTTCTTCACTGACACCATCAAGGACGGCGATGTCGTTGTTGTTGTTTTTGGCACAGCGATGGCACTGGATGGCTTTATAGCCTTTGACGCATACCTCGTTGAGCTTCTCCAGAAAGTTGGAGTCGACGACATTGTCGGCATCAAGGATAACCACATAGTCGTAGTCTTCCTTGATTTGGTCCATGGCATACTGCATGGCCTTGGCCTTGCTGCTCTTTTCAAAAACGGGGGTCAGCAGGGTAATGGGCAACTCGCGTAGCTTGTCGTTGGTCTCAGGCTGCATATGGTCGGAGATAACAGCTACGTGGAAACCATTATAGGGATAGTATTGGCCGAGGAACTTGTGGACGGACGAGACAATAACCCGGTCTTCGTTATAGGCAGGGTATAATATTAAATAGGTGTAGTTTTGCTCTGCCCGTAAAGCCAAGACTTGACTTTCCAGATAAGAAGACAAGCGTGAGATGGGTTTCCTCCACAAGAGGGAGACCAAAGCGAAGAACAATATGTAGGCTCCTGAGGCAGCTAAAAGCAGCCAAAGGAATATGTCTATGATATGAATGAGTTGCCAAAACATGGTTGATAGTTATAGTTTTTGATTGGTATAGGCTTTTAGTCGCTTGCCAAGGATTGTCTTGGATAGGATGGAACTTAAGAAGATGAGTGGGGCCATATAGAATGTCTTGTCCCACTTCTCGTCCACCAAATAGTTGGGAGTTGCCAAGGCAAAGACAAAGAATACAAAGCCAAATAATACCCACCATTTTAATGCTAAAGAGAAATAGATAAAGGGCATGACAACGCTCATGAAGAGGATGACGGCTATCAAGGCAAGGCGGGGGAGTAGCATCCACTGTATAATCTTGTCCATAAGATTGTAGTGCTTGGTAAAAATGGCACCGGGCAGATAGAGGATGTTCCGAAAGATGGTTGTGAACTGGGAGAGTAACCATCGGCGACGCTGGCGGTTAAAGTCTTCGGCATTGCGTGCTTTTTCTTCGAATACCATAATGTCGTCAAAGTAGTCGATATAGATATGCTGGCGGAGCAGGCGGATTTCCAGTTCCTTGTCATCAAAGGCTGTGGTAACCGTTTTGATGTTGTCCCTAAACCAGTTGAAGTCAAAAGCCATTGCGGTGCCTGCGGAAGCGGCTGAAAGGCCAAGCATGATATGTCCGCGACGGAAGATTGAGTTGTTGATTTCTTCGAAGATGGCACTGAGGCGGGCAGAAGCCGTGTCACGGTTTTGGGAAAGCCGATGTGCCTGAATGGCCTTGGTTCCGGCAGACTCATAGGCATCGTTCATTCGCTCCAGAAAATCTGGCTCGACAATATTGCCTCCATTGAGGATAACGACAATATCATAAATCTTAAACTGGGGGAGGTTGTTGATAGCTAACTGGAGGGACTTAGCTCTGGAACCTTTCTTGAAGTTAGGTGTAAGAAGGGTGACAGGTTGCTGGGCAATGCGGAAATTGCTGATTTCGTCCAGATGGTCTGAGATAACGGTAATATCAAACAGACGTTGTGGATAGCTTTGCCCTAAGGCCGACAAAACAGTATGTTCCGCTCCTGTTCCGTTCTTATGGACAGGAATCAGAATAATAAAACGATTTCGGGTTCTGGCCTTGGGTATCTCGTTATGCCTATAAAACAAGGAGGCTATGGCAAACACTGCCAAATAGAGAATGGTGGCCGACACGATGATGAATAGTGCAATGTCTATGTATGAAATAAGCTCCCAGTATGTCATCTTTGTCAATGTGAAGATTGAAAGTTGAAAGTTGAAAAACCGCGAATACCTTTCAAGGTTGCCTGAACTAAATCAAGACGGCCTTTTACGGTATATCTAAGAATGTCTTTGGCGGCGACGAGAGAGAGTAGGTATAGGTAAGATAGGTATTTGGTGATACCTTGCTGATTACGCTTGACGAATAATAGTCTGTTGCGAGTAATATAGAATGTGCGCAACGGACTGTCTTGTCCTGTTGTTTGGCTTTCCTTGTGATAGATGGTACAGGCTGGCTCATACCAGATGTCATAGCCAGCGCGACGGAAGAGCATCGACCAGTCTAATTCCTCGTAGTAGAGAAAATAGCACTCAGGCATGATGCCAGCTTTCTCAATTGCTTCTCGTTTGACGAACATGGCAGCACCATGAGCGTATGGAGTAGGATGGGCGGTGTTGTATTGCCCGTGGTCTTCTTCACCAAAGCCGATGGAGCTGTTACGCATGGTAATACTGGAGAGTGGGGTGTAGCCAGCAAACTGAATGGGATGATTGCCCCACGCAAATCGTATCTTCGGGCATACTATACCAATTTTGTCAGAGGATTCTAAGCGGTCAATAAGTGCTTGGATATTAAATTCTTTGAAGATGGTGTCATTGTTGATAAAGAAAAGATACTTGCCTTGTGCGGCTTGAATGCCTAAGTTATTGCCTCCTGCAAAGCCTAAGTTCTTGGCACTGCGAACAATTTTGACTTGTGGATAGCGTTGCTCAATGATGGTTGCTTCGTCTTGCTGAGAAGCATTGTCTACCACTATCACTTCCAATGGATAGTCATTGAAAGGGATGGTGTCAATCAATGCACAAGTGTCGGCGAGTCCATTGTAATTGACTGTAATGATAGAAATCTCAATGTTCAATTTTCAACCTTTAATTTGTTAAACTCTTGATGCACGCTTTTTCTCCAGCTTCAGTCGTTCCTTTTCTGCTTGTATGGCAAGTTGCTTGTCTTCATATTCTATCCAGTCTTTTTCCATATAAGGTAAGGCATAGACTAAGCTCAATCCACCGTATATAAGTAGGCAACTGGGGAACTGCATAAGGACTTGGTTACCATATCCACCTAATTGTTGAGACACGAAAGCGCAACAAAATCCTGCACCGATGCCTCGTAATGACGGACTTTTAAGAGTAAAAAACACAATCCAACAAGCACCTCCTAACATGATTACAGTTGTAATAAGGAAAATCGTGATTCCAATGACTCCTGTATGCTGCCAAATAAACACATATTCGGAGTCAGGAGGTATCATAGATAGTTTCTTATATTTGTTGTTGGCAGGAACATTCTCGTGCCCCATACCAATACCAATTCCCCATGGGGCATCTTTCATATATTTTCTCATGACTTCCTGATTGGCATGACGAGCACCAGCAGAGGCATCGTTCTTATCGAAAGCAGTTCGCATTCGTCGTATTTGTGAATTACCATTTCCTATATTGGTAAAAACAAGCATGAATGCAAATAAAGTAAAGATAATAGTAAATGGAATTGCTATCTTAAATGATTTAGATAGAAAGATGTATGCCATAAACCCTGCCATTAGACAAGCTATGGCTGTACGTGTACCCGATGGGAACATACCCCATGTACACGCAATGCCAACGGTTAGAAAGAAATAGCGATGCTTTTTTATCTTGGCAGTTATGGCAAATATGATAAAAGCAACAGCAGTAGAGGCCATCATGATACCAAAGTTTGCAGCATCGCTAAAGGTCGAAAAATAGCGGATAAGTGAGCCTCCCTGCAAAATATGTGTACTTCTACCGCGTGTCTGTATCCATGCATTCTCTACATCTGTAAATCCGAATGTTTGTTGCTTCCAAACCCAGAAAACAGCAAATAACGACAATCCCCCCCATACTACAAAATACTGCATAAGTAATTTAGGACTATTTATATATAGGATATAAACCAAGAATGCGTATAGTAACTGGAATGCTAACAAGCGTGCTCCTGTATACCATGCTCCAATATTGATACCTAAATTACAAGTGTCATTTAATACTTCTATCGTACAGAATCCACACCATAGTAGAATGGCATAAAGCATGATGTTTGCTGTCCGTTCAAATTGGTGGGAGCCAACGTCGATAATAGCAAGTACTAACAGCGAAATCTCTAACATCTCATTAGGCAGAGATGTTGGGACAGGTAAAGCTGGCATGTTTTTAAATTGGATGAAAAAATTAATGAAGCATAATGCCCAAAAAATAAACATCCGATATTGGAATGCAGCAAAGATAAATAGGATGAAAATAGGAAGTATACAGATAACTGCAAAAGCACTAAAACCAGCATGAATAAACTGGTAAATAGCAAGTAAAAATAGGAGAAAGAGTACAATTACTCTTCCTCCGTGGCCTTGTCCGTATGCCCTAAATGCCGTAGTTGCCATTTATTTAGCGTGCTCGTTTTCAATAGCGGTCAAACCTAATTGTGACATACGATATACAAAGTTGTTGAACTTAGTATAAGGCGGTAGCTGACCGACAAATTCCTCTACTGCATAACGACTGGCCTCAGTCAGATACATAAAGAGCGTATTCTTATGCTCTTCATCCAACATAGCCTGCACTTCTTTTAGAGCCTTTTGGTCAATATCCTTCCAAGTGCGATTGGCGCGAGTGACCATCAAATTGACTGTTCCTATATTCAATAGGGCTGGAGAGATAGAGTTATCATCCAAATTAGGATATTCGATGATTGCAATCTCGTCAGGGAGAATATCAGGGCAGAGGTCTTTAATATCCTTTGCCAAGATAAACTTGCTATCTTCGGCCAAGAAATCTTCATCATAGGTTAGACGACGTACTTGCAAGCCAATGGATATCCAGTAGTTTTCTAACTCTTGTGCCAAATAACTTTTACCATTGCCTGAGTCGGTGGAAATGAGATTGAGCACATTCTGCTGGCCTTCCTTGAAATGAGGTAGCAAGGCTTTGCTAAGCTGCTTCATTGCCATATCGGAAATGGTCTTGTTGAAACGGCGATAACGCAGGTTACTCTCCTTGGGGAAGCAGCCAATGACAGGTACCTTTGTGATACGCTCAGAACGCATACGGTCACGCAAGGTACGGTCAAGCATCTCAATAATCAAGAACCAGAGGGTTGTCAGCATGAAGGTCAATAGGAACGCTCCTAAAAGTATCATGAGACGATTCGTCGGCTGGGCATTCAGTGGGAACATTGGTGGGTTCAATACACGAAGCGTGGCCGTTGACATCTGCAGGTTACGCTGGCGCAGGCGAGCGGCATTCAGTGCTTTCAGCATTTCCATGTAGTTTCCTTCAATGAATCCAATGTGACGAGCTTTTCTATCTAAAGTAGCTCCAATTGGGGCATAAAAGAGATATTGCTTATCCAAATTGTTTTTCATGATATCGGTTGCAGTCATCTCTGCTTTTGTCTTCTCAAGCAGAATAATTTGCTCCAACCATCTATCAAGCATATTGCTTGCTCGTACACCCGTTTCAGTACTATAAGTGGCTGCCTCAATATCTTTGGTCAGCTGAGTAACACGTCCTGTTGCTGCTTGTAAATCACGTTGAGCCTTTGCTAACTCTTCTTGAGACTCGTTGTTCTGAGCTCCACCTTCGCTGCTCATTAGCCTAAGGTTAGAAATGCGAGACTGAATTCGGGAAATGTCACGAACCTGATTAGTGAACTCTTTGTTGGAACGTATAACCTGTGCGCGATTTCCTAACTGGCGCTCCAAATAGTCCATCAGTGCTTTAGAGGTGGTATAGTTCATCAACTGGTCGTTACGGAAATTCTGCTGTTGTGCTTCCAGTACGGTCAATTGTTTCGTTTGTTCACCATAGTTGATAATTCTTTTGGAGATGTTATAACGAATAAGGTCGTCTTCTGCATTAGTCAGAATTTTATAGAGGCGAGCAACCTCTTTTTCAAAGAACCGAATGACATTGCTTGACTCACCATAGCGAATCTGTTGATATTGACGGGCAAAAACCTCATTGAGGATATCCAGTGTGTTATAGGCAATACCTGCATCATTGGCAGAATAGCCAATATCTATAATATCACTATTGTTTAATTGTAAAACTTTCAAACGGGAGGTGATATTGTTAATGCCAAAATAAGGATGATAGTTTAATATACCAAATAAATAATTGTCTTGGGACGGCTTTTCGTAAGCTTTTAGATTAGCATAGGTCTGAGACTCGCTGTTGTGATTAATGAGTGCCTTAACCTCAGGAGGTACCGTGGCATTTAATTGGCGGAAATGCTCAGCAGAAATATAGTTGTTATCTTTATTGGGATTACCATACATCATACAGCGACCAAAAAGGCGTAAGGCTACTTCATGGATAGTGTTGTCCGTCGTGATAATCAGCATAAGGTTGGTTATGTTGGTTTGAGAATTACCACCAACAGAACCAGTACCCTCCAGATTGTATCCCGTAATCATACCCGTATAAATGGTCGTATTGGTATCGTAGATACGTTCCATGTGGCGGGTCATAAACCAAGCTACAATTAGTGCAATCATTGGTAATATAACTAAATACCAACGAATCTTATATAAAAAACGGACAAAATATCTAAATAAATCCATAGTTACTATATGATGTTTGATTATTTTTTCTTTTGTGCTTTGGCTGCTTTCTTTTCAGCTTTCTTTTCAGCCTCTTCCATTTGACGATAGCGCTTTTCTTCTATCTCTGCAGTTTTCTTGATTCTCTTTTCTACAGCACGATTCTCTTTCCTAATTTCTTTGTCTGAGAGTTGCTCCTCTTCCAAAGAAATGTCAGTAGTTGTATTGGTAAGAATAGGAGTGTGAGTTAGAATCTCTAAAGTAATAATGTCTGTTGTAATTTGTGTTTGTAGTTGTTGATACCCTTGAACTACGCTAATTTCATGTAGTTTAGTATATGCAAAACTTTCAATAGACATATTGCCTTGATGGAAATCTTCTTGATTTAGTGCTCCTGCACCTTGATAGATAGCTGCAGCCTCACTGGAGGTTTTCAATGCGACTAGGTTATTGGTAATACTAATATATAATGTGGCAATTTGTTTCTTTAACTCATCAAAAGCTAAGTCTTTTTGAATCCGTGCTTGGTCAACTTCTAATTTCTTACGCTTAACAGATGCAGTAAGGTCAAGAATGTCTTCTAAAGGAACAGCAAGGTTGACACCTACATTCCAATAGCTTTGTTCGCTACCTTGATATTGCTGCAATATCATATTATAAGAGGAAGAGTTCTGCCCCCACATGTCAGCTTTACCATAGCTGTAGCTGGCGTGGCCTGTTACATAAGAGAATATATGGCGCTTCTGTTTAGCCACCTCTGCCTGTGCAATCTCCTGTGCTTTTGCCAAAGAAAGAATCTGTGGATTTTGTTTGGCATTCTCGTATAACACCGCCAATGGGGGAAGGTGGAATGATGAGAAATTAATAGTAGCATTCTCGCTGGAGTCAAAAAATCCAGCACTGATACCACTATTGTTGTACTGAGCATAACTCATTGATGCTGTTGCAACAAACAGAAAGGTGAATAATATGTGTTTTATTGTATTCATCGTCATGGTGCGTTTATTTTATACCCCCCCCTTGGATAAAGGCTGTTAACGTGCGGAAGATAATCTTCATGTCAAGGATGAAATTGTAAGTCTGTCCATAAGTGATATCCAGCTGCTTACGTTTTTCGGCAGACATGTTGCCATCTTTACCTCGTTCTTCAACTTGCCATAATCCTGTTAAACCAGCAGGAGCCATAAAGCGGTCAATGCAAGAATCTGCAGTTAACTTTTCAGCTTCATAGAGTGGAAGAGGACGGTTACCGACAATTGACATGTCGCCTTTAAGGATGTTAAACAACTGAGGAATCTCGTCAATACTGTATTTGCGGATGAAACGACCAACCTTTGTAACACGTGGGTCATCCTCAATCTTAACAAACGCATTGTTGATTTCTTCTTCCTTTTGTTTGGTGAAATCACTCTCTGCTACAACAAAGTCATCACCAACCAGCATAATTTCCTCATCACCAATCATCATTTCCGATTCCATGCCCATATCAAACATATCCATTTCGGCTTCGTCGCCCAATGGTGCCATGATAGTGCCCTTCTGCTCTTCTGACTCATGATTCTCTGCATATTGGTTGTGGTCCTTGCTTAGTTCTTTTAAGCGTTGTTCGGCATCCACATACATACTGCGAAATTTCAAGAAATTGAATATCGTATAGTTTGTGCCAACTCGCTTTGACTTGAAAAGAATAGGACCCTCACTTTCAAATCTGATAGCAATAGCCGTTATGATGAAAACAGGGGAGAGGATAATAATACCAAGACCAGAGAAAATGATATCAAACAGACGTTTCCATACTGGAATCTTGAATTTCAATATTCCGTATTTAAATGCCTTGTCGTCGAACAGAATGTTTTCACGGTCTGATATAAATTGTATCTTCTTGTTTAGCTCTGTGATAGATGCCTCTTGCTGAATAGTGTCGTTGATGCCGCATTTCATATAAGTGTAACGGTCTTCCTCTGACATAGGACTTGTCATAAGGATAATGTAGACGTTTGGGCACTTCTTGCGTAAATAGGTGATGGCGGTAATGTCTTCGCTGCGAACATTACGTTCAAAGAATACGAGGAAATGCTCGTTGCTGACATGCGGAGTGCAGATTTGAGCAGCATCCTTATAGGCATTGGTCATGCGGACCAACTGCCCTGGAATATATTTCAGTCGCTCTTGTGTCTTGGGATTATTACCTAAGTATACAACACCTATCATAATAAACTATTCAGCACTTCTTAAATTAATTAGGAAGGATTTTCTTGACGCGGATTTTGAGCTCCATGGGGTTGAACGGCTTGACAATGTAATCAACGGCGCCAATTTCCAACAGACGGATACGCTCACTGGTAGAATCCTCACTTGATAGCATAATAACAGGAATGTGGCGGAACAATTCATTCTGTTTAATCCACTCTAAGAAATCATCGCCCCGCATACCCGGCATTCGGATATCAGAGATTATCAAGTCGGGTGTGTTGCCAGCCTGCAACCACTTTACACCCTGCAACCCATCGGGCAACCACTGCACATCATAGTCACTCATTAAGTAGATAGAGAGCACCTTTGCAATGGTCTCTTTGTCATCAAGTATTAGTATCTTTTTTTTCATATATGAAATAAATCTTTTGGTCAATAGAATGTTCTTCTGATGTGCAAAGGTAAAAAAATATTTTTAGTTGTAGCCAAATAAAGATAAAAAAATGTTGAAAATAAGCAAAAAAGTTGGTTTTTAAAAATATTTTAGGGAAATTTGTAGAGCAAAACGTAATAGTTAATATAACATTTAATAAAATAGAAGTATGACAAGTAGATATTTGTTGGGTTTTGATGTAGGTAGCTCCTCTGTTAAGGCTTCGTTGGTGAATGCTGATACAGGAAAGTGTGTGGCTACTGCTTTCTATCCAGAAAAGGAAGCACCGATTATGGCTGTCAAGGCTGGTTGGGCGGAACAGGACCCCCAAATGTGGTGGGATAATGCCAAACTCAGCCTGAAAAAGATTATGGCAGAGGCTGGTGTTAAAGGAGAGAATATCAAGGCGATTGGTATTTCTTATCAGATGCATGGTCTGGTTTGTATAGATAAAAACCAGAAAGTGCTTCGGCCATCTATCATTTGGTGTGACTCTCGTGCTGTCCCATACGGTGAAAAAGCCTTTAAGGATTTAGGCTCAGATTTATGCTTAGGGCATTTGTTGAACTCTCCGGGTAATTTTACGGCGGCTAAGTTGGCTTGGGTCAAAGAGAATGAGCCTGCTCTATATAATAATATATATAAGGTGATGTTGCCGGGCGATTATATTGCTATGCGCCTATCTGGCACAGTTAATACAACGGTCAGCGGACTGAGCGAGGGAATGTTCTGGGATTTCAAGAACAATAAGGTTGCTGATTTCCTAATGGACTATTACGGTTTTGACCAATCACTAATTAGTGATATTGTTCCGACTTTCAGTGTGCAGAGCGAGGTGAGTGCAGAGGCCGCAGCAGAACTTGGGCTGAAAGCTGGTACACCTATAACGTATAGAGGAGGTGACCAGCCTAACAATGCTCTTTCATTGAATGTTTTGGAGCCTGGTGAGATTGCAGCAACAGCTGGTACATCTGGGGTTGTCTATGGTGTGCTGGGCGATGTCAATTACGACCCGAAGAGTCGTGTGAATACTTTTGCTCATGTTAATCATAGTGCTGAGCAGACGCGTCTGGGTGTGTTGCTTTGCATTAATGGCACTGGAATCTTGAATGCTTGGGTTCATCGTAATATCACTCCTGATATTAGCTATGCTGACATGAATGACTTAGCTGCTACCGTTCCTATCGGTAGTGAGGGCGTAACTATTGTTCCATTTGGAAATGGTGCAGAGCGTGTGTTAGAGAATAGGGAGATTGGCTGTTCGGTGAATGGCTTGAATTTCAATAAACATAATAAGGCTCATTTAGTTCGGGCAGCTCAGGAGGGTATCGTGTTCTCTTTCTGCTATGGTATGGAGATAATGCAGCAGATGGGCATGGATATTAAGAAGATTCATGCAGGCAAGGTAAATATGTTCCTTTCACCGCTGTTCCGCGATACATTAGCAGGTGTCAGTGGTGCTACCATTGAATTATATGACACAGATGGTTCTGTAGGTGCTGCAAAGGGAGCTGGAATTGGCGCTGGCATCTATAAGGATAATAAAGAGGCGTTTGCTACGTTGGATAAATTGCAGGTTATAGAGCCTGATGCTGCTCACCGTGCAGAATATCAGGCTGCCTATGCCGCTTGGAAAGAAACATTGAATAAAAAATAAGAGATTAAACATTAAAGTATTAAACATTAACGATTATGGCAAAAGAGTATTTTTCATTTACTGGTAAGATTCCTTTTGAAGGAAAAGACAGCAAGAATGTAATGGCTTTCCACTATTACGAGCCCGAGAAGGTTGTAATGGGAAAGAAAATGAAGGACTGGTTGAAGTTCGCTATGGCTTGGTGGCACACACTGGGTGGAGCAAGTGGTGACCAGTTTGGTGGTCAGACTCGTTCATATGAGTGGGATAAGGCTGCTGATGCCGTTCAGCGTGCCAAGGACAAGATGGATGCCGGTTTTGAGATTATGGATAAGCTCGGTATCGAGTATTTCTGTTTCCACGATATTGACCTCGTAGACGAGGGCGAGACTATTGCCGAGTATGAGCAGCGTATGAAGGAGATTACTGACTATGCACTGGTGAAGATGCAGGAATATCCTAACATTAAACTGCTGTGGGGTACTGCTAATGTATTTGGTAACAAGCGTTATGCTAATGGTGCTTCAACTAATCCCGATTTCGATGTAGTAGCTCGTGCTATTGTGCAGATTAAGAATGCTATCGATGCTACCATTAAGCTGGGTGGCCAGAATTATGTATTCTGGGGTGGCCGTGAGGGTTACATGAGCTTGTTGAATACTGACCAGAAGCGTGAGAAGGAACACATGGCTACCATGCTGACTATGGCTCGCGACTATGCTCGCAAGCAGGGCTTCAAGGGTACCTTCCTGATTGAGCCGAAGCCAATGGAGCCTTCTAAGCACCAGTATGACGTTGACACAGAGACAGTCTGTGGCTTCCTCCGTGCTCACAATCTGGATAAGGACTTCAAAGTGAATATCGAAGTGAACCACGCCACTTTGGCTGGCCATACCTTTGAACATGAATTGGCTTGCGCTGTTGATAATGGTATGCTGGGTTCAATCGATGCAAACCGTGGTGATGCTCAGAACGGATGGGATACCGACCAGTTCCCCATCGACAATTACGAGCTGACTCAGGCTATGCTTGAGATTATCCGTAATGGCGGTCTGGGTAATGGCGGTACCAACTTTGACGCTAAGATTCGTCGTAACTCTACAGACTTAGAAGACCTCTTCATTGCTCATATCAGTGGTATGGATGCTATGGCTCGTGCCTTGCTTAATGCTGCTGATATTCTGGAGAACAGCGAACTGCCTCAGATGAAGAAGGAGCGTTACGCCAGCTTCGATGCCGGTATCGGTAAGGACTTTGAGGATGGCAAGCTGACTCTGGAGCAGGCTTATGAGTATGGTAAGACTGTGGAAGAGCCTAAGCAGACTTCTGGTAAGCAGGAGAAATACGAGACTATCGTTGCTCTTTATACGAAGTAATCCGTCTTTATGCTAAAATAAAATCCCCTTTCCAAATGCAGGAAAGGGGATTTTTGTTATACAGGTTATTTTTTATCTTAAACTCTGTTGATACCATTCGAATAGTTTCTTCACACCTTCATCTATCTCTACTTTGTGCGTCCAGCCCAGTGAGTGAAGTTTCGTGACATCAATCAACTTACGCATTGTACCATCTGGCTTTGAGGTGTCAAATTCAACTATACCTTCAAAGCCAACAGCCTTGACAACCAGTTCGGAGAGTTCACGGATAGTCAGCTCTTTACCTGTACCGACATTGATGTGGCAGTTGCGGATTTCACCCAGTTGGGGGATAGCTCCGCCTCGGCCTGCCGAATGGTTACGGTCAACTGCACCGTCAGTGGCAGCACCGTGGTGGACACTGGAATATTTCTCAATTCCAATAATGTCCTTGAAATCAACGTTAAGCAGTACATGTACCGAGGCATCAGCCATGTCTTCACTCCAAAGGAACTCACGGAGGGGCGTGCCTGTACCCCACAGCACAACCTTATTATTATAGATGCCGTATTTGGCCAGAATGTTAAGTATGTCGTCTTGTGCTGATGACCCATTAACCCCTTCTACAGGACGGATGTTTAAATCGCGGCGGATGTCTTCCCAGTTCTCGTCATGAATTAGCTTGGCTAAGTACACTTTCCGCATCATAGCTGGCATAACATGGGAGTTCTCTAAGTGGAAATTGTCGTTAGGACCGTATAGATTGGTCGGCATCACGGCAATATAGTTTGTTCCGTATTGCAGGTTGTAGCTTTCGCACATCTTCAGACCAGCAATCTTAGCAATAGCATACTCTTCATTGGTATATTCTAAAGGCGATGTCAACAGTGCGTCCTCTTTCATTGGCTGCGGTGCATTCTTCGGATAGATACAGGTAGAGCCAAGGAAAAGCAACTTTTTCACTCCGTGAGCATACGCTTCAGAAATAACGTTGCACTGCATCTTCATGTTCTGCATGATGAAGTCAGCCCTATAGAGCGAGTTTGCCATGATGCCACCTACAAAAGCTGCTGCCAAAACAACAGCGTCAGGGCATTCTTCATCGAAGAACTTCCTAACGGCTACTTGGTCTGTCAGGTCCAACTCCTTGTGACTTCTTCCAATCAAGTTGTTGTAACCCCGTGCTTTCAGGTTATTCCAAATAGCGGAACCCACTAATCCGTGGTGTCCCGCTACATATATTTTACAATTCTTATCTAACATTATTCAGCCATTTGTGCTTTAAGAAATAGTTTCTTCACGAATTTCATATCATGCTGAACCATGATTTTCACCAGTTCGGGGAAGGATGTCTTCTGTGGATTCCATCCCAACTTAGCTTTTGCCTTAGCAGGGTTGCCCAGTAGCTGGTCAACCTCAGCTGGACGGAAATATTTCGGGTCAACCTCAACCAGTACTTTACCAGTCTTTTTGTCGTAACCTTTCTCGTCAACACCTTCGCCACGCCATTCCAGTTCGATGCCCACTTCCTTAAAGGCCAGTGTGGCAAACTCACGTACCGTATGGTATTCACCTGTTGCAATAACAAAGTCGTCGGGCTCTGGTTGCTGCAGGATGAGCCACATACACTCAATGTAATCCTTTGCATATCCCCAGTCGCGCAGTGAGTTCAGGTTACCCAAATAGAGCTTATCCTGATATCCCTGTGCAATGCGAGCAGCAGCCAGCGTAATCTTACGAGTTACGAAGTTCTCACCACGGCGCTCCGACTCGTGATTGAACAGGATTCCGTTGCAGCAGTACATATTATACGACTCACGGTAATTCTTCATAATCCAAAAACCGTAGAGCTTTGCAACAGAATAGGGAGAGCGGGGATAAAACGGTGTGGTTTCCGACTGTGGAACCTCCTGCACCTTTCCATAAAGCTCTGACGTAGAAGCCTGATAGATACGGCAAGTCTTCTCTAATCCGCAAATGCGTACAGCCTCCAAAAGGCGCAGTACACCGACAGCGTCTGTGTCTGCTGTATATTCTGGTACGTCAAAAGATACCTTAACGTGGCTTTGTGCTGCCAGATTATAGATTTCCGTCGGTTTTACTTCGCCAATGATACGAATCAGCGATGACGAGTCGGTCATATCGGCCCAGTGCAAATTAACCAAACGAGCCTTTTTCATGTCACGCACCCACTCATCCAGATAGAGGTGCTCAATACGTCCAGTATTGAACGATGAAGAGCGGCGCAGCAGTCCGTGAACCTCATAACCTTTCTCAATGAGAAATTCAGCCAGATATGAGCCATCCTGACCTGTAATACCAGTAATTAAAGCAATTTTTTTATTTTCCATGTTGATTATTGATAAATGAGTAATAAATATTTCCTTTTATTTGTCTTGACCAGAGAACTGCTTGATACGCTGCTCCTCTGACAGCTTACATATAAGTAAGGTGTTGTTGTTCTCTGCTACGATATAGCCGTCCAGTCCTTGGATAACTACTTTCTTTTCCTGCGTAGTGTGAATCATGCAGTTGTGGGTCTCAAACAGGTTGATATCTTGTCCGATGCAAGCGTTGCCATATAAGTCTTTCTTCGTTTGCTGCTGCAGCGAGCCCCATGTACCCAAGTCGCTCCATCCGAAGTCGGCAGGATAAACGAAAATCTCTTCTGCCTTTTCCATAATGGCATAGTCCACTGAGATGTTTGTACACTCGGGGAACAGGCGGTCGATAGTCTCCTGTTCTTTCTCTGTGCCATAAACAGGTAGCATCCCTTCAAAAATCTTAGAGATAGAGGGCTGGTACATTCGGAAGGCATTGACAATAGTAGAAACATTCCAAATGAAGATACCTGCATTCCAGAAATAGTTGTTTTTGGCAATATACTGCTTAGCTGTTTCTTGGTCTGGTTTCTCGCGGAAAGAGTCTACGCGGAAGATTTCCTTGTTGCGCAATGAGTTAGCCGACAAGTTAGCTTCAATATAGCCATATCCTGTTTCAGGTCGTGTAGGTTTCATGCCTAATGTTACAATGGCATCACTTTCAGCGGTGAATTTCAAACACTCTGTGATGACTCGCTGAAACTCTGCCACATCCATGACAATATGGTCGCTGGGTGACACCACAATGTTTGCTTTCGGGTCTTTTGACTTGATGCGCCATGAGACGTAGGCAATACATGGTGCCGTGTTTCGGCGGCATGGCTCGCATAGGATATGGTTACGGGGCATATCGGGCAGCTGCTCTGCCACGGTGTCGGCGTATGTCTTGTTGGTAACTACCCAAATGTTCTCTGCGTCAACAAGCGTCTTAAAACGCTCTACTGTCAGTTGTAAGAGTGATTTCCCAATGCCCAAAACGTCAATAAACTGCTTGGGCTTTTCAGCTGTACTCATGGGCCAGAAACGGCTTCCTACGCCGCCCGCCATGATGACGAGGTGATTGTTGATTTTTGCCATAATTTTACTATGCTATATTTATCCTGCAAATATACAAAATTATATGTAAGTGTACAAATTTTTGTGATTATTTTTTCTTGAAATAGACCTTAACAGCAAAGTAGGCAACAGCCAGCAGAACAACAACAATGATGAATAGTTTGATGTATTCGGCATACTCTGTTATTTTGTCATTCAGTTGCTCCTCGGGTACAATGGCGTGCAGATACCAGCCCAGTGCAGCCAGTATGGCGTGCCACAGTCCGGCACCAATAGTGGTGTAAAGCAGGAACTTCCAATAGTTCATCTTGGCCAGTCCGGCAGGAATACTGATAAGGTGGCGAATGCCGGGAATCAATCGGCCAGTCAGGGTAGCCACGATGCCGTGATTGTCGAAGTAGCGTTCACTCTTTTCCACCTTCTCTTGGTTCAGCAGGCACATCTTTCCCCACTTGCTGTTAGCAAATTTGTAGATAACGGGACGGCCTACATAAAAGGCTATGATATAGTTGATACTGGCACCGAGGTCGGCTCCAATGGTAGCAAACAGTATCACCAACAGCACGTTTAGGTTGCCTCCCGCTGCATGATAGGCTGCAGGGGTGACGACAAATTCAGACGGCACGGGTATAACAGTGCTTTCCAGCATCATCAAGAAAAGTATCGTGCCGTAGTTCAGGTTACTAAGAAGTGATGTAATAAAATTCATTGGTTTAGATAATAAGACATATAATTATAATAGTCGCTCACGTCGGTATCAGGTGGAAAAAGAAATCCCAGTAGCGACTTCGCTACCTTATGGTCACGTTCTACCGCCTTTTGTAGATATTTCAAGAACTTTTCTTGATGGCCCAGGTCGTGACAACACAGAGCCAAGTAGGAATAGCCTTCTGAGGCATAGGCGTCGTCGTTCTCGTAAGTCTTATGGAATTGTTTCAAGAAAATGTAGCAAGGTCCTATGTAGTGGTTTTCGTAGAGTGAACTAACGATGCACATGATGATGGCTGGCGAGCTGTTAGAGCGTGTGATGGCTTCTTTCCACGTCTCTCCAGCCTCTCTCAAGAGGTCGTTCTGCAACATGATGTGACCTTTAAGAAATAGCAGATTCTCTTGGTCATCTGTCATCGGTATTGCTTTGTCGAGCATCTCAATAGCCTTTTGGGGCTGTTTCAGTGAACTATAGCAAAGAGCCTGCTCCTGATAGATGGTTGCCAACAGCAACGGGTCAGAAGCACTCACCTGCTCGGCCTGTTGTAGCACCTGCAATGCCTCTTTGTATTTTCCCATGTAGATAAGGCATAGTCCCTGATGGAATAGCCCCGATTCATTATCGGGTTCACTCTCTGTATACCGCCTGAAATATTTTTCGGCCTCTTCGTAGTTGTTTAGTTGCAACAAGGCGTTGGCCTTACAGAGAATACCCTCTGAATCGTCCGGGTCAATAGCAATGGCGTATTCGCTGCTGGTCAGGGCATTGCCATAGTCTTCGGCCATTAGCTGTACACCAGCCAGTGCTTTCCAGTATTTGGCAGAGTAGGGGTTTGTGTCAAGCAGTTCGTTGAAGATGCGTTCCGAGTCCTTATACCTCTCCAGCCCGAACAATGTGCGAGCCATCAACTCCTTAAAGTCGGTACTGTCATCCCCCTTGCTGCGCATCATCCATTCGTAGGCCTTGTCACTGATGCTATAGTCCACGTAAAGGTTGGCGCAGTCCTTGATGAAGTCCTCATACTCATCAATAGCAACGGTCATCCCGTAGTCGCGCAGATAGCGGTCGGCCTCGTCTATATGTCCTTCTGCAATGAGGATTTCCGCTTGCAGATAGTGATAGTCTGGGTCGTCTCGCTCTTCAATATGGCTGGCGTATTCATGCGCTTTCTGAAAGTCACCTTGCATCAAGGCATGACGAGCCATAAACACATTGGGCAGTGTGGCATAGGGATAAAGCTCCAGAGCATATTCAATCACGTTGAGTGCCTTGTCAGCATTGCCGTGCATATTGTAGTAGTCGGCAATGTCTACAAGGCTGTCAGCATCCATGAAGGGCTGAGTGCCGTCGTTCATGGATGCCTCGTAGCTGTTTAGCAGTTCTTGAAAGTCCTCGCTATTGAAATACTCTTCGTTGACTGGCATTTACTTGTTCGTCTTGGCCCAGCTGTCTTTCAGTCCCACCGTCTTATTGAATACCAGATGGTCAGGTGTAGAGTCTAAGTCGGGCGTGAAATATCCTATGCGCTGGAATTGCAGGAAGTCGCCAGCCTTTTTCTCTTTCAGGTAGCTTTCCACGTAGCAGTTCTTCAGCACGGTCAGTGAATTGGGGTTCAGCAGTTCACGGAAGTCGCGCTCGTCGGCACTGGGATTCTCTACGCTGAACAGACGGTCATACAAGCGAACCTCTGCGGACAGCGCATCCTGACAGTTCACCCAATGCAGTGTCTTGCCTTTGATTTTACGGTCTGCACCGGGCTGTCCGCTGCGTGTCTCTGGGTCGTAGGTGGCATAGATGGTCGTTACGTTACCATCGGCATCCTTGTCGCAGGGGTGCTGCTCGTCGCACTTGATGATGTAGGCGTTCTTCAGACGCACCTCCTTGCCGGGGGCCAGTCGCATGAATTTCTTCTCGGCCACCTCCATGAAGTCATCGCGCTCTATCCACAATTCACGACTGAAAGTAATCTTGTGTGTACCGTCGGCCTCGTTCTCTGGATTGTTGACGGCCTCTAACTCCTCTGTCTTTCCTTCGGGATAGTTGGTGATGACCAGTTTGACAGGGTTCAGCACCGCACTGACGCGACACGACTTCTTGTTCAGGTCGTCGCGGACGGCGGCTTCCAGCAGAGCGTAGTCGTTCAGTGCATCGAACTTGGTGTAGCCAATCGAATCGATGAAGTTGCGGATGCTTGGGGCTGAGTAGCCACGACGGCGCATTCCGCAGACGGTTGGCATACGGGGGTCGTCCCATCCGCTCACCAGTTGCTCGTCTACCAGTGCTTTCAGCTTACGCTTTGACATTACCGTGTAGGTCAGGTTCAGACGGTTAAACTCAATCTGGCGTGGGCGGTAGTCGTTCTGCTGGTCTTTCTCCTGTAGAAAGTCCACAAACTTGTCGTAAAGCGGGCGGTGAGGCACAAACTCCAGCGTACAGATAGAGTGGGTGACACCCTCGAAGTAGTCGCTCTGTCCGTGGGCAAAGTCATACATGGGGTAGCAGTGCCACTTCGTACCAGTACGATGATGCGGGATATGGATGATACGATAGATAATAGGGTCGCGGAAGTGCATATTGGGATTGGCCATGTCCAGCTTGGCACGCAGCACCATCGAGCCTTCCACGGCCTCGGGGGTGTTCATGTGCTCAAACAAGCGCAGGTTCTCCTCAATAGGACGGTCACGGAAGGGACTTGGCTTACCGGGCTGGGTGGGTGTTCCCTTTTGTTCAGCAATCTGCTCTGAGGTCTGTTCGTCTACATAGGCCATTCCCTTGTTGATTAGCCAGATGGCAAAGTCCCATAACTTCTCAAAATAGTCGGAGGCATAGTACACGTTCTCCCAGTGGAACCCGAGCCACTTAATATCATTCATGATGTTCTCCACATATTCCGTGTTCTCCTTCGTAGGATTGGTATCGTCGAAGCGGAGATTGCAGATACCACCGAATTTCTCGGCTACACCGAAGTCCATGCAAATGGCCTTGGCGTGTCCAATGTGGATATATCCGTTAGGCTCTGGTGGAAATCGGGTCTGAATGCGTCCGTTGTTCTTACCTTCAGCCAAGTCGTCTTTAACCATCTGCTCAACGAAGCTCAGGCTTTTCTTCTCTTCGTTGGCGGCAATGTTCTTTACTTCCATATATATAATATAATAATGTGTTATTTGGCTGCAAAGTTACAATTTAATTATGAATTACGAATTGTGAATGGTGAATAATTTAGCCTTTTCTGCGAATTATGTTATAAAACATAAGAAATAATTTGCATGGTTGATGTAAATCAAATACCTTTGCACTCGTTATCCTGAATACAATCTTTTTACCTTAAAAAAAGACTAATACCTAATTAAAAGGTGAAATGCCTCTCGCTGTGAAGTGGGAGGTATTTTCTTTTGTCAGCCATCTGCTGTTGCGCTCCTTACCGAATGCCTCGCTGGTTCAGGGCCTTGGTGTACTTGGCTGCGTTCTTCAGATGTTCCTGATAGGTACGTGCAAAGTTATGGGTGCCCGAAAAATCTTCTTTGGCGCACATATACAGGTAGTCGTGGTTGACGTGGTTCAGAACGGCGTCAATGCCCTTGATGCTGGCTATCTTGATGGGGCCAGGGGGCAGTCCAGTGTTGCGATAGGTGTTGTAGGGGCTGTCCGTCGTGAGCAGCTTGTTGTAGATGCGCTTCAGTTCAAACTGCTTGAGGGCAAACTTAATAGTGGGGTCGGCCTGCAGGGGCATTCCCTGTTGCAGCCTGTTCAGGTACATTCCGGCTATCATGGGTTTCTCCGCATTGTTTGCAGTCTCCTCGTCAATGATACTGGCCAGTGTGGCCACCTCTATTGGTGTCAGTTGCATTTGGGCAGCCTTGGCCTCACGGTCGCCTTGCCAAAAACGGTCGTGCTCCTTCTGCATTCGTGCCAGCAACTCGTCTACGCTCATGTTCCAATACACATCGTAGGTGTTGGGTACGAACATGGCGCTGATAGTACACGTGTCGTAGCCCAGCTGCTGGCACGTTTCCTCGCTATAGAGGGCATCGGCGATGGTAGCGGAGTCGAGCATGAGCTTATGCGAAAGGTAGGCTGCCAGCCTGTCCATTGTGCGAACCTCGGGAATGGTCAGGCTGATGCTGGTCTGCTGGCCACTTTTCAGTCGGCGGTACACGGTGATGGCTCCGTCACTGGGCTCAATGGCATAGCGTCCTGTGCGGATATGTTTGCCGTAGTTGTTCAGTCGGAACAGCATGTTGAGGCTTGCAAAGCCCGCACTGCTGGAGAATGGCTGAATCTTGGCTGCAACGGAGTCCTGTGTGTCGTCGTTGTCAATGTATATGTATTGCGTAGTCTTGGCTGTTGACACGGAGGCTAAGGCGTAGTATGCCATCAGCACAACGATGAGCAGCAGACCGCCGGCAGCTATGTATAAATTGAAGCGGGCATCTAATTGTTTCTTCATTTCTTCTTTTCTGTGTTTAGTGGGTGCAAAGGTACAAAGAAATTGAGAATTAAGAATCCAGAATCCAGAATTATTTCGTACCTTTGCAGAAACAACCTGAAGTTATTCGTTGCAAGCGATGAGATACGACACTTACATCTTCGACCTCGATGGTACGCTGCTCAATACGTTGCAAGACTTGGCCGCCTCGGTCAACTATGCACTGAGCCTGTATCAGATGCCCACTCACGACATTGTTGCCGTCAGGAACTTTGTGGGCAACGGTGTGCGCCTGCTGATGGAGCGTGCCACCCCCGATGGGGCGCAGAATCCCCAGTTTGAAGCCGTCTTTGCCACCTTCCGCCAGCACTACATGGAGCACTCGCTTGATACCACACGCCCCTACGATGGTATTCCCGAGATGCTGCGCGAATTGAAACGACAAGGCAAGCGGCTGGCTGTTGTCAGCAATAAGTTCTATGCTGCCACTCAGGAACTGGTGGCCCATTTCTTTCCAGAGATTGAAGTGGCCATAGGCGAACACGAGTCTGAGGGCATCTGCAAGAAGCCCGCCCCCGACACTGTCTATGAGGCGCTGCGTCAACTGGGCGTGGGTAAGGAAAATGCCGTCTACGTGGGCGACAGCGATGTCGACCTCATGACCGCCCGCAACAGCGGCCTGCCCTGCATCAGCGTGCTTTGGGGCTTCCGCGACCGCGACTTCCTGCTCGGTCATGGAGCCACAACGTTTGTTCGCAAACCCTCCGAACTCGTATTCTAACCACCCCTCTTATAACCATAAAGACCACACTTTTTCAACGGAAAGTGTGGTCTTTTGCCAATTATTCCGTTAAAAAAGTGTGCTTTTCCTTTGGTTATTCCGTTGAAAAAGTGTAGTTTTGTACCGATTATTCCGTTGAAAAAGTGTGGTTTCTGCACGTAAGACTTTGAATGATAACGATATGGAGAGATATTTGTATAAGGACTTGAAAAGATGGAGTGCCTCTAAAGAAAGAAGGCCATTAGTGTTGTTTGGTGCAAGACAGGTTGGTAAGACTTGGCTGCTGAAGGAATTTGGCAGTCGTGAATACAAAAATACCGCATTTGTCAGCTTTGACCGTGACGATGCTGCAAACCAGCTCATGACAACAGAAAAGGCCGCCGACAAACTATTAAGAGGTTTGTCGGCCATAACGGGCATAGACATAACCCCTCATGACACCCTTGTGATTTTGGACGAAATTCAAGATTGCCCTGTTGCACTGACAAGGCTAAAGGCTTTTGCGGAAGACGCTCCTGAATATCATATCGTTGCATGTGGCAGTCTTTTGGGTATTGCGCTCCACGAAGGAATATCATATCCTGTTGGCAAGGTTGACGAACTGTATCTTTATCCGATGACATTTGGAGAGTTCCTGCTCGCAAACGGTAAAGACAAGATGCAAGAGTTGCTTGCTGAAAGCAACTGGGCGGTGCTCAGTGCTATTAGCAGCGAGTACATCGACCTCTTGCGCCAGTATTATTATGTTGGCGGTATGCCGGCAGCTGTTAGGGCATACGCCGAAGGGAAGGGGATTAACGCTGTACGAACCGAACAGAAGCAGATACTGAATGACTATGACCGTGATTTCAGCAAACACGCCCCTAAGCGTGTCGTCCCCCGCATCCGAATGGTGTGGCAAAACATTGTGTCGCAACTCACTAAGGAGAATAAGAAATTTGTCTTCGGTGCCATGAAGAAGGGTGCCAGAGCTGCCGAATTTGAAGAGGCCATCCAATGGCTGACGGATGCAGGTATAGTCTATAAGGTCAACCGTGTAAATGCAGTCCAGATGCCGTTGAAGTTCTATGAAGACCGCGATGCTTTCAAGCTCTTCATCATGGATGTAGGACTGATGGGGGCAATGGCCGACGTGCCAGCCAGTCAGATAATGGTGGGCGAAAACATCTTCAAGGAATATAAAGGGGCTTTTACCGAGGTGTACGTTGAGTCGCAGCTGGCAACCACGGGCATCCCAGTGTATTACCATTCCGTAGAGAGGTCGCGTATAGAGCTGGACTTTGTCATCCAACTTAGCGACAACGTATATCCTGTTGAGGTAAAAGCAGAAGAGAACGTGAAGGCAAAGTCCATGAAGGTCTTTATTGAAAGCAACCCCGCCCTAAAAGGCATCCGTTTGAGCATGAAGAACTACGAGAACCAGTCGTGGATAGAGAACATCCCGCTTTACGCCTTTAGGGAATATCTAAGCGGAAGAATGGATGCTACCTTGAAAGAATCTGGTATTTTCGTATAATTTCAAGCAAAACATTTCGGTATTTTCGTAGGTTTTTAATAAATACACTTTATTACACTTGGGTCGAGGCACTTACTGACAGTAGAGCCAATGCAGTAACTTTTGTTGATTATCTCGTTTTAAAAGTGTGATTTCTTAGGTGGGTACATCGTGCGAAACGGCTCCGCACATCGTGCGGAGTAGCTCTTTACGTTGTGCGGAGTGCCTCGGGAAGGGATAAACAGACGCTCGGAGAGGGATAAAGAGCCGTTCCCGCCGGGTGACGGAACGGCTCCCTCTGGTCGTAGAGCGCCCGTGCTTATGATTAAGGGCGGCCGCCCTTAATGAATGGAGCGGTCGCCCTTAACATTCAGAGCGCCCGCCCTGAACCTGTTTTTAGCGGGTGCGGAATCATTTGGAACCGTCCCGCTAAGTTATTATATGCCTTACGTCACTAATGATATATTATGCGAACTCAACGCAAATCCATTACCATTCTATTTTATATTGTACATCAGGTGCTCCATCTTTTTTCATAGTCACTAGGCCTGTAATACTGTTGAAACTCCATGAGGTATAATCTTCATAGCATAGGTTGCCATTATAGTCATAGATGTCGAAGATTTTTTCAGTTTTGAAAAGCATGGCGTATTTACCTACGGGAGAATAAGGAATGAGATACGAATGACCGAGAACAGTTTTTAGAACCTTACCTTGATTGTCTACAAGATAAGTGGCTCCGTCTTTTGCACACCATGTGCGGCCTTTGTAAAAATCTGCAATGGCCGTTTGATAAATCATGGGAACGGCTTCATTACCCTTATCATCAATAAAACCGCATTGTTCTGTAACTTTTGAGACTACCAACGAGCGGCCTTCGTGGTACGGAAAGGCTACGCTATATTTGCCGTATGGTATCACAAGCTGCCCACTTTCATTGACAAATCCAGCCGACATGGTTTTAGTATCAAAAGACATCATCAGTCCAGACTGAGCAGGCTGTTTACATCTTAATATCCACTCATAATATGATGGATAATGAGCATAATCCATCTTTTTTTCATATAAAGGAAACTTTGTAGCAAGTTTGACAGCATTTTGATTGTTTGCAAAGTAGTTTTTAGCAATAAACCATGTAAGTTCTTTATCCCTTACATTCTTGTCTAAAAATCCACATCCTTGCTTCTTGATTTCCATAACAACCATATAATACTGAGCATCAAAATTTCCGAAATCGGCATAAGCTAGTTTGCGAAACATCTTAAAAGCCTCGTCATATTTACGATTCGAGTATAGTTCAAGAGCCTTACCCACAGAATTATCAGACGAATAATCAATAATCTTGGTTATCTTCCCATCTCGGACATAAAAAATGTCTGTGATGTTATAAACCAGTTTTCCACTCAGTGTCAGGTCTGCGCTAACGAAACTAGGTGGATTTTCATTCTTAAATGCCGTCGGCTCAACAAAATCTGCCCTTTCCTTTATATTTGACATCTCATATTTTTGCCCTTGCATAATAGCATCTTGAAAAATGTTCATATACGATACAATTTCTTGTGTGCCATTTGTCAATAACTTAGATTGGTCGTTTGCAACAGCATCTTGAGTTATTTTGTCGTCAACAAGACACTTTATTTTTCCTTTTGCAAAGTTTATAGCCTGTTCATGATACTCTATTTCGTCTGTACTGCACCATTGTTGCATTGCATGACCAAACTTCTGAACTACGCTTACGGGCTGCTGTGCTTTGATGGAAATTGCAAATATGGCTGATAATACAATAATAATTACTCTTTTCATTTGTTGTAAATATAATTAAGAAATTCTGCTTTTTCTTCGTCTGTTACTCTTTCTAAAGAACTAATTAACCACCCTGCATTGTAGGTGTCTCGCTCAAAGTGACTAATAGAAAATTTATATTCTGGAACTTGGAAAAATATAAACTCTAAACCTCTCACATACTCAATATTCAATAGCCCTGTATTGACAAAGGCATAGAATACCGATGTTTGGTCAATAGAGAATTGCTTTTGCTTGTAGTTCAGAATGTAATCATCCTTTTCTGTCGTAATACGTCGCAATGACATAAAATTAGTTTCATGGTCATCTGGCATTAACATGATGGATTCCTTCTCCAATGAAGGCTTCAGTCTGAAAATATTTCCCTCTGCCTTTGCTATTACCCATTTGTAAAGTCTCCCATGTCGATTTTCTACATTCAAATAGAGTGTGAAGTCAACAGGTTTTTCTTTGAATGTCCCGTGACAGGTGGCTTTTGCTATCCATGTCGTGTCTTTGTAATTTAGTTGTACGCTATCTTGCAGGACTTTATGGGCAAAAGATTTTGCTTCCCGAAAAGTGGAATCCTGTGAGGACTTGAACATTTCACCGTTGAATAGCACCAATAGATTCTTGAAGTCGGCATCCTGAGAATCCGCCTTAATATCTGGCCTCATTGCTTTTCCATTGAATCGTTCAAAGAATTCATCTACAAGTTTTATCCTTGCGCCATAGAGGTTATTATCTAATAAGTTACCTAAGACCTGTGCGTTGGTGTAGCTTGTTGCTAATAGCATCAAGACTACCCCTATTAGTTTTTCTATTCTTTTCATATTTGTATGTTATGGTTACTATCATACTCCCAAATAATGGAACCCATTCCGTACCATCTTCTGTTTCGTTACTAACAATTGGAAGTTTTACCTGTGAGTGGCCAAATTCTTTAATTGTATTTAAAGCAGTCATATCACTATTAGAATATATAATGCCCAGAGTGTCTGCTTTAATCAGAGCATAATCCCATTTAGGAATCATTATTGAATCTATAGATACAACAGATATTGAGGGGTCAGAAAGAAGCCTATGAAAGAATGTTGAAACACTCACTTCTTTTGTTAGGTTACCTTTTGTTATTATAAACACTTGGGCATCGTCGGAAAATAATTTTCTTGCAATTCTGGAATATTGAGACTTTTTCTGATTGGTTTGCTTATTGTTGCACAAATAAGATATACATTCGGATAATTGCCAGAGTCTTTCTTTTGTCCGCCTCTTGAAAATTATTTCCAGTCGTCGGGTAATTTCAGTAGAATCTGTTAGGACGGTATCACTTTCGGCCAACGTACTTTGTATGGTAAGCAAGGATAGTGGTATTTCTGCACGAGTAGTCTGTGCATTGCAATAAGCAATGCACAGATATAAACTAATGTGTAAAATAACTATTCTTTTCATAATCGCTGTGTATCGGTAGCCGTTACATCACCTAACATTACGATATACTCTTCGCCATCTTCTGTTTGCTCAACTTTAACATAACATTTTACACGTTTACGCGTAATGTCTTTGTAGACAGGGCGACCGTCACGATAGCCACAGAATGATTGTTCAAAATAGACAGTACAAACGTAAGTATCATCGCTAATAGGCTGCAGTTCGCTAACTTTCATTGCTGAAACATCTGTTGTCTGCATGACGACTTTTGAATAGCTAAGGCGGTTAATCAAATTGGAAAAGTAAGTTCTTATCGGATAAGAATATGGATTTTTGCGACTTACTGATGTTACTTCCATAGTTACCCCATCACGAATGCGACCATTCTCTTCATAAGAGTTTCCTCGCCCGATAAATAGATTTAATGCCGCATTACGATAATAGCGACGGTTAGTTTCTTTTTGTTGAGGGTTGGCCATATATTCAATATAGTCACACATTTGTTTTACTTTGTCAGCACAGCGACGTTTTATCATTTCGTCGGCAGAACTTTGGGCTTGAGCAGTTATACAAGCCAGCAGCATTACTGCTGTCATTACAGTTTTCAAAATATTCTTTTTCATAAAGGTTGCCTATTTTTTATAATATTCACGTACTCGCATTTCGGAAACTCTGTTGTCAGAAGTGAATTTACCATCAACTGGTACAACTTTCAATAAGATTCTACTTGTGGATACTCTGTTGAAGAATACATCTACAGATTCTTTGTCTATTACTTGGTCTACATCTTGTCCCAAAACTTTAATCGTTGCATTACTAGTAAAGATTTTCTTTAATTCGTTCGTAAGTGCCACGCGCTTTTCTAATGGGATATTTTTGTCTATGATATAATCAAAGTATTGTGATAGCGTGTTGTTACCATCATCAGTTCGTTCATCTTGTTGTGTGTTGTCTTTCTTTTCTATCTTCTCTATATTCTCATCTGGCTCCTCACGCTGTTGTTGTCTTGGCTGGGATGCAGATGAGATATTTGGATGGAAAATAGGGGATTGTGTTCTTGGACGGCTCATTTTCTTATTTACCTCCTTTACATATAAGCCAACTTCATTGAAAAAGGATTTCCATTCAATTTTTCCACTTTCGGCTTTTTGATTGAAAAGGTCTATAAAGCAAGCTGTATAATCATCCAAGCCTCCGAAACCTTCAAAACCGACAGCTCCCCAAGATAATTCACCCGGTGATGCCGAAGTTGCTATTAAATCACCAGTGTTTTCCAAAAATAATTTTTGAATTGCCTGAACACCAGCATTTGCCACAAAGGCGTTGCCATAGTTGACAGTTGTGTGGAATGACGGGGCGGTCTTAATCGTCATGTCTGGGTCTTTCCCGTTACAGCACATTCCAATCGTAATTGTTAAACGCGCACCTTTCGATTTTAAGGTATTGTGAATCCACTCCAATGGGATATACTTGCTAGCTGAATTTTGTGCCAAACATATTTGGGGGAATGGATGAGCGTTAATGTCTTCTTTCTCTGGCCTACCACCATGTCCAATGTAGTAGAACACAACAATATCCTCAGGGTCGCAACTGAGATTGTTCACAGCTTTTTTGCAGTTCTCTGGAGAGGTTGATGTGTCCCAATAGTCTTGGATATCTGAAGTATAACCCTTTTCTGCCAAGGCTGCATTTACCACGTGAATAAACTTTGAATAAAGGATTTTGCGTCCAACTTTATCCATTTCTCCGACACCACGTTGACGTCCCAATTCATCATACCATTTGTCCGTTGTGTCAATAAATGTAAGCCAATGTATTGTTTTGGCGTTTGCTGCCATTGTAAAGATAGCTGCAAAAATCAGTATTAATGCCTTTTTCATTTTTCTTGTTGTTCTTTAAAAATCTCAATAAGTTTCTGGTTCTTTGGGAATGCAAGTAACGCATATTTCAATATCTCCATATTTAGCAAATCGAATCTTCTCAGAAGTTTGTTGTTTTCTCCAATGAGCATCCATTTATGAAGTCTGAAATCATACTGAGCAGTGATAGTTCTTTTCTTGGAAGTAAATTTTGCGAATAAATAAGCGTGGAACTGCCCAAAAACTTCCGTGTCTGCTGTATAATTGCAGGAGTCTGTTACCAAATATCGAATGATAGAACGGTCATTGTTTCCCAATTTTGTTATTGTTGCTGAATCACAGCCAATCTCAATAGTATTGGCTCTTAAGATGATATTTGAAATGCTATCACCGATAGCCTTTCTGAGCATTATCTCACTTCTGTGCATTGGGGAATAATCTTTTTCACTCTTCTTGCTTTTTGCAGAACAAGAAGTTGTTGTGAATAATAAAACCAAAAGCTTTATTATCATCAAATGTCTTATAATCATAGTAGATGTCTTTTTATTAGAATCCAAATGATGTGTAAAGATTCAATGTACCATGTTTAGAGGAAAAACCATCGTATGGCTTTAATGTTCCATTGGGCGAAAAATCTTTGTTGAAATAGTCGAAGAAATCGTGTTCGTAGCGCAATTGGATAGCAAAGTGGGAATAAGAATTAATGACACCAATGCCAAAGACTCCCGTAACTCCGTTGTTCAAAGACTTCACGTCATCATACTCACCTTTTGCAGAAAGTACATAATTGTATTTGGCACCTGCCTCAATAATGACATTGAAGGTGTTTCTTGTGAAATCCCCTAATCGAGTTTTCAGCAAGATGGTAGGTACAATCATTTGTTTCTCATAGTTGGTATAATCATCTTGCCCAGGAAACTTTGAACGCCAATTTTGCTTTTCATAATCCACCTGAACATCAAAGCCGATAGGACTGACATACGACAAATACCCGACATGATAGCCAATAGAGTAGTTGCGTAAGCCCCAGTCTGCCCATTTTACTTTAACATCACCTGCTGGGGTATCAATATCTTTCGTGATGTCGAAGCGAGAACGGAAAGAGGGAACCCACCAACGGTTCTTGTTCCAGAACGTTACCCCTTCTTGTTCTGCCGAACCAAAACCATATGCTTTTAGATTTTCAGCAACCCAACCGTAGGCGTTGTTTGTTGTGGTAATAACTGGGCCGTATTCCCACAGCCCTCTTGATACCTGTGCTTTTGCTATACCTTGTATCAGAAAAAGTGAAAAAAGAACTAATAAATCTTTCTTAGATACTTTAAATAATTGTTGTTTCATTGTTTTTTAATTTTTTGAAACGAAAAAGGCGTCAACCATTCGATTGCTTATTCTCATTCTTAGGTTACCGCCAAGTGACCATGCAGCTAAACAAGCAAGAACAGTTCACGCCCTCAACAGACGTGAACCTCCTGTACTGCTTGCTCTCAGCTGCGAATATTGGCGGTATTCAAGAATGAGAGAACAAGAGCAGAAAGCTCAAGTTATA
>CAMWKZ010000027.1 GCA_947174945.1 uncultured Prevotellaceae bacterium | reverse complement strand
TATATAAGCTATGGATTTTGCGACAGAAATAAGAGAAGCATATGAGAAGAAATACGTAAAAGTATTTCTTAAAGATTCCGATGATATTGAATTGGTAAAATCTACATTGAAACAAATAAAGTCTATTCATAAAGTAAATATCACAGAAAGTCATAGTGGTGGAAACGATTCTTTGACACTCACCGTATACCCCACGAAAACGTGTACTGCGGATACCGTTGAAAAAGACATTCAAAAGTGTTTGTCTAGAGTAAATCTTGACACCCCTGTTTTAGAACAATCAGAGAAAGCTAAAGTGATTGGCAAACTGGATTGCTGCCCTAGAGCTAAGAGAGTGTTTAATCAAGCTTTGGAGAAACATAATAAAGGCAGTTACGAAAGAAATTTATTGGATGATATGCGATTGAGTCTGGAACTTTTCCTAAAACAAAAATTAGGAAATAACCAATCATTAGAGAATCAGATTAAGTATATTGGCAAATACCAAAAGGAAAAGGGACGCTCAGCAGAATTTATAAATATGTTTAAGATTTTGTTGGATTACTATAGCAAATACCAAAATGAACATGTCAAACATAATGATAGCGTAAATCAAGGGGAAGTGGATTTTGTTATCAAGTTGACATCTGATTTTATAGATTGTTTTTAATATGCCTAAGCCATATCTAGAAATCTTGATAATCATTTATATTCAAACGTATAGAGACCAGCTTGCCTATAGTCGTGCAGACTTTAGGCAAGTTTCATTGCTTTTTATTTTCGTCTAATTCCACAATGGTCAAAAACAGAAATTAAAAGTGGATGTCCTTTGTTTTCATGTTTGCCCTTAGGTTTATGCTACATTCCCGATTAATGGGAATGTTCAAATATCTATCCATATGTTATCTCTACTTTTTTATTAATTAAAGATCTCTTTTAACCATTTGGCAAACTTCACGGCCACATCTGAATCTGAATTTGAATCTAGGATATTAGCTGTGATTGCCTGCCCCATTGGGTGGCCTGGAACATCTTGCCAAGCAAGATAGGCATGTATTTTAGCCTTTGAACGATGGGCAGGCTTATATTTTTGTATTCCTTCGTTTTCAATTTCGGTCAGCACATCCTCTGATTTCTTCATCAGTGCATCGCCGGGAGCAGCGAGTGATGCCATAAAATCCTCCAACATGCCGTTCTGATTGTTGTCTGGCATCAGCCATATGCCAATCTTAGGATAAGACTTATCTCTTGACTCCAATACGAGGCCATCTTTAGGAAGCACTATGTTGTCGCAATCATACTTACCCGTGTTTTTCAGTATTGAGACAACTTTTTCCCAACGGCTTTTCATGTTCACATCAGCATCCACAACAATACCGATACGATGATTATTGTCAGCAAGCTGTAACCGAAGTTTAAATTCCTTCAAGACGTTTTCCACACTTCCGCAGTCTAACACATCGAATGTTTCTGGCACACTATGCTTTTGGCACAATGCCCAAACAACGTGCTGGTCGTCATTGCCCTCAACGAGGAGTTTGTATGTGTGAGTTTCCTTTATCTTCATAGTTATCTCATCTCTACAAAGTTATCAGAAGCGAAACGGAGGTCTTCGGTGTCATCAAAGATTGTTGGAACGATACCGCCATTTTGGTTGACAAGACGAATCAACTGGCCTACGCTTTGCTTATTGGTTCTTGCAAAACTATTCACACAGTCGTTGCTATGAGTGGTGACGAACACCTGCACGTTGAGTTTCTCAGACAACATGAAGATAATCTCCCACAACTGGTCTTGCACAGAATAGTGAAGCCCTGTCTCAAACTCGTCAAGAAGTAACACACCATCCTTGCAATTCAGCAAAGCAAGTATAATCGTCAGAATCCTGTTAATGCCGTCCCCCATAGAACTGAGACGGTAACGTTTGTCGCCAATCGACACAAGAGGGATGCGACGCCCTTTGATATCATCTGAATTAAGAAAATTCAACTTCTCTATGCCGGGATTTATAATATTAAGAGCCTGGATGATATACTTCTCCTCAGATGTCATTGCAACCTTGTCGAATAGCAAAGCATTGTCGTCCGTATTAAAGTCAATGGTGTGAACATATTGGAACGGACAACGATTTTCCACTATAGTCATAGGAACTTGACGATTATCGTGTCGAATTAAGAATTCATATTTCATTGTTTCTACCAAGGTTCCAGATGTTAAATATGAAAACTCGGCCATTCTTTTTTTTAAGTCCTCTTCATAGAATGTACTAACTAATTGTTTACGTCTGCCATCAGTTTCGCTCTCAGTTGTCTCACCTACATAGACCTGTTGAATAGAAACTACTTCTTCATCAATTTCCCCTATTATAATTGTATTATCAGGCCTTTCGTATATCTCCTTTCTTTCATTAAACAAAGATAAATATCGGGCTTTTACTGTCTTGGCATCAACAGAATCATCTTTTAGTATATCCTCACCCCGATTAGCTAATAGCATACGTAAATGCTCTTCGTTACCATTAGCAAGGTAAATAGAAATTGCTTCAAGTAACGTAGATTTACCCACATTATTTTTACCAACAATCAGATTAACACGACTCAGCCTTTCGATTACCAGTGTTTTCAGATTCTTGAAATTCTCAATTCGCAATGATTTCATCATGATGAACTTGTTTCAAAATAATGCTGCAAAGTTAGTGATAAAATCCGAAATTAAAGAAGATTTCGCACTTTTTACACATTAATTTAGTCAATTACATGTCTATTAGCCTCCAAGCGGTAATAATGACTATTTTTTGCAGAAACACATATCATTCATATATTGCCTAATTGCGTGCAAATCGAATGCGCCTTTCATTCGAGGTGTAAAGTGTCACTTTTCACCTCGAATTCCTACACTTCTCACTTTGAAAAGTACGCTCAAACAAATCGCCCCTCAAAACAGCATATAACTAATGTACTCCAGAGAAGCCTAAAAACAAGTCATAATACGACAAATTTTGTAGACTATTAGGGAGGCTAATAGTATGTAATTGCCAAAAAAGTCGTATCTTTGCACGCATAAACGGTAAAGCAATGACGAGTGAAAAGGCGGTTATGACGGCTCAGGAGGTCATTTCATACATGGAAACGCTGCGCGACGAGGAGCAGCGGCGGGTGTTGATAAGGTTCTTCAAAACAGCTCGAGGGGAATACGGCTACGGCGATGAGTTTCTGGGCATTAAGGTGCCTCGGACGCGCGAAGTGGTGAAGGCGGTGGCAAAGGATATGCCGCTGAGCGAGATACCCGAGTTGCTGACGTGCCGATGGCACGAGGTGCGGCTGTGCGGACTGCTGCTACTCGTCTGGCAATTTGAGCGACTGGCAACAAAGCGGCTCACCAATGATGCCGAGGCGATGCGACGGCGCGACGAAATCCTGCAGCTCTACCTGAAACATGCAGAACGGGCGAACAACTGGGACCTTGTGGATATGTCGGCACCGAAGATACTGGGCTGCTGGCTGATGCTGCCCTCGGCACTGGGCGACAGGGACTACAAACTCAGGGTGCTTGACGAGCTGGCGACCAGCCCCTGCCTCTGGCGACAGCGCATGAGCATGGTCTGCACATGGAAGACGCTGCAGATGGGCGATGCGTCGTGGTGTCTGCGCTATGCCGAAATGCACCTGCACCACTCGCACGACCTGATGCACAAGGCCGTGGGCTGGATGCTCCGCGAGATGGGCAAGCGGGTGTCGATGGACTTGTTGCGCGACTTTCTGCGCCAGCACGCTCACGAGATGCCCCGCACGGCACTGCGATACGCCATTGAAAAGATGACCGACGAGGAACGGCAACACTGGATGCGGTCGTAGCAAAGGCCGACTATATTAATTATATATACCAACGGCGTGGGTGTCAATTCTGCTTTGTCTACTGTACAGGTTTCCTACGACCTCAGAGAGCGGACAGGCAGAAGTCAGATACCCCGCTTTTCTTTATATGCCGACACGCTCCGCACCATACGCCAATACCAGCCAGCCAAAGGTGCGCAAAGGATGCTGTCATGATATAATTTTGGTTAAAATCCAAGGCAAAGGTTTGGCGGTATTAAGGATTTAGGCTATATTTGCAACGCTAAAACCCTGAACATTATGAAACTTGAATTGTTACAATTGCCGTATGCTCCTAACGCTTTGGAGCCAGTAATCAGTGCCGAGACCATCAGCTTCCACTACGGAAAGCATCTGCAGGCATACGTGAACAACCTGAACGCCCTGCTGCCGGGCACCGAGTTTGAGGACATGCCCTTAGAGGACATTGTTCGCAAGGGCGAAGGAGGCATCTTCAACAATGCCGGACAGATACTGAACCACAACCTGTACTTCACCCAGTTCAAAGCTCCCAAGCAGGACAACCAGCCCGTGGGCCGCATCGCCGAAGCCATCGACCAGCAGTTCGGCTCGTTTGCCGCTTTCTGCGATGAGTTCCAGAAGAAGGGCGCCACGCTCTTCGGCTCAGGCTGGGTATGGCTGTCAGCCGATGCCGATGGCAAGCTCGTCATCACGCAGGAAACAAACGCCAGCAATCCGCTGACAAAAGGCCTCACTCCCCTACTCACCTTCGACGTATGGGAGCACGCCTACTATCTGGACTACCAGAACCGCCGCCCCGACCATCTTGCCGCCCTCTGGCAACTGATTGACTGGGACGAGATAAACCGCAGACTGGGGTAAATCACTATTTTTTGTGTTTCCAAGAGCGGTGTTACGATAAAAATATGTAACTTTGCACTCGCTTACTCACGCCGAGCCGACTTCGCAAGATGTCGGGATTGGCAATAGGGAGGGAGCACTACATTTGGAAATGCGTTTGCTAACGCTTTGTTTTTGGCTTTCTGGAACGTAGGAAATTCGAGAATTGTAAATCAAAGACAACGCAGAAGTAGATGCTACGGGTGGTATGTACCGTTCCCGTTGGTGTGCCGACAGCTGGCTATGAGGCAGCTGTCATGCACACCTTTAGGGGCGTATTATATATACCAACGGCGTGGGTATCAATTCTGCTCTGTTCATTTACAAGGTTTCCTACGACCTCAGAGAGCGGACAGGCAGAGGCCAGGTACCCCGCTTTTCTATTTGTAGTCAAGGAAACAAGTGCAAAACCAAGTCTGTTTAGGGGTATCATCAGGCTACAAATAGTGAGACGGATGATATTCAACTCGTTCAACTTTATTGTGTTATTCCCGCTCATTTTCTTGCTGTATTACGCCATTCCCGCGAAGCACGGCAAGGCGCGAAATCTCTGTCTGCTTGCAGTAAGCTATCTGCTCTATCTGCAATGGAAGCCAGTCTATGCTCTAATTCTGTTAGGGGTGACGGCAGTAACTTATTACGCAGCCCTCTGCATAGAGAAGAGCCAACGGCCTAAGTCCGTTTTAACGGCTGGGGTATTGCTGGCATTATTGCCACTTGTTTTCTTCAAGTACTTCAACTTTATCAATGAGACGGTCAGCAATGTCTTGTCAGTAGTTGGACTGAGCTTTCATCTGGCTGGACTAAATTGGGCCATTCCCATCGGTATCTCGTTCTTCACCTTTCAGGCTCTGGGTTATCTTTGGGATGTCTATTACAAACGTCAGGAGGCTGAACACGATTTTCTGACCTATGCCCTTTTCGTTTCGTTCTTTCCCAACATTCTCTCAGGCCCTATCAATAAAGCCTCGCTCGTCATTCCGCAACTGAAAAGCCTGCGTCCATACTTCGACTACGGCAAAGCTGTCGGAGGATTAAAAATGTTACTATGGGGTATGTTTATGAAGGTTGTCGTTGCCGACCGCGTGGCACTTTATGTTAACATCGTGCTCCCCAACTACGTCCATTATACAGGAACCTCGTGTTTGGTAGCGAGTGTTCTTTACACTATCCAGATATATGCCGATTTCGCAGGCTATTCACTGATGGCCATTGGCGTAGGCAAGGTGCTTGGCTTTGAACTGACAGAAAACTTCCGCCGTCCCTATTTTGCTGTCAGCATCACCGACTTTTGGCACCGTTGGCACATATCTCTTTCCACATGGCTCAAAGATTATGTCTATATCCCAATGGGAGGTAGCCGTTGCTCTAAGCTGCGTAGCTATTGGAATATCTTTGTCACGTTCCTTGTCAGTGGTATATGGCACGGTGCAAACTGGACATTTATCGTCTGGGGCTGTATGCACGGTGTTTGCCAAATCATCGAGAAGATGCTTGGTCAACAGAAATGCAGCTATGGCCGCCTGGGCAAAGCCACTAAAATCATCATTACCTTCTTGATAGTCAATTTCGCATGGATTTTCTTCCGTATGCCTACGCTGGCTGATGCTTGTGGTGTGATTGCAAGGATATTCGACCCGACATTGCCAATGAGCATCTTCATGCCACCAAGAACTGATATCCTTCTAATGTTTACAGGAATTACGATGCTTTTCGTCAAAGACTATTTCGACGAATACCATACCAACAGACTTGCATTGTTTGACAATCGTAACAAATGTGTACGATGGGCAGCATATTTCACTATCTTTATGATGATAATGCTGGCTGGGGTGTTTGGAGCAGACCAATTTATTTACGTTAATTTCTGATTACTATGAAGAAGTTTATATTGAAAGTCAGTGTGTTTTTTCTTGTTGTGCTCGTCTTTGATATATTATCAGGCAAAGCCTTCTCCTATTTAGCAGACCATGCAAAAGGTGGAGATAATATGCGTAATAACTATATCTGCAATGGGACGAATGAAGATATCCTTGTTTTTGGTTCATCTCGTGCAATCCATCACTACAACCCTATTATCATTTCGGATTCTTTGGGTATGTCTTGTTATAATTGCGGGCAGGATGGAAATGGAGCTATTCTAAATTACGGACGTTATCAGTTAATATGTCAACGTTATCACCCAAAGATTTTAATATACGATGTAATACCTGAATTTGATTTGCTTACCGGCGAAAATAATCACAAATACTTAGGACACCTTCGTCCTTACTATGACAGGAAAGGGATAGACAAGGTATTTGAATCTGTAGATGACACGGAAAAATATAAGATGATGAGTCAAATGTATCGCTATAATTCAAGATTTGTACAAGTTATCTCAGATTATATACAGCCATTGCAAAGCAAAGGGATTAAAGGTTTCCGTCCTCTTCATGCAGAAATGGATACGATGAAAATCAGCAAACGTAATAAAGACGAAAAAGAGCCTAAACCTATCTACGACCCCCTGAAAATAGAGTACATCAATAAAATGGTCAATGAATCGAAAGACACAAAAGTTGTCTTTGTTGTGTCACCATGCTGGGATGGCATGGATACTACTTCGTTGGCTCCTGTCAAGACAATATGCCAACAGCAAGCAATCCCATTTATTGACTATTCTAACAATCCCAAATACTTTCATCACAATGAGTATTTCAAGGATGGTACACACCTAAATGCTCGAGGTGCTGATGAGTTCACTCGTGACATCATACAGGAGTTAAAGAAGATAGTAACCAACTAAAAACAGGAAATAGTATTACCAAATACAGGTAACGTTTTTGATGGTCGATAATACTCATTTTGCCTTCATCCAACCTACAGTATCTCCTTTGGTTAGCTCCAGTATCTCTTTCGGGTTGCTCCAGTATCTATTTACTATATAAACAGATACTGTTTCATGTCGAAATAGATACTGGAGCTAACCAAAGGAGATACTAAAGGCTGAATATAGCTTTTGACGCTTAGTTATGCTTGCTAACGCTTACGGGTGTATAGCGGCCAAAGGCACTGGCCGTAAAGGTGGTATGTGTCAAGAATCTCCAGACGGGGGCGAGGCTTGATGCTGGGGTCTGGCTGTCCCTGAACGGTAAAGTCATAGCGCGACTCGTTGCCTTGATAGTCGCGCAGGATATAGGTCAGATGGTAAGGGCGCTCTTCGCTGAAGGTGACAATGCCACGGTCGAAGCCTGTATGGAGGTTAGGCAGGCGCATACCCGGTTCGCGATAAGACTTCATGTACCATATACGGGTGCGGCGCCAGTGCTGGTAGTCGCCCCATAGATTGACCTCGGACTGGCAACTGATGGGAATGCTGTCAACGTCGGAGCGGAACACCTCACGACCATCGACGAGCAAGCGGGTGTGGCAGATGCCATAGTGATGGTATGTAGCCTCGCAATAGTCGTCGGCCCACAGGGCAAAGCCTACCCTGCCCCATGCGGTAAACTCGCGCGACAGGGTCCATGCGGTATGCGACTTCTTCGTGTCGGGCTGACCGAAGCCGAAAGTCTGCTTAGTCGTCTCCCCGTTGAATAGTCCTTCGCCCTCCACGGGAATTGCCATGAAAGAGTGCGCCTGCGGAGCCACGGTGTCAGCGATATAGGGTGCCATCTTGAGCATCGGGTCGCGCATGACCCAAGTACGGGTGTCGTGCAGCTCCAGATGCAGATGGGGTCCCGTGGAGTTGCCCGTGTTACCGCTGATAGCGATAAGGTCGCCCGCGCGTACCTTATATTTATTAGGGGTAAGGCGAATGTCCAGCGTGTCACGCTTCCCTGTGCGCTGTAACAGCCGTTCATAAGTATCAGCAAAGCGTTTCAAGTGGCAGTAAATGCTGGTCATGCCGTCAGGATGGTTGACGTAGACGGCATTGCCAAAGCCATACTTATTGACGGTGAGCCGACTGACGTAGCCGTCGGCAATAGTGAATACCTGCTTACCCTCCACGTTTTCCGTCTTGATGTCAAGGCCCCCGTGAAAGTGGTAAGGACGCGGCTCGCCAAAGTTGCCCGCTAACAGCATTTCATAGTCGACGGGCGGCTGGTAGTTGAGGGATGAGGATGGAGAGTCAAGAGCCTTTTCGGGGTCGGAGTTACAGGCGGCAAACAGCCAACATACGAATAGCCAAGGCAAGTGTTTCATCAATAACTCTCCCATGCTCTTACGCTCAACAAGCCTTGAAACTCATGTCAAGCCCCTTCACCGAGTGCGTCAGTGCGCCAACGGAGATAAAGTCAACCCCCTGCTCGGCATAGTCGCGAATGGTATCAAAGGTGATGCCACCGCTGGATTCCGTCTCATAGCGTCCGGCAATGATGTCAACCGCCTTCTTCGTGTCAGGCACCGAGAAGTTGTCGAGCATAATGCGGTTAACACCTCCGTGGTTGAGCACCTGTTGCAACTCGTCAAACGAGCGCACCTCAATCTCAATCTTCAGGTCAAGGTTCTTCTCCTTCAGGTAAGCATGGCAACGGTCAATGGCATTGGTGATACCACCGGCAAAGTCAACGTGATTGTCCTTGAGCAGTATCATGTCGAACAGGCCGATGCGGTGATTACAGCCACCGCCAATCTTGACGGCCTGCTTCTCCAGCATTCGCATACCAGGGGTCGTCTTTCGGGTATCCAGCACACGGGTCTTGGTGCCCTGTAGGCGTTGCACGTACTTGTCCGTCATGGTGGCAATACCGCTCATGCGCTGCATGATGTTCAGCATCAGCCGCTCCGTCTGTAACAAAGAGCGCACCCGTCCAGTCACAATCATGGCAATGTCGCCCTTCTTCACCCGTGTTCCGTCCTGCATCAGCACCTCGACCTGCATATCGGGGTCAAAACGGCGGAACACTTCCTTAGCCACTTCCACGCCAGCCAGAATGCCGTCCTCCTTAATCAGCAGATGGCTCTTGCCCATCGCGTCCTCAGGAATACAACACAAGGTGGTGTGGTCGCCATCGCCAATATCCTCTGCAAACGAGAGGTCAATCAGGCGGTCTACTAACTCTTCTACACTTAACATATACTTAGTTGGTTTATTTACGATTAGAACAATTAACTATTTACTATTCATTCGGTAGCCTTGGCCTTTCTAAGCCAGAGGGCGAACCATACGCAAGCTACGACAAAGCAAACACCGCCCAGACAGTAACCTGTCTCGCCCATGTTGAAAGCCTGCTTGGAAACAAACAGGAAGGTGGAACAGACGGTGGTCATAAACAAAGCGGGGATAAGCGTCAGCCAGTATGGCTTATGCTGGCGCACCAGATAAACGGTCAGCGTCCATAGCGTAAACACAGAAAGCGCTTGGTTAGACCAACCGAAATACTGCCAAATAGTATTAAAGCCATCGGGATTCTCTATCTGCCATACCAGCATCAGAATAGAGCAAAGGAACATAGGGATGCAGATATACAGACGCTTGAGAATGGGACGCTGGTCGAGCTTCAGCCACTCAGCCACAATCAGACGACCTGAGCGGAAAGCTGTATCGCCCGAAGTGATAGGAGCGGCCACCACACCCAGCATGGCCAGCATGGCACCAACCACGCCTAACCAGTCGTTGCACACCAGATTGACCACTGTCGGAGCCGACGTATAAAAGCCCTTGTCGGCAGCGGCTATTAACTCATAGCCCGGCGTAGGCTCACCATAGAAGAACCATGCCGACACCGTAGCCCAGATAAGTGCTACGATACCTTCGGTTATCATGGCACCGTAGAAGATGGGGCGTCCCATCTTCTCCGACTTTATGCAACGGGCCATCAAAGGGCTCTGCGTAGCGTGGAAACCACTAATGGCACCACAGGCAATGGTAATGAAGAGGGCTGGGAATATGGCATCGGTCCACGTCTCAGGCTGCGCCTCCTTACCCATATTATAAAGGTGCGACCAAAGTTCAGGCAACTGCGGCATCTTCACATAGAGCACCACCATCAAGGCTGCAGCCATGAACAGCAGTGAGAAAGCAAACAGCGGATATACCTTGCCAATAATCTTGTCGATGGGTAGCATCGTGGCAATGATGTAATAGCAGAAGATGATAACTATCCACAACATCGTGTCTCCTCCCATTGAGTGCAGAATCTCAGCGGGCGAATAGACAAACACCGTACCCACCATAATCAGCAGCATCACGGTGAATACCAGCATGACCGACTTGGTAGCCTTGCCCAGATACTTGCCTATCAGTTCAGGCAATCCTGCACCATCATTGCGCATCGACAGCATACCGCTCAGATAGTCATGAGTGGCACCGGCAAAGATACAGCCCAGCACAATCCACAGATAGCTGACAGGGCCGAACTTGGCTCCCATGATGGCTCCGAAGATAGGCCCTGTACCTGCTATGTTCAGGAATTGAATCATAAAAACCTTCCAGTTAGGAAGCGCAATGTAGTCCAATCCGTCAGCCTTGGCAATGGCAGGCGTCACGCGACTATCTGAACCAAACACCCGCTCAACAAAGCGGCCATACAGCAGATAGCCTAAGATAAGAGCCACAAGGCTCACAGTAAATGATATCATTTTTTGTACCTCTTTATTTAAATTCGGCTGCAAAGGTAGCAATAAAATGAAAATTAGGGATTATAAATTGGAGATTATTTGTATCTTTGCAACCAAAATGAAGCGATTTATACTTTTTTCCTTCCTCTTTGCCACGCTTTTGGCCACTGCACAGCCTAAGCATGAGGTGCGCGCCGTGTGGCTCACCACCATTGGGGGTATTGACTGGCCTTCTTCCTATGCCCACGACGGTATGGGCATCAAGGCACAGCAACAGCAACTGACCACGATGCTGGACCGACTGAAAGCACTCAATGTAAACACCGTATTGCTCCAGACACGAGTACGCGCCACCACCATCTACCCTTCCGACATCGAACCGTGGGACGGCTGTCTGTCTGGCCGACCGGGGCGTTCACCCGGTTACGATGCCTTGCAGTTTGCCATTGACGAGTGCCACCGTCGAGGAATGGAGCTTCACGCATGGGTGGTCACCATCCCCGTAGGTAAATGGAACGCCTACGGCTGTCAGCAATTACGCCGGCGTTACGGTAGCCTGATACGCAAAATTGGTGACGAGGGCTATATGAACCCCGAATCTCCAGCTACTGCCGACTATTTGGCTAATATCTGCGCAGAAATTACCCATCGCTATGACATTGACGGTATTCATCTTGACTACATCCGATACCCCGAAACATGGCGCGGTGCAAAGAATCCTTACTACATCACTAACATCGTGCGGGCTGTTCACAGCAAGGTAAAGCTTTACAAGCCGTGGGTAAAGTTAAGTTGCTCGCCCATAGGAAAATATGACGACTTGAGCCGTTACCGCTCTAACGGATGGAACGCTCGTTCCAGAGTGGCACAGGATGCACAGGGATGGTTGCGCGACGGGCTGATGGACCAGCTTTATCCGATGATGTATTTCTCGGGTAATAACTTCTATCCCTTTGCGATTGACTGGCAAGAATGTGCCTACGGTCGCCAAGTGATTTCAGGTCTGGGCATCTATATGCTCCATCCTCGCGAACGCAACTGGCCGCTGAACGAAGTCCAGCGCCAGTTGAACTTTGTACGCCAAATCGGCATGGGGCATTGTTACTTTCGTGCCAAGTTCCTGCTTGACAACGTAAAAGGCATCTACGACTACATAGCGTGGCACGACCGCCATCCTGCCCTCATTCCACCCATGACATGGGCGCAAAGTATTGTACCAGACGGGCCTGTTAGCTTGCAGGTAGAGCACACACCGCACGGCGACCGACTTAGTTGGAACGGAGCAAAAGACCGCAGCGATGGGCCTTACTTATTATATAATGTGTACGCATCAGAACACTATCCTGTTGATGTTAGCAAGTCTGAGAACCTTTTAGCCACCCGCCACCTGTGGTCGCATCTGACTATTCGGCGTACTGCCGACAAGCCTGCACTCCACTATGCCGTGACAGCACTGGACCGCTATGGCAATGAGAGCAGTGCACGACAAGAAGCAGCACCTCAAGAGGGCGGCAACGCTGCAACCAACCTGATTCCCAACGACGGACGAACCTTAAAAACTGGACGGACACCAGACGGAAGCCGACTGCTCATCTGTACCCTGCAGGGCACTACTGTCCGCACAATGGAAAGTCGCCCACTGATAGACATCTCCACCCTGCCCGAAGGCATCTACGAACTGAAAGCCACTGGCCGCAAGCGGACAACTCGCCGACAAGGGTTCTTCATCGTCAAAAGATAGGCAATACGGTTAAGGAAGGTTAAATAATGGGTACAAAGGTGTAGAAACTACACGTTGTACCCACTTTTATTGCTCAAAACCTTTGGCGTTTCAAAAGAAAGTCGTAATTTTACACCCAAATTATAATTCATAACTTAAAACTATTCGCGAATAATGAGAAACTTAAAGCATGTATTTGCTGGTGCAACGGTGGCTGTAGCCCTGTTGTCCGCTTGTGCCGCTGGTGAGCAGCAGGCACTGACCGTATCAGGTCTTAACCCCGCAAAGTTTGACACAGTAATTAACGAGAAGCCCGTAAAGCTCTACACACTGAAGAATCAAAGCGGTATGGAGGTGTGCATCACCAACTATGGCGGACGTGTGGTCAGTCTGGTAGTACCTGACCGTGATGGCAAGCCTGTCGATGTGGTGTTAGGCTTTGATAACATTGCCCAGTATGCTGATACCCTAAACTCACCCACAGACTACGGTTCCAGCGTAGGCCGCTATGCCAACCGCATCAAGAACGCCAAGTTTACACTTAACGGTACAGACCACCAGTTGAAGGTAAACGACAATGAGAACTGTCTGCACGGTGGCGGTACGACTGGCTGGATGAATCAGGTGTACACGGCTGAACAGATAGGCGATTCAGTTCTGAAGCTGACCATCGTGGCAGAAGACGGTGAGAACGGATTCCCCGGAACAGTGACTGCTACAACGACTTATACCGTTAAGGCCGACAACACGCTGGATATCACGTGGGAGGCTACGACAGACAAGGAGACCATTATTAACCAAACAAACCACAACTACTATAACCTGAGCGGCGACTTCACCAAACCCGGCTACGACCAAGTACTTTACGTGAATGCTGACCAGTTCACTGCTTCGGATGCCAAGTACATACCAACGGGTGAAATTCGCAATGTAGAAGGTACACCGATGGATTTCCGCACACCACACGCTGTAGGCGACAGCATCAACTCCAGCTACGACCAAGTTCAGAATGCCACGGGCTACGACCACAACTGGTGTCTGAATACCTATAAGGATGGTAAAGGCGACGACACACAGGTATGTGCCTCGCTCTACTCACCTGTTACGGGTATCTTCATGGAAATGTACACCAACGAACCGGGCGTACAGGTATATAGCGGCAATTTCCAAGGCGTAGGCAACGAGGTGAACATTCACCACAAAAACGACCTTATATATCCAAAGCACGTGAGCATCTGTCTGGAGAGTCAGAAATATCCCGATTCGCCTAACCACCCCGAGTGGGCCAGCCCCGTGCTGAAGCCGGGCGAGAAGTACTACAGCCACGCTGCCTATCATTTCACAACGAAGTAAACAATAAGTTATAAATCAAAATCGTAAATTATCATGGCATTATTAGACTGGATTGTCATTGGCGTATTCTGTTGTGCGCTCATTGGCATTGTGATTTGGGTTGTCTCGCAGAAGAATGACAACTCAGCAGACTATTTCTTGGGAGGTAAGGACGCAACGTGGATTGCCATCGGTGCCAGTATCTTCGCCTCAAACATTGGTTCAGAACACCTTATCGGACTGGCTGGTGCTGGTGCTTCCAGCGGTATGGCTATGGCCCACTGGGAGATTCAGGGCTGGATGATTCTGCTGCTCGGCTGGGTGTTCGTCCCGTTCTATACCCGCTCAATGGTTTATACCATGCCCGAGTTCTTGGAGCGTCGTTTTAACAAGGAGAGCCGTACTATCCTCTCAGTTATCTCGCTGATTTCGTATGTGCTGACGAAGGTTGCCGTTACGGTGTATGCTGGTGGCTTGGTATTCCAGCAGGTGTTCGGTATCAAGGAGATGTGGGGTATTGATTTCTTCTGGATTGCAGCTATCGGACTGGTAGTTATCACAGCTATTTACACCGTGTTTGGCGGTATGAAGTCTGTGCTTTATACCAGCGTATTGCAGACCCCGATTCTGCTGCTTGGCTCACTGATTATCCTCGTGCTGGGCTTGAAGGCCTTAGGCGGATGGGACGAAATGATGGCCGCCTGCTCTGTACAGACAGTGAATGAGTATGGCGACCACATGACGAACCTGATGCGTGACCTGCGCGACCCGCAGTATCCTTGGCTGGGTGCACTGGTTGGCTCTGCCGTTATCGGTTTCTGGTACTGGTGTACCGACCAGTATATTGTACAGCGTGTGCTGTCAGGTAAGGACGAGAAGGAAAGCCGTCGCGGTACAATCTTCGGTGCCTATTTGAAGCTGTTGCCCGTGTTCTTGTTCCTTATCCCCGGTATGATTGCCTATGCTATGTCTACCAAGGGCATTACCCTGCCTTCTGGCGAAGTGTTCGTGCTGTCAACGCCCGATGCTGCCTTCCCCACCCTCGTGGCTAAGATTCTGCCTGCTGGCGTAAAAGGTCTTGTTGTCTGCGGTATTCTGGCAGCCCTGATGTCATCACTGGCCTCTCTCTTCAACTCATCAGCAATGCTCTTCACGATTGACTTCTGGAAGCGCCTGCGTCCTGAGACACCTGAGAAGCAGCTGGTACGCATCGGTCAGGTAGCTACTATCGTTATCGTTGTACTGGGCATTCTGTGGATTCCCATCATGCGCTCTGTAGGCGATGTACTCTATAACTACTTACAGGACGTACAGTCAGTTTTGGCTCCTGGTATTGCCTCGGCCTTCCTGCTGGGTATCTGCTGGAAGCGCGCTTCTGCCAAGGGTGGCATGTGGGGTCTGCTTTCGGGCATCATCATCGGTCTGACACGTCTGGGTGCAAAGGTATATTACAGCATTGCCACTGATGCTACTGATTCATGGTTTAAGGCCGTATTCTACGACTTCAACTGGCTCTACTTCTGCGGTGTAATGCTCGTTGTCTGCTGCTTGGTAGTCATCATCGTATCGCTCTGCACCGAGGCTCCTGACGAGCAGAAGATTCAGGGTCTGGTGTTCGGCACCTCTACCCCTGAGCAGCGTGCAGCCACCCGTGCCAGCTGGAACCACTGGGATGTTATCCACACGGTGATAATCCTCGCCATTACTGTTGCATTCTACATTTACTTCTGGTAATACAATGACGCAGTTCTATATTGAAGAACAAAAGATTCTGCTCTCTGTCGACTGCATCATCTTCGGTTTTGAACAGAATAAGCTGAAGGTGCTCATTGGCAAGCGCAAGATGGACCCTGGTCGTGGCGAATGGAGCCTCTACGGAGGCTTCGTCCGCAACGACGAGAGCATTGAGGACGCTGCCAACCGCACGCTGTTTGAACTGACGGGTATGCGCAATATGTATATGCGTCAGGTGGGAGCCTTCGGCAGTGTCAACCGCGACCCTGGCGAGCGTGTGGTCTCAGTAGCCTATTATGCGCTTATCAACGTAGCCGATTATAACGAGAAGCTGCAAGCTGAGCACGCGGTGGAATGGGTCGATATTGCCGAGGTACCTCAGATGTTCTCCGACCACAACGAAATGATTTGCAAGGCGCGCCAGCTGATGCAGCAGAAAATAAAGACGGAGCCCATCAGCTTCCAACTGCTGCCCAGCCTTTTCACGCTGACCCAGTTGCAACGGCTCTATGAGGCCGTCAACGGCGAGGAGGTGGACAAGCGCAACTTCCGCAAGCGCATCAAGGACATGGACTTCATTGAGAAGACAGAACTCATCGACAAGCAGTCGTCAAAGCGCGGAGCCTATCTCTATCGCTTCAATAAGAAGATGTATAACGAAGAAAAGAACTTTAAACTGTAAGATACTATGTTAGAAGAACTGAAAGAAAAAGTATTTCGTGCCAATCTGGACCTTGTAAAGCATAACCTCGTGATTTTCACTTGGGGCAACGTGTCAGCCATTGACCGCGAGAAGGGACTGGTGGTTATCAAGCCCTCGGGCGTTGAATATGACGTGATGAAAGCCTCCGACATGGTGGTGGTTGACTTGGAGACGGGCAAGGTAGTGGAAGGCGACCTCAATCCTTCCAGCGACACCCCAACCCATTTGGTGCTCTACAAGGCGTTCCCCGAACTGGGTGGCATTGTACACACCCACTCCACCTATGCTACGGCATGGGCTCAGGCTGGCAAGGACATTCCCAACATCGGAACAACCCATGCCGACTATTTCCACGACTGCATTCCCTGCACCGACGACATGACAGCCGACCAGATGGCAGAATACGAGCACAACACGGGTGTGGTCATCGTAAACCGCATCTTGAACGGTGGCATTAATCCCGTCCACACGCCTGCCGTACTGGTGAAGAACCACGGCCCCTTTGCGTGGGGTAAGGATGCTGACCAAGCCGTCTACCATGCCGTGGTAACAGAACAGGTTGCCAAGATGGCCTTCATATCGTTCATGGCCAATCCCGAAACGACGATGAATCCGCTGCTGGTCGAGAAGCATTTCTCACGCAAGCACGGCCCTAATGCCTATTACGGACAGAAGAAGAAATAAGTACATTAATAGAATAAAAAACAAAAGACTATGGTAAAAGCATTTGAAAACTTAGAGATTTGGTGGGTGACTGGTGCTCAGCTTCTGTACGGAGGCGATGCCGTTGTTTCGGTAGACGGTCACTCAAAGGAGATGGTGGAAGGTCTGAACAACTCAGGCATCATTCCCATCAAGGTGGTATATAAGGGCACAGCCAACTCGTCAGACGAGGTGGAGGCTGTGATGAAGGCAGCCAACAACGACGCCAAGTGCGTGGGTATCATCACATGGATGCACACCTTCTCGCCCGCCAAGATGTGGATTAAGGGTTTGCAGGCTTTGCAGAAGCCTCTGCTCCACTTCCACACGCAGTATAACGCTGAAATTCCCTGGGACACGATGGACATGGACTTCATGAACCTGAACCAGTCGGCTCACGGTGATATTGAGTTCGGACACATCTGCACCCGTATGCGCGTACCTCGTAAGGTGGTCTGCGGCTACTGGAAGAGCGAAGAAGCCCAGCAGAAGATTGCCGTCTGGGCTCGCGTAGCTGCTGGTGTGGCTGATGCTCACAACGTGCGCTGTCTGATGTTCGGTATGAACATGAACAATGTGGCCGTAACGGATGGCGACCGTGTAGAGTTCGAACAGCGCATGGGCTACCACGTTGATTACTATCCCGTATCGTCAGTGGTAGAGTACTGGAAGAAAGTAACCGACCAAGAGGTTGACGAACTCGTTGAGCAGTACAAGCAGGAATACACCATCAAGATTGACGAGTCGGGCGAGGAAGTTTATTGGCAGAAGGTGCGCAATGCCGCACGTGCCGAGATTGCCCTGCGCCGCGTGCTGAAGGACGAGGGTGCTACCGCCTTTACTACCAATTTCGACGACTTGGGCGATGCCGACATCAACCAGCCCGACTTTGCTGGTTTCGACCAGATTCCGGGTCTGGCCTCCCAGCGTTTGATGGCCGAGGGTATCGGCTTCGGTGCTGAGGGCGACTGGAAGACAGCTTGCCTCTACCGCACACTGTGGGTTATCCAGCAGGGTATGCCTCAGGGCTGCTCGTTCCTCGAAGACTATACGCTTAACTTTGCCGGCGACCGCTCATCTTGCCTGCAGAGCCACATGCTGGAGGTTTGTCCGCTTATCGCTGTCGACAAGCCCAAGCTGGAGGTTCACTTCCTCGGCATTGGTGTGCGCAAGCAGCAGACCGCCCGTCTGGTGTTCACATCGAAGGTTGGACGTGGTATCAAGGCTACCGTTGTCGACCTCGGCAACCGCTTCCGCCTGATTTCGCAGGAAGTAGAGTGCATCGAGCCGAAGCCCATGCCTAACCTGCCCGTAGCCTCGGCCCTGTGGGTACCGCAGCCTACGTTCGAGGTAGGTGCCGGTGCATGGATTCTGGCTGGTGGCACACACCACAGCGCTTTCTCCTACGACATCACCGAGGAGTACTGGGAAGACTTTGCCGAAATCCTTGGCCTTGAGTATGTCCGCATCAACAAGAACACGCAGACCTACGACCTGAAGCAGACCCTGCGCAACAACGAGGTCTACTACATGTTGAACAAAGCGCTGAAATAAGTATGATGAACGCAAAGCAAACCATTGAAGCAGGTAAGGCCATTCTCGGTATCGAGTTTGGCTCTACCCGCATCAAGGCCGTCCTCATTGACGAACAGAACAAGCCCATCGCACAGGGTGCCCACGAGTGGGAGAACCAGCTCAAGGACGGACTGTGGACTTATAGCATTGATGCTGTCTGGGGCGGACTGCAAGACTGCTATGCCGACCTGCGCAACGATGTCAAGCGTCAGTACGACTGCGAGATTGAGTCGCTGGCCGCCATCGGCTTCTCAGCCATGATGCACGGCTACATGGCCTTCGATGCAGAGCAGCAGCTATTAGTGCCCTTCCGCACGTGGCGTAACACCAACACAGGAGCCGCAGCTGCCGAGCTGTCCGAGCTATTCCAGTACAACATTCCCCTGCGCTGGAGTATCTCCCACCTCTACCAGTGTATTCTGGATAACGAGGCCCATGTCAGTGCCATCAAATACCTGACCACCTTGGCTGGCTATGTACACTGGCAGCTCACGGGAGAGTTCGTCTTAGGTGTTGGCGATGCCTCGGGTATGCTCCCCGTCGACCCACAGACCAAGACCTACGATGCCACGATGGTTGAGAAGTTCAACCAACTCGTAGCTCCCAAGGGCTTCTCGTGGAAACTGCTCGACATCCTGCCCCGCGTGCTCGTGGCTGGCGAGAATGCTGGCAGCCTGACTGCCGAAGGAGCCAAGCGCCTCGACCCCAGCGGTCATTTGAAGGCAGGCATCCCCCTGTGTCCTCCCGAAGGCGATGCAGGCACGGGCATGGTAGCCACCAATGCCGTCAAGCAGCGCACGGGCAATGTATCGGCAGGCACTTCTTCGTTCTCTATGATTGTATTGGAGAAGCCCCTGTCGAAGCCTTACGAGAAGATTGACATGGTAACAACCCCCGACGGCTCACTCGTGGCTATGGTACACTGCAACAACTGCACCTCCGACCTCAACGCATGGGTTAACCTGTTCCGCGAGTATCAGCAGTTGCTCGGCGTACCCGTTGACATGAACGAGGTGTTCTCGAAACTCTACAACCATGCCCTCGAAGGCGATGCCGACTGCGGTGGACTTATCAGCTATAACTATATCTCGGGCGAGCCCGTCACGGGTCTGAGCGAGGGCTGCCCCCTCTTTGTCCGTTCCGCTAACGACAAGTTCACGCTGGCCAACTTCATGCGTGCCCACCTGCACGCTGCCGTAGGCGTGCTGAAGATAGGCAACGACATTCTGTTCAAGCAGGAGAAGGTCGAGGTAGACCGCATCACCGGTCACGGTGGCCTGTTTAAGACCAAGGGTGTAGGCCAGCGCATACTGGCTGCAGCCCTCAACTCGCCCATCTCCGTCATGGAGACTGCCGGCGAAGGAGGTGCATGGGGTATTGCCCTGCTGGCTGCCTACCTGACCAATGGCAAGTCGCAGTCGTTGGCCGACTATCTGGAGCAGGTTGTCTTCGCAGGCAACACAGGCGTGGAAATCGCCCCCACCCCCGAAGACGTAGCCGGCTTCGACCGCTACATCCAGAACTACATGGCTGCCCTGCCTGCCGAGCAGGCTGCCGTGGAGAGCAAGAAGTAAGGCAACACACCTTATAAACTAAATGGCCCGCTGGTGTAACGATTCACCAGCGGGCCATTTGGTTGATAGAGTACGATTTACTTCTTTACCATCTTCTTTCCGTTTACAATATAGATACCGGCTGGAAGAGATGAGAAGTCGGTGCCCTCTGCATAGCGACGACCCAACAGGTCAGTAATTCCCTTCATAGCGGCAGGGCGATTCTCCTGCTCCACACTCTCAATACCCGTTGCTACGCCACCGAATCCGCGGACAAATCCTGCATAGACGTGCTTACGATAGTAATTGATGTCCCAGATACCTACAGGGGTGTCAGCACGCCATCCGCTGTTGGCAGGTGCATCGGTAGGACACCACTGGCAGATGCCCCACTGCTGCTCGGCAGGGATAATGGTGAGATACTGCTTGATAATCCACTCGTAGTAGTCAGCCATACGCTTGTGCATGGCCTCCGTCATCTTCGACGTGCTGACAGCCTTTCCACTTGCATCATCCATACCCATATCCAGCTCGCTGACGCGTACATACTTGCCGCTCGCAGCCATGAGCTTGAACATCTGGGTAATGTACTTCTTGCGGTTGTTCAGCTCATTGTCACTCATGCTGCATGAGATGTGCATCTGGGTACCGATACCGTCAATCTTCGTCACACCGTCAGCCTCCCACTTCTTAATCCAGTTGATGAGCGACTTCAGCTTCTTGTTGTCATCCCAGAAACTTTCAAGGTTGTAATCGTTGATGAAGAGCACCACATCGTCGGGACCGTACTTACGCGCCAAACGACAAGCCTGACGTACATATTCGAGGTCGCCCATGTAGTCCTGCCAGTAGAAGGCATCTCCACCTACATCCCAAGTGCCATTGGGGTTGTAGCCCTCAGAGTGCTGGAGGGTATAGTTGCCCGAACCATCGTTGCCGCCACCAGAGATAGCCTCGTTGACCAAGTCCCAAGCCTTGACCTTACCGCCACAGGCATTCATCATACCCTTTATCCACTTGTCCATCGCATAGACCAGCGTGTCGTGACGCTCCTGCTGTGTGAGGGGGATGCCCGTGGGTGCATAGACGTATGTCAGGCCTTCGCAGATGGTGGGTGCCGTCACACCGCCCCTGTTCACCTTGACTTTGAAGGACGACACATCAGTGCCTTCCAAGTCGCCGTTCTTAATCTTCTCCACACCGTTAATCTTGAAGCTCACGTTGTCGAAGTAATAGTTGTTGGCATCGGCCAGCTCGCTCAGGTTGAAGGCAATGCTCTTTCCTGCCTGATTGAGCGTACCAGACACCTTTATCGTCTTCCATTCTGTGGTGAAAGGAATATTGCCGAGGGCTTCATAGTGTACGTAGGTGCCGGGCTCGTTGTGAATCTGGGTGCTTGCCGTGGCAGCCTTGTCGGCTCGCACGTCGGCAGTGAACTCATACTTTGCACCAGCACTGAAGTTGCCGGGCACCAACCAGAACTGGTTATCCCAGGCCTCGTCCTTACGCTCCGTGGCTTCCACTTTGAGGCATCGGCGCTCCTCCTGTACCTTCTTGCCCTTCTTGGGTACCTCAAACTTGATGTCGCGGATATAGATGTCGCCTATGAATTCACCGCATTGCAGCAGATAGAAATTGCTGGCCATAGTGGCCTTGTAGTTAAAGGTGACCGTCTTCCACTCCGTGGTGAACGACACATCGCCACCGGGGCCACCACCCCAGTCACCCAGCTTCGTATGCAGCTTGCCAGCCTTCGTGCCCTTCACGGTCATGCTCATGCGGTAGGTCTTTCCTGCCTCCATAATAATATCCGTACAGGCAAGGAACTGCACCTCCCAAGAATTGTTCTTCTTCGTGCAGTGGATGTTAAGGCCGTCGGTAGAGCTGAACGACAGCTTGTAGCCATACTGCGACTCGTCACTCTTCCATCCCACATTCTGGGTGGTACGGAAGTCCTTGCTGTAAACAGACACGTACACCGTCGTATCGCCATCCGTCAGTTCAGGAGCCGGTTTGTCCTGCAGCAGTTTGAGCAACCATCCCTTAGGCTGTTGCGAGTGCCATGCCAGCGTGTGGCCGTAGACCTCAACTCCAGCAGCCGTTGCGGTGTTGACAAACTTGGTCACGTTGCTAAAGTTCATGTTACCGTTGCCATCCACGCAACTGGCCATCTTCATGGCGTTGCCTGCCACGGTCTCGTTGGCATTGCGGTTGACGAGCTGGCGCATCGTCGTGTTGTTCAGGTAGTCGTTCACAATGGTGGCAATACCCATGCGGAAGTGTGGGTATTTGTCCCTGTCGATGTACTCCTTCAGGTCGGCATAGTTGTCGAGATACCGATAATTGTCATCGCTAGGCTTGCCTTGTTCAAAAGGCAACTGAGCCATACCCGGCGAGGCCATGCCAAGCCAAAAGATAAATGTAAAAAGCTTCTTCATTTTTTTAGTTAGTTAGTTATTTCTAAATATTTCATATTTCAAAGCTAAATGCCGTGGCAAAGGTAGCAATAAAATCCGAGAAACCAGCAACTTTCAGGTGGGGAAATTCAGATAATTATAGGTTGCCCTTGACGTCAGGTCACACGATATGTAATTTTACACATGTTCGCTGACCGGCAGTTTTAAGGTTGCCCTTGACGTCTGGTCACAAGATTTGTAATTTTACACCTGCTTTAAAAATTTAATTAGCATTATGGAAATAAAATCAAACGAATGGTTCTCGGTATTTTCAAAAGGATACCAGAACAAAAAAGGACAAGCCGTGCTGGCAGTGCGCCCACAGCAGACGCAGACCATCGGCTGGGTTGGCAACTACATTAAATCGGAACGTGCGCGATGGGCAACGGAGACGTTGCGTAGCATGGTGGGACAGGCTACGAAGGACGAGCTGGCCGAGTTTAAGAAGTTGAACTTCGAGACGGCCACGTTCAACGGCATATTCTCCTACCGCAATGCACGGAGCCTGATGGCGCAGTCGCCATTCATGGTGCTCGATATTGACGATTTGGCTTCATACGAGGAGGCCCAGCGTGTCAAGCACTTGCTGGTGAGCGACCCTTGGGTGGAAACGGCCCTCTGCTTTATCTCGCCCAAGGGCATGGGCGTGAAGTGGGTGGTGCGGGTGCCCCAGTGGGCGCAAAACTGCGACTTCAAGAAGGCATTCACAAAATTACAGCAGCACGTGGGGTTTGAGCACGGCATTGTCGTCGACTGCAGTGGCTCCGACATCTGCCGTGCGTGCTTCCTGCCCTATGATTCAACATGTTATATTTATCAAAAATATTTATAAAGACTATGAAAAGTAAATACACAGAGCTTGAGCACCTTCAGTTGGTGGCTCAGCGCATTGCCGACTCAGGCAAGGACATTACCACACAGTATGGCGACTGGGTGAACATCACGTTTGCCTGCGCCTCGCTGGGCGAACAGGCTCGCAACGCCTATCACACCATCTGCTCGCTCTATCAGGACTACAAGCGCGAGGAGTGCGACCAGAAGTTTGACAACTGCCTGCGGTCGGGCAACGGCAGCGTGACGCTGGGCACGCTGATGAAGCTCGCCAGTGATGCTGGCGTAGACACGACACTGCCCCGTGGCCGCCGACAGAAGACGGAGCGCCAGAAGCAGGAAGAGCAGGAGAACTACATGGCACGGATGTGCGAACTGTTGCAGCAGCAGGCAAAGTGGAGGTTTAACACGTGGCGGCAGCGACCTGAATTTAAAGAGCATGGAGGAGCGTGGAAGCCCGTACAAGACCGCGACCTTAACACCTATTACTGCCGGTTGCGCGCACAGGGATTGTACGTGAAGGTGCAGGACGTGAGGGCACTCATCTTCAGCCGCGACTTCTGCCCCAACTTCAATGCCGTCACGTCGTGGCTCGGCAGCCTGAAGCCGTGGAACCCCGACAGCGACCCCGACTATCTGCACGACTTCTATGTGGGCCATCTGAAGTTTGGCGACCCCGAGAACGAGCAGTTCTACGAACTCATGCTGAAGAAATGGCACGTGGGCATGGTGGCACTGATGCTGGAGCGCACCAACGAGAATCCGCAGATGCCCATCTTCAAGGGGGCGCAGCACATCGGCAAGACCTACTTCATGCGCCACATACTGCCCCCTGAGCTGCGCGACTACCGGCTGGAGGTAGGCCCCTCGGAGCGCATCGACAAGGACTTCATCATCTCGCTGTCAGAAACGCCGCTCATCCTCTTCGACGAGATTTCCTTCGGCTCAAACCAGAAGAACGAGGCGTTCAAGTACATCGTCACCTCCAGCCGTTCCAACGTGCGCGATGCCTACGCCCAATTCCGTGAGAACCGCCTGCGCAGGGCATCGCTCGTGGCCACGACCAACGAGGACTGCTTCATCCGCGACACGGAAGGCAACCGCCGCTATCTGGCCATCGACCTGAAAGGCACCGTTGACCTGACCAAATTCCCCCTGCCCTACGAGGGAGCCTATGCACAGGCACTCTACCTGCTCGACCACGGATTCCAGCCCAAGCCCAGCCATGAGGAGAGCCAGCGCATCACGGAGCACAACCGCAGGTTCATGGAGCCCAACGACTGCGAAGAAGCCGTGCTCACCTTTCTGAAAAAGCCCGACGACATCAGCAATTCCGTAGCCATGTCGGCTGGCGACATCATGCGCGAAATGGGCCTCAAGAGCTTCCGTGGCCGCCATGTCAGTGCCATAGAAATTGGACGAGCCATGAAACGATTAGGATTTGAAAGCAAGCTCATACACGGAACGCGCAAATACTTAGTAACCAAGATTGACTATGACACCCATGAGCGCACAAGCCGTCAGGATGCCCGTCTTTTCATACCCGAAGTGTTCTGACACCGCCCATTGGGTGGAGAGGGTGGAGTGAAATCCTATGATGACTATAAAATAAATCCCTATTTACCTTGTTTCTTGTGCAAGTAGAATAGGGATTTATTTTTCAATCCCCATAGAAAACCACTCCACCCTCTCCACCCTACCCCCATTTTCATCCGTGCAAAGCAGGAGTTTGCTCCGACCAAAGTGCCACTTTGCTCCGTTCAAAACGGCAGCGAAAAACACTGAAAAAAGCAGCTGAAAAGTTTGGTAGTTACAGGAATTTTTCGTACCTTTGTATTATAGCTCAGGAGCGAGCTACAACAAGCGGGAGGCGGCCACCCGACGCAGTTGGTCGCACAGAAATCTAATACCACAAAAAACATTTACAACTATGGCAACGGAATCAATTTCATTCCCCGTCAACCTGCGACAGGTGACCAGTCCGAAAAGCATGAACTGCGGCAAGGTATTTGCCGAGGTGGACAAGCGCGAGCCGCTGAACCTGAAAGGCTTTGCACGCCACTTGGCGGAGCACGGCAAGATGGTGAACTACCAGATGGCAGTGCTGGTGCTGCAAACCACCGTGGACTGCCTGAAGGAAATGGCCATGCAGGGACAGCCCGTAAAGCTGGACGGGCTGGGCACGTTCAAGCCCGTGCTGGAGAACAACGGCCAGAAGGCTCCCACCTCGATTGAGGCTGCGCTGGAGTTAGGCATGGACGAGCTGATTGCAGGTGTCCACCTGCGCTTCCTCCCTGAGAACAAGAAGGGCGAGAAGCTCACGTCGAGGGCACTGAAACAAGAGTGCGTATTCAAGCCTGCCTACGTCATTTCGGCCAAGAAAAAGACGGTGGACGGCAAGGAGCGCCACTTTCAGGAGAAAATCCCCGTCGACAGCTACGCCACGGTGGTGGCTGAGCCCGACAACGGATGACCCCAGCCGACATTAGCATTTTTTAAGGGGGTGACGCTTGGCCGTCTCCCCCTTTGTTCGTACCTTTGTTGCGATGATAAGCCAATTATAACATAAATAATGTATATGAAAAGACTATTCCTGACCATGACAATGGTGGCAGGCCTTGCGTCGACAACGTGGGGCCAGACGGCTACGGTACACGCCGACCAGCCGGGCGAGAAAATCAACAAAGAGCTGTACGGCCAGTTTGCCGAGCATTTAGGCTCCTGCATCTACGGTGGCCTGTGGGTAGGCGAAGAGTCACCCATCCCCAACGTGGAGGGCTATCGCAAGGACGTGCTTGAGGCACTCAAGGCACTGCACATCCCCGTGCTGCGATGGCCGGGCGGGTGCTTTGCCGACGAATACCACTGGCGCGACGGCATTGGCCCCCGTGCCGAGCGTCCGTCGATGAAGAACAACAACTGGGGCGGCACGATTGAGGACAACTCCTTCGGCACGCACGAGTTCCTGAACCTCTGCGAACTGCTGGGCTGCGAGCCATATATCAGCGGCAATGTGGGCAGCGGAACGGTGGAGGAGCTGGCCAAGTGGGTGGAATATATGACCTCGGAGGAAGGCACCCCGATGGCCAACCTCAGAAAGCAGAACGGGCGCGAGAAGCCTTGGCGGGTGAAGTACCTCGGCGTGGGCAACGAGTCGTGGGGATGCGGTGGCAATATGCGCCCCGAATACTACGCCGACCTGTATCGCCGCTACTCCACCTACTGCCGCAACTACGACGGCAACAAGCTGTACAAGATAGCCTCGGGAGCCTCCGACTATGACTACAACTGGACAAAGGTGCTGATGGAGCGCGTAGGCCGCAGAATGGACGGACTGTCGCTGCACTACTACACGGTGACGGGATGGAACGGCCCCAAGGGCTCGGCCACCCAGTTTGACGACGACCAGTACTACTGGGCGCTGGCTAAGTGTCTGGAGATAGAGGACGTCATCAAGAAGCACAAGGACATCATGGACAAGACCGACCCGAAACGGCAAGTGGGACTGCTGGTCGACGAATGGGGCACGTGGTGGGACGAGGAGCCCGGCACCGTGCGTGGCCACCTGTACCAGCAGAACGCACTGCGCGATGCCTTCGTGGCCGCCCTGTCGCTCAACGTCTTCCACCGCCATGCCGACCGCGTGAAAATGGCCAACATCGCACAGATAGTGAACGTGTTGCAGTCGATGATACTGACCGACCAGCAAGGCACGGGCCACATGGTGCTCACCCCGACGTACCACGTGTTCCAGATGTACACCCCGTTCCAAGAGGCCACCTTCCTGCCCATCGACGTAGAGACGCAGACGATAGAGGTGGGCAAGCTCTACTTCAAGGACCGCCCCGCAGGCCGTCACGACCGCGACCGCACACTGCCATTGGTGTCAGCCACAGCAGCCCGCACACAGGACGGCCACATCGTGGTGGCACTGACTAACGTGTCGCTGCAGCAAGACCGCACGCTGGACATCAACATCGAGGGTGCCAGTGTGAAGACGGTGGCAGGGCGCATACTGACGGCCAAGGACGTGCGCGCCTACAACGACTTTGAGCACCCCGACCGTGTGGCACCGCGCGACTTCCGCGACGCACGGCTGAAGAAAGGCAAGCTCAGCGTGAAGCTGCCCGCACGCAGCATCGTAGTGCTGACACTCAGCTAATAACACAGACCCAACCAAGCCATAGGCCGGCCATCCCCCAGCGGACTGCCGGCCTTCTTTGTTTTCGCACACACGGCAAGTGTCCATTTCCGCCACGCCCCCTTGATGTACGTCAATTAAATAGCAAAACGTTAGCGTTTTCGAGATTTTTCTTTCAAAATGTTTTGTTTTTAACCAAATTCACTTTAATTTTGCACTCAGAAACGAAACATCAATAGAATAACAACGCTAAAAAAGGAAAAAAGATTATGAATGCAGCAAAAATTGTAGAAGAACTGAAACAGAGATTTCCCAACGAGCCGGAATACATTCAGGCCGTAAGTCAGGTACTTCCCACGATTGAGGAGGAGTACAACAAGCATCCCGAGTTTGAGAAGGCCAACCTGATTGAGCGCCTCTGCATACCCGACCGCATCTGCCAGTTCCGCGTTACGTGGGTGGACGACCAGGGCAAGGTACACACCAATATGGGCTACCGCGTACAGCACAACAACGCCATTGGCCCGTACAAGGGTGGACTGCGCTATCACAAGTCGGTGAACCTCGGCATCCTGAAGTTCCTTGCCTTCGAGCAGACCTTCAAGAACTCGCTGACCACGCTGCCTATGGGTGGTGCAAAGGGTGGTTCAGACTTCTCGCCCCGCGGTAAGAGCGATGCAGAGGTGATGCGCTTCTGCCAGTCGTTCATGAACGAACTGTACCGCGTGATTGGTCCCGACGAGGACGTTCCCGCTGGTGACATCGGCGTAGGCGGTCGTGAGGTAGGCTACCTGTTCGGACAGTACAAGAAGCTGACTCACCAGTTCCAAGGCGTGTTGACGGGTAAGGGCATCCCCTTCGGTGGTTCGCTCATCCGTCCTGAGGCTACGGGCTACGGTTGCGTCTACTTCCTGAACTCTATGCTGCAGACTCGCAATATCGACATCAAGGGCAAGAAGGTGCTCATCTCGGGTTCGGGTAATGTGGCCCAGTATGCTGCCGAGAAGTGCCTCCAGCTGGGTGCCATCCCCTTGACACTCTCTGACTCTGACGGTTACGTCTACGACCCAGACGGTATCACGATGGAGAAGCTGGAGTACGTGAAGGAGCTGAAGAACATCGAGCGCGGACGTATCAAGGAATATGCTGAGGAATATCCCAACGCCGTCTACCACGCTGGCGAGCGCCCCTGGAACGAGAAGGCCGACATCGCCCTGCCCTGCGCTACACAGAACGAGATTAACGGCGAGCAGGCTCAGGCTCTGGTTAACAACGGTGTGATTGCCGTGGCTGAGGGTGCCAACATGCCTTCACTGCCCGAGGCTATTCAGATATTCCAAGATGCCAAGATTCTGTATGCTCCCGGTAAGGCTTCAAACGCTGGTGGTGTATCGGTCAGCGGTCTGGAAATGTCGCAGAACTCGGAGCGTCTGAGCTGGACAGCCGAGGAGGTTGACAACTACCTGAAGCGCATCATGAACGACATTCACGAGAACTGCGTGAAGTACGGCACACAGGCCGACGGCTACATTAACTACGTGAAGGGTGCCAACGTGGCCGGATTCATGAAGGTGGCCTCTGCCATGATGAGTCAGGGCATTGTATAATAAAAGAACACCACAACACAAAAATCAACCAAAACATAGCGAAGGGTGCGATTTTCTTCTGAAAGTCGCACCTATTCTTATTTATTTTTTGTAATTTTGCAAGCAAAATTCTAAATTCAAGTAATTATGCTTACACTGAAACTCATTACTGAGGAGACCGACCGCGTGATTAGCGGACTGGAGAAGAAACATTTCAAAAATGCCAAGCAGGCCATCGAAGAGGTGCTGGCCGTGGACAAGAAGCGCCGCGAGGCCCAGCAGCAGCTGGACAAGAACCTGAGCGAGGCCAAGAAATTTGCCGCCCAGATTGGCGGACTGATGAAGGAAGGCAAGCGCGACGAAGCCGAGCAAGTCAAGGCACAGGTGGCGCAGATGAAGGAGACGAACAAGCAGCTGGAGCAGCAGATGACCGACGCACAGGACGAGATGACGCGACTGCTGTGCCAGATTCCGAATATTCCCTACGACGAGGTGCCCGAGGGCGCACAGGCCGAGGACAACCGCGTGGTGAGGTCGAACCTGAAGGAGTGCGACGGCACCGACACCGTAGGTTCGTGGGATGTCAACCCACAGCTGGGACTGGCTAATCCCCTGCCCCACTGGGAGCTGGCCAAGAAGTACAACCTGATAGACTTCGACTTAGGCGTAAAGATTACAGGTGCAGGATTTCCCGTCTACATTGGCAAGGGGGCCCGTCTGCAGCGTGCGCTGATAAACTTTTTCTTGGACGAGGCTCGTAAGAGTGGCTACACCGAGATTATGCCGCCTACGGTGGTTAACGCTGCCTCGGGCTACGGAACGGGTCAGCTGCCCGACAAGGAGGGTCAGATGTACCACTGCGAGGTGGACGACTTCTACCTGATTCCCACCGCCGAGGTGCCTGTAACGAACATCTACCGCGACATAATTCTGGACGAGAGTCAGCTGCCTATCAAGAACTGCGCCTACACGGAGTGCTTCCGTCGCGAGGCAGGCTCCTACGGCAAGGACGTGCGCGGACTGAACCGTCTGCATGAGTTCTCGAAGATTGAGATTGTGCGCATCGACAAGCCTGAGCACTCGAAGGAGAGCCACCGCGAGATGTTGGAGCACGTGGAGGGACTGCTGAAGAAGTTGGAGCTGCCCTACCGCATCCTGTTACTCTGTGGTGGCGACCAGTCGTTCACCAGCAGCATCTGCTACGACTTTGAGGTCTATTCTGAGGCACAGGGTCGCTGGCTGGAGGTGTCATCGGTCAGCAACTTCGACACTTATCAGGCCAACCGTCTGAAGTGTCGCTACCGCAATGCCGCCACCAAGAAGACAGAGCTGTGCCACACGCTGAACGGCTCGGCACTGGCCCTGCCCCGCATCGTGGCCGCCCTGCTGGAGAACAACCAGACGGAACAGGGCATCCGCATCCCTCGCGCACTGGTTCCCTACACGGGCTTTGAAATGATAGACTGACACAGAAAACAGAACACTGACCATGAATAAAATCGTTAGAAAAGAACAATTCTCGGAGAAGGTATTTCTCTTTGAGATAGAGGCTCCGCTGATTGCCAAGAGCCGCAAGGCTGGCAACTTCGTCATCGTGCGCGTCGACCAGAAGGGCGAGCGTATGCCGTTGACCATTGCGGGTGCGGACATCGACAAGGGCACCATCACGCTGGTTGTCCAGATGGTGGGTCTATCGTCGAAGAAGCTCTGCGCACTGAACGAGGGCGACTCGGTGGCTGACGTGGTAGGCCCGTTGGGCAACCCGACGCACATCGAGAACTATGGCACAGTGGTGTGTGCTGGTGGTGGACTGGGCGTAGCCCCCATGCTGCCCATCATTCAGGCACTGAAGGCTGCGGGCAACCGTGTGCTCAGTGTCATGGCTGGCCGTTCTAAGGAACTGATTATCTTGGAGGACAAGGTGCGCGAGTCGAGCGACGAGGTGATTATCATGACCGACGACGGCAGCTATGGCGAAAAAGGCGTGGTGACCGTCGGTATTGAGAAGTTCATAGAACAGGAGCCCCATGTTGACAAGGTGTTTGCCATCGGCCCTCCCATCATGATGAAGTTTTCTAACCTGACGGCTCAGAAGCATGGCATCCCCTGCGAGGTCAGCCTGAACACCATCATGGTTGACGGTACGGGTATGTGCGGTGCCTGCCGCCTGACTATTGGCGGCAAGACGAGGTTTGTCTGTATCGACGGCCCTGAGTTCGACGGTGCGCTGGTTGACTGGGACGAGATGTTTAAGCGCATGAATACTTTTAAGCACGAGGAGCAGGAGGAGCTGGCCCACTACGAGGAACACCTCGTCAATGGAACCACAAGCTGCGCCCCCGTTGCTACGACAACCGACGTTGTGATGGACGAAGCCCCCACGGACGACAGCATTGCCGTGCTGACCGACCGCAATGCCGAATGGCGCAAAGAGCTTCGTGCCTCGATGAAGCCTAAGGAGCGTACCGCCATTGAGCGTGTCTCCATGCCAGAGCTTGACCCCGAATATCGCGCTACTACGCGCACTGAGGAGGTGAACATCGGACTGACCAAGGAGATGGCCATGACGGAAGCCCAACGCTGTCTGGACTGTGCCAAGCCAACCTGTGTGGAGGGCTGTCCTGTTAATATCAACATTCCTTCGTTTATCAAGAATATTGAGCGTGGCCAGTTCTTGGCTGCTGCCAAGGTGCTGAAGGACACGTCGGCACTGCCTGCCGTGTGTGGTCGTGTTTGTCCACAGGAGAAGCAGTGTGAGAGCAAGTGCATCCACCTGAAGATGAACGAACCCGCCGTGGCTATTGGCTATTTGGAGCGCTTCGCTGCCGACTATGAGCGTGAGAGCGGGAATATATCGCTGCCCGAGATTGCGCCAGCCAACGGCATCAAGATTGCCGTGGTAGGCTCAGGCCCTGCCGGTCTGTCATTCGCAGGCGACATGGTGAAGAAGGGTTACGATGTCTATGTCTTTGAGGCTTTACACGAGATTGGCGGGGTGCTGAAATATGGCATCCCAGAGTTCCGTCTGCCCAACAAGATTGTAGACGTGGAGATTGAGAACCTTCGCAAGATGGGCGTTCACTTCCAGACTGACGTTATTGTGGGTAAGACCATCAGCGTTGAGACGCTTGAGAAGCAGGGTTTCCGCGGTATCTTTGTCGGCTCGGGTGCTGGTCTGCCTAACTTCATGGGCATCCCCGGTGAGAATGCCATCAACATCATGTCGAGCAACGAATACCTAACGCGCGTCAACCTGATGGACGCTGCCAACCCCACCACTGATACGCCTATCAATCAGGGTCGGAACGTGCTCGTAGTGGGCGGTGGCAATACGGCTATGGACTCTTGTCGCACGGCCAAGCGTCTGGGCGGTAACGTTACGCTGGTTTACCGTCGTTCGGAGCAGGAAATGCCTGCCCGTCTGGAGGAGGTGAAGCACGCCAAAGAAGAGGGCATCTCGTTCCTCACGCTGCACAACCCTATTGAGTACCTGACCGACGAACAAGGTGCCGTGCGTGCTGCCGTGTTGCAGGTGATGGAACTGGGCGAGCCTGACGCTTCGGGTCGTCGTAGTCCTGTGCCTGTAGAGGGCAAGACCGTCACGCTCGATGTCGACCAAGTAATCGTGGCTGTAGGTGTGTCGCCCAATCCGCTCGTTCCGAAGTCTATCGAGGGGCTGGAACTGGGTCGTAAGAACACCATCGTGGTCAACGAGGGTATGCAGACAGCACGCAGTGAAATCTTTGCCGGTGGCGACATCGTGCGCGGTGGTGCCACGGTTATCCTTGCGATGGGCGACGGTCGCCGTGCTGCCCAGCACATGGACGAATATCTCCAATCCAAATAGGATTCAAGTCCACGCTACAAGATTATGAACGGACTTTATACCATCATACTGCTCATACTAAGCAACGTGTTCATGACACTTGCTTGGTATGGGCACTTGAAACTGCAACAGTCTGGTGTCAGTTCCAACTGGCCGCTTATCGGTGTCATTGCCTTTTCGTGGCTCATTGCCTTCTTTGAATACTGCTGTCAGGTGCCAGCCAACCGTATCGGTTTCGTTGACAACGGAGGGCCTTTCAACCTCGTACAGCTGAAAGTCATTCAGGAGTGTATCTCGCTGGTAGTCTTTGCGGTCATCGCCAATATCCTATTTCAAGGCACCCACCTGCAGTGGAACCACATTCTGGCCTTCGTGCTCATCATCTGTGCCGTCTATCTGGTCTTCATGAAATGACACTCGACGAAAAGCTCTGGAAACAGTTTAACAAGGCGCTGGGGCAATTCCAGCTCATCGACGAGGATGACCGCATCCTCGTCGGTTTGTCTGGCGGCAAGGACTCGCTTTGCCTGCTGGAGTTTTTGGCTCGTCGCTCGCACATTCATGTCCCCCACTTCACCGTTGAGGCCCTTCATGTCCGCATGGAGAACATCCACTACGAGACCGACACTGCCTATCTGCAAAACTTTTGCTCTACGCTTGGAGTTCCCCTTCACATCATTACCACCCGCTTCACAACTGCTCAAGATATTACGGACGTGGCGCACCCCTCCCCTTTTAAGCAGAAGCCTCCTTGCTTTCTCTGCTCTTGGCAGCGCCGCAAGCAGCTTTTCAACCTTGCACAAGAATTGCACTGCACTAAAATCGCCCTCGGGCATCATCAGGACGACATCATCCACACGGCGTTGATGAACCTGACCTTTCAGGGGCATTTCTCCACTATGCCCGTCAAGCTCCGAATGCGTAAGATGCCTCTGACCGTTATCCGACCGCTCTGTCTGTGTCAGGAGGACGACATTCGTGCCTACGCCGAACAGCACCATTATGAGAAACAACTCAAGCAGTGCCCTTACGAGAAAGACACCCACCGCACCAGCGTCCAGCAGCTTTTCCGCGATATGCAGCAACTGAATCCTGAGGCACGCTATACCGTGTGGAACGCACTGGAGGCCGATGGAAAACTCACGGAGTATTAAATATCTTTAATTGTCGGTGGTCAGTGGGCCATTATCAATTACTTTTTCGTATCTTTGCCTTACTAAACAATATACTATGGCTAAGAAGCATTTTCCTGAATCAGAACTGATTATCAACAAGGACGGCTCTTGTTTCCACCTCCACCTGAAGCCTGAACAGCTGGCCGACAAGGTGATTCTGGTAGGCGACCCCGCCCGTGTCAATACCGTTGCCGAGCATTTCGACTCTCGTGAATGTGAGGTTGCAAGCCGTGAGTTCCACACCATTACCGGCACTTACAAGGGCAAGCGCATTACCTGTCAGAGCCACGGCATAGGCTGTGACAACATTGACATAGTAGTGAACGAGCTCGACACACTGGCCAACATCGACTACCAAACGCGTGAGGAGCGTGACAAGCACCGCACACTCACGATGGTGCGCATAGGCACCTGTGGCGGTCTGCAGCCCTATACGCCCACCGGCACCTTCGTTGCCTCGATCAAGAGCATCGGTTTTGATGGTCTGCTCAACTACTACGCTGACCGCAATGTAGTGTGCGACATCCCTATGGAGCGGGCCTTCTGCGAACACATGCAGTGGGACCCCATCAAGGGTGCGCCCTATGTGGCAGTGGCTGACCAAGAGCTTATCGAACAGATAGCTACTGATGACATGGTACGGGGCTATACCGTGGCTTGCGGTGGTTTTTATGGTCCACAAGGTCGCCTGCTTCGCGCTGACATTGCTGACCCGTTGCAGAACCAAAAGATAGAAGCTTTCGAATACGACGGCATGAAAATCTGCAACTTCGAAATGGAGTCCTCAGCCCTCGCAGGCCTTGCCTCACTTCTCGGGCATCGCGCTATGACTTGCTGTATGGTCATTGCCAACCGCTACGCCCAGAAGATGAACACCGAGTATAAGAACTCCATCGACACGCTTATCCAGAAAGTTCTCGACCGCATCTAATTATCCCTTTTCAAGTTGTCAGTCATCAATTCTAAAGATACTATCTGCGCACTGGCCACAGCCCCCGGTGGTGCTCTCGGCATCATTCGCGTCAGTGGCCCTGATGCCTTCGCTGCCGTCAGCTCCGTATGCTCGGTACGATGTGAGTGTGTAGCAGCTAATACCGTCCACTATACCCATATCACTGACGGTACCGAGGTTATTGACGAAGCTATGGTCACCGTATTCCGTGCCCCTCACAGCTACACGGGCGAAGACTCGGTAGAAATATCCTGCCACGGAAGCCGCTATATATTAAACAAAGTGCTGGAACTGCTCATGCAGAACGGTTGCCGAATGGCCACCCCCGGTGAATACACCATGCGTGCCTACCTCAACGGAAAGCTCGACCTCTCACAGGCCGAAGCCGTTGCCGACCTTATTGCCTCTACTAATCGGGTAACCCATCATTTAGCCATGAGCCAACTACGAGGAGGTATCAGTAGCCAGTTGGCCACCCTCCGCGAACAGCTGCTGAAGCTAACCTCCCTACTCGAACTGGAGCTCGACTTCTCTGACCATGAAGATTTAGAGTTTGCAGACCGCACAGAGTTACAGCAACTTGCGAATACAATCAACCATCACATCACCCAGCTGGCTCACTCTTTCGAAACAGGACAAGCTCTCAAGCAAGGCATCCCCGTAGCCATTGTGGGCAAAACAAATGTAGGAAAATCCACCCTGCTGAACCGCCTGCTGAACGATGAGCGTGCCATTGTCTCTGACATTCACGGCACTACCCGTGACACCATCGAAGACGTAATGGACATCCGTGGCGTACAATTCCGTTTCATTGATACGGCAGGCATCCGACAGACTGAAGACCAAGTAGAACAGATAGGCATCCAACGCACCTATCAAGCCATCGAGAAAGCCCGCATCGTACTCTGGCTCATAGACGAACACCCTATCGAGACCGAAATCCATCAAATAATTAAGCACGCCCAAGGCCGTCCCCTCATCATTGTTTGGAACAAATCCGACCTTGGCAATATCCACAATTTCCCATCCCCTATTCCCAATTCCCAGCTTATAGAAATTTCCGCCAAGTACGGCACCAACATCCCCGCCCTTGAGCAAGCCATCTACGAAGCAGCCGACATCCCTACCCTCACCGACACGGATGTCATCATCACTAACGCCCGCCACTACGACTCGCTGATTCGTGCCCAGCAAAACCTGTCACGCGTCATCAACGGCCTCACCATAGACACCAGTGGCGACCTGCTCAGCGAAGACCTCCGCCTTGTCCTCTCCGACCTCACCGAAATCACTGGCAAAGGTCAGATAACCCCCACTGAGGTCTTAGGAAACATCTTCCAAAACTTCTGTGTGGGCAAATAACCCTCGCAACTAACTGATTATCAGACATTTATAAAACAAATTG
>CAMWKZ010000026.1 GCA_947174945.1 uncultured Prevotellaceae bacterium | reverse complement strand
AATATATATTATATATATTAATATATATAATAATATTATTGAATATTTTTTAACACTTTTTGTGCGAAGCGGTGAGAAAAATGTGGAAAATGCTTAATGGGACGATGGGACGATGGGACGCGGGACGTTTTTGGGGTCATCTTTAACGGGAGGGGTTTTACTTTATCCTGATTTTGATGATATTCACTGAGTAGGCAGGAACCTCGAACAGGACATCGTTGGAGCTGCCTGTCGTGACGCTTCCTTGAGCGGGGTAGATGTGCCGCGGATTGGATATTGTGTTTTCGTCGTTGCCCTTTTCGGCAGACAGCCGAATCAGTTGAAGCGCATCGGGCGCGCTTGCATCTACTTCACAGTTGGATAGCCTGACTACACCGTCGGCAGAGCCGTCGCCTACGTTGACCACCTTCACGTACATCATCTTTGCGTCATCGTCGATAGTGGTGGAGGCGTAAACCCCTTCATAGGCACTGCCTTTTTGCAGCCTGCAGGCAAAGTCAAGCCTGCCGTCAAGATAGCAACGCACGCTGTCGCCCTCTACGTCAACCTGCAGGTCGTACCAGCGGTCTGGCTCGACGCTGAAGCGGTTGTCGCGGCACAGGGGCACGCGGTTTCCGTCTACCGACTGCTCTACGTTGTCTTGCGTATTAGACCATCCGCCCACGTTATACCACGAGTAGTTGTTGGCATCCTTGTATCCGAACATCGCCATGAACCCTTCCGAGCCTGAGAGCTTCTTGGCCTGCACCTTGAAGGTGTATTTCTCGGTGTCAATCGTCGCAGGGCAGACAATCATGGCCGGCTGCTGATTGCCCGTCTGGGCAATCTCGGTGGCCGACACGCTCCAGTCGCCCTTCACCTTGTCCCAGCTGTCGTACTCGCCCACGTTCACCTCTTTGCCGTCTGCCGTCAGCTGGGCATTGCGGTAGGCGGCAACAGTGCCCCACGTGGCCAGCCCTACGCGGACGGGGCGTGCCTGCTGCTGCTCGGCGGGCTGCGGTTTCGTCAGGTTGTAGGTCCAGCCCGTCCTGACCACCTGTTTGCCTATGTTGTTGGCGAAGAGTTGCTGGACGTAATAGGAAGGTGTGCCCATAGCCTCTGACGAGTTGAAGCGAATCATGTCAGGCCGCCAGCGGGCGTCGTTCTCGTTAACGAATATAGGCGCGTATGAGTTCATGACGACCACGTCAGAGTTGTTTTCCATGCCCATCATATAGACCGCCTCGCCCAAGGCTGCATTCAGGTTGCCAATGTCGCCAAAGTTGCTGGTGACGGCGTACTCGCCGACGTACACCTTATGCTTGGAGCGGTCGTAGGTGTCGTATTTGTCAAATCTGTCTGCAAACCACTTCGGATTGCGATAATAGTGCTCGTCGACAATGTCCACAGGGTGTTCGTTGCGCCACGAAGGATAGTCCGTAGCCCACGACTCCACGTTCCCGATGCAATGCACATAGGGGTATTTTTCCTTGATGGCATTGTAGAACTGAATGTAACGCTCCGGGTAGTGGTCGCTCTGGTCGGAATTGTCTTGCATGTTGAAGTTGTAGTTCTCGTTCCCTATCTCGATATATTCCAGTTTGAATGGCTCCGGGTGGTCATTCTCAGCGCGCATCCTGCCATACTTGGTCGTGACGTCGCCGTTGGCATACTCAAGAGCGTCAAGGCATTCCTGAATCCATCCGTCAATCTGATTGTAGGGAGTGCATCCCCCATGCCAGATGCCCACGTTCACCACAAACAGGGGCTTGGCACCCAAATCCTCGGACAGCTGCAAATACTCATGAAACCCGATGCCGTCGCTTGTACGGTAGCCCCAGTTGATATTCTGGTGCCCCTCCCGCTGCTCAATAGGGCCGATGGTGCGCTTCCATCTGAAAGCATTGTCAGGGCTCTGCTGGCCTTCAACAAAGCAACCACCCGGGAAACGCATGAAAGTAGGGTTCATGTCGGCAAGCATCTGGGCCAAGTCGGGGCGCATACCGTTGTCGCGGTTCTTGAAGGTGGGAGGAAACAGGCTGACCACGTCAAGCTGAAACTCGCCACTCTTGTCTGCGGTAAGCGTAAATTCCGCCTTCGGGTCATCGGCAGCCGCTACGATGGTGGCAGTGTGCTTCTTCCATTTCTTGGATAATGACACCTTTATTCGCGTTTCGCCAAGTGTCTGCCCACTGGCCGACTGAAGGCTTGCGGTTATAGTGCCTTTGTATTTCCGTTCGCTCTTTGCCCAGAAAGACAGCCTGTACACTCTTCCTTTGACAGCGTTCATACCCCAGAAGCCCTCGTTCCGCACACCGTCGCCCGGGCGTGAGATGGTGACACTGAGGGCATTGTGCTGTACGTCGTTGAGCAGCCCGTCTTTGACTAACGCAAGCTGGGCATCGCCTACACGATGCCAGTTGCAAGGCGTGTCGCCATCTTCAAAGGAACGGTTGCGTATCAACTCAGCGTACAAGCCGCCGTCGGCTGCATGATTAATGTCTTCATAGAATATGCCGTAATGAGTGGGGCTCACCATAGGCCCCCTCTGATTTGCATCAATGTTGATGATTACTTGTGCATTCACGGCCTGAGACGAAGCCATCAGCAAGCCAGCAAGGATGTGTCTAATCTTCATAAAGTACTTCAATAAATGGTTGCAAATAATGCTTTTGTGTGGTAAAAAGTGTTGTAAAATTAGCTAATAGTTTCCATATTCCACCATAGATACCTACGAAATTAACGTTATTTATGACTTTTGGGCGTCAATGTCAGCCTTGTGTTGGCAGGGTTTAGCTTATTTTTTAGTATCTTTGTAGCGAAATTCATAATAGCAGGAATAGCCTAATGATTCAGCAAACGATAATAGGAGAATAAGCAATATGGTTAGCGGAAAAGTAGTTGAAGGGATGGTGAGCATGAGGCTCATCCTGTCATTGACGGTCATGCTGCTTGCCCTGACGGTGGGTGCTCAGACGGCATTGAAGAAGGTGTATAACGAGGACGTAAACCCCATTGAGCAGATTGACGAGGCCGTCGTGAAGGCCAAGTCTGAGGGCAAGTTCGTCGTCTGTCAGGTGGGTGGCAACTGGTGTCCGTGGTGCCTGCGGTTTGCCGACTTTATAGCGAATGACAGCACCATCAGCCACGTTGTCGACGAGAACTTTGTCTATATTCACGTGAACTATAACCCAAGGAAATCGGAAGACGGTGCCAAGGCGCAGCAGGCTGCCGCACTGATGAAGCGGCTGAACGACTGCGGGCGTTTCGGATTCCCCGTGTTTGTCGTATTGGACGGCGAAGGCAAGGTTATCCACACGCAGGATTCGAGCTTCTTGGAGGAGGGACAGGGCTATAATCAGAAGAAAGTGCTGCGCTTCTTTAGGAACTGGACCCCTAAGTCGGTTAAGCAGTGAGAGAAAAAACGGCTATCGTAGGCGGAGGTGCAGCAGGTTTCTTCGTGGCTGCAAACTTAAAGGAGATGATGCCCGGGATGGAGGTGGCCATCTTCGAGCGTAGCCAGCGGGTGCTGGCCAAGGTCGAGGTGTCGGGTGGAGGACGATGTAATTGCACCAATACGTTTGCCGACGTGCGCGACCTGCAGGCTGTCTATCCGCGAGGCCATCGGCTGCTGAAGCGGCTCTTCAACGTATTTGACCAGCGCGATGCCTATGCGTGGTTTGAGCGTCACGGGGTGCCGCTTGTGGTGCAGGACGACGAGTGCGTGTTCCCCGAGGCGCAAGACGCCCATGCCATTATCGATTGCTTTCTGTCGTTGGCTCGCCGTCATCGCGTGCAACTCTACATGGGGCATAAGGTGCAGTCGCTTAGCCAGTTGGCTGACTACGACCACGTGGTTGTCACCACGGGTGGCTCGCCACGGGGCGAGGGGCTGCGCTGGCTTGCTGACATGGGGCACGACATCGTACAGCCCGTGCCGTCGCTCTTTACCTTCAACATTGCCGACCCTCGGCTGACATCGCTGATGGGGCTTGTCGTAGACCATGTGTCGGCTCATATCCCCGGTATCAAGTATAAGTCGACGGGGCCTCTGCTCATTACGCACTGGGGCATGAGCGGCCCCGCCATCCTAAAGCTCTCCAGCCATGCTGCCCGCCAGCTTTCCGAGGCCGACTACCGATTGCCGCTCAGCATCAACTGGGTGCAGCTTTCCGAGGCTGAGGTGCAGGCTGCCGTGTGTGAGGCTGCCGTGCGCGAACCTCAGAAGTTGTTCTCCACCTTCTGCCCATTGTCGCTGCCGTCGCGCCTGTGGACTTACTTGCTGGAGAAAGCGTTGGGCGACAGAGCCCGCGCCCGATGGGGCGAACTGAATAAGAAAGACGTAAACAGGCTGGTGAATGTGTTGACCAACGACACCTATCAGCTGGCGGGTCGCTCGGCGTTCAAGGAGGAGTTCGTAACCTGCGGCGGCGTGTCGCTGTCGAGCGTCAACCCCTCTACATTGGAGAGCCGCCACGTGCCGCACCTCTACTTTGCCGGTGAAGTGCTTGACATCGACGGCATTACGGGTGGCTTCAACTTTCAGGCGGCGTGGACCACGGCATACACCGTGGCTACCGCCATCGTCGGTGCTGAGCGACAACGGCCATAGAAGGGAGCAGGCTATACGCTCAGCCGGATATAGCTGCGGTCGTCAAACGAGTTTTGGTCAGGGTGAAATCCCTTCGTCGCCTGAAATTCGCCAATGTTCAGCGGGTCGTTCTCACGCTGCTGGCGCAGGCGGCTCTCGCTTTCAGCCAGCGTAGGACAAAGGAAGGGGTAGCCGTCGGAGGCCAACACAAGTTGCCAGGGGCGAAAGTCGAGGGTGACGATGCGGACGTGCTCGCGCGGTATGTGGAACCCGTCGATAACGCTGTAGGCAACGTTTTGCTGGTGCATGGTCTCCAGCATACGGGGAATGATGACGCTGCGCGCCGTGTCGTTGCGCAACAGCTCGTCTTGCGTCTTGCCCTCAGCCATCTGCCGCTTGGCTTCCTCGGCTCGCATGGCCGCTAATTCAGCTTCGTATGGCTTGGGATTGTCATAGTATTCACCGCCTATCAGGCACTGGCAGTCGCCAACGAGCCACACCTCGCGACTGACGCGGCTAAAGATGACGGCAGAGCAGGTTAGACGCTCCTCAGGATGCTCAGCCAGCCGCTGAAGCATTGACTTCCTATAGTGTTTGCGGATGTATGCCGTTACGCCCGTTAGGAATTGCTCGCACGTGGTGGCCTTGGGCATACGGTTGATGTATCGCGCCGTCAGCTGCATGGCATAGCGCCCGTTGGTGCGCAGCAGGCTATGGCGGTATGAGGTCTTTGACGTGCTGCCGTCGATGACGGCCACAAAGTCATTTGTGACGACGATGCCGTCCTCGCTTTTCTTCTTTGGGTTCTTGGGGACGAGGTTTTGCTCGATAATTTCCATGAGGCTGTTGGGTGTTGGGTGATGGTCGGCGGGAGCCTGATGGCGCACCGTCAAACAATTCCTTGATGAGGTCTGGCCGCCCGATGCGGCGCAAACTTTGCTCAATGCTTCGGCGCTCCTCGGGCTTGTACCAGAAGAAATACTGCCGCTGGGCCAGCTTGTCGTGTGGTGTCTTGGCGCTCTTGACGGGCTCCAGCGTATAAGGGTCGTAGCCTGTATACCACGTCTCGGTGCTGACGGTCATGGGGGTGGGGGTGAAGTCCTGCACCTGCTCTAACTGGAAGTCTAACCGCTTGGTCAGCACAGCTAATTCAGCCATGTCGGCCTCTGTGCAACCGGGATGGCTGGAGATAAAGTAGGGAATGATTTGCTGGTGCATACCCTCCTCGTGGTTGATGCGGTCAAACGTGCGCTTGAACTCGTAGAATTGCTGGAACGAGGGCTTGCGCATGAGGTGGAGCACGCGGTCGCTGGTGTGCTCGGGGGCTACTTTCAGCCGCCCGCTGACGTGTCGCGTGATAAGCTCGCGGGTGTACTCCTTGGCTGCTTGATTGGCCGCCTCGTCCTTGCCCCGATATAGTAAAAGGTCGTAGCGCACGCCGCTGCCGATGAAGCTCTTTTTCACTTCGGGCAGTGCGTCAACGGCGCGATAGACTTCCAATAGCTTAGAGTGGTCGGTGTTAAGATTTGGGCATACCTGCGGATGGATGCAGCTGGGGCGTTTACACTTCTCGCAGATGTTCAGGTTGCGCCCGTGCATACCGTACATATTAGCCGAAGGGCCACCGAGGTCGGAGAGGTAGCCTTTGAAGTCATCCATCTGCACTACTTGCTTGACTTCCTTCAGAATGCTCTCCTTCGAGCGGCAGGCGATAAACTTGCCCTGATGAGCCGAGATAGTGCAAAAGGCGCAGCCCCCGAAACAGCCACGGTGGATGTTGACGGAGTGCTTAATCATCTCGTAGGCGGGTATGCGCTTGTTCTTGTACTTAGGATGGGGCAGGCGGGTGTAGGGCAGGTCAAACGAGGCATCCAGCTCTTCGGTGGTCATAGGCGGATAGGGTGGGTTGACCACTACGGTCTGCCGCCCTACTTGTTGTAGCAATCGGTGGGCGTGAAGCATATTCGATTGCTCCTCAATATGTCGGAAGTTCTCTGCTTGCGACCGCTTGTTACGCAGACACTCCTCATGGCTATGCAGCACGATGTCGTCGTCCGTAGGGGTGATGTCGTTGTCGATATAGACCGTCTGGGGAATATCGTGCGGGATATTAACGGTGCCGTTATTCGTTGCGGAACAGGCTGACAGCCGGTTGGCCAACTCGGTGGTAGGCTTCTCCCCCATGCCGTAGATGATAAGGTCGGCTTGTGCATCGCAGAGAATACTGGGGCGCAAGCGGTCTTGCCAGTAGTCGTAGTGCGTCAGTCGGCGCAGCGATGCTTCTATGCCTCCTAAGATAATGGGTACGTCGGGGTAGAGTCGACGCAGTATCTGGGAATAGACAATAGTGGGGTATTCAGGCCGCAGGTCGTGCCGTCCGTCAGGGCTATAGGCATCCTCAGAGCGTAGTCGGCGGTTGGCTGTATATTTGTTGACCATTGAGTCCATACAGCCCGGGGCTATGCCAAAGAATAGGCGTGGTCGCCCCAGCTTTTTGAAGTCGCGGAAGTCACCGTGCCAGTCGGGTTGCGGAACGATGGCTACCCGGTAGCCAGCAGCCTCTAAGGTTCGCCCGATGACGGCAGCGCCAAACGATGGATGGTCAACGTATGCGTCGGCGGAGAAGAGGATGATGTCCACCTCCTCCCAGCCACGCAGCTCCAGTTCTTTTTTGGTTGTCGGCAGAAAGTCTGTCAGCCTGTATTCCATACGGATTAATTAAACGGTGTACCCTGAAAGGCATGTGTGGTCATGCCGAGATTCTCGTTGCCGCGGTTCTTCCAGTTGATGAATAACAGGACAAGCTGCTGGAGCCCGAAGGCTTTCATGTTGGTATGATAGATGACGTCAAGGCATAGGTCAAGCAGGCGCTTGTCCTTGCCTGCCTCTGACTCGAGCATGGAGCGGATGTTTAGCTTCAGCTTGTCAAGCACTTGCTCGTCAACATAGCCGTTAGAGTCGATGAGGTCGCGGAAGAGCTGGTAGTCCTCAATGGTCTGCAGATGCTCTTCATTGATGTCGATACTTCTCGTACCGCTGGAGTTTGTTTGAATCTTGTACATGGTTTTTAGTCTTTATTTTAATAGAAAGTTAAGTATTCCTTGCATGATGGACGAGCGCTTCTTCTCGCTCTGGATGCACTCAAACGGCACGCCCATGACAAAGCTACGGTAGTCTGTGCCCTTATAGGCCACGGCGGCACTATAGCCGTCGGCATACTGCATGGCCGTATAGGCTGGCTTCATGGGTTGCAGGATATCAGTCGAGGTGGCGGCGTAGTGCTCTTCGTTCAGCTTGGCCCAGTATTGAATGGTAGTACCCAGTCCATTTAGATAGTCGGTCTGCATCATGTTACGGCCTGCATATTGGCATTTCAAGGTCTTCGCCAAGAATTGCTGGTCGCTGCCTGTCATATTGTCGCGTCCGATGTAGGCTCCACTCACTAAAAGTGCCCCACCGCGGGTAGTAAACCCTTGTAAGGTGTGCTGCATCGTCGGTGTAAATGTCTTGTAGGCTTGAAGGCTGTGGCCATCGTTGCGCTCCAACCCTAATACCATGTCAATAGCGGCAATATTGTGTAACGATACCAAACCGTTTTCCAATGCCTCGCTGGAACAGCTGACGATGTTATACTGCCTTGCTGCCGCAATAGCTTCGGCGTGGGTCTTTACATAGTTGAAATCATTGCCTGCCAGTAACATTCCAGTCAGTTCTTCGCCGCTATATCCCAGTCCACCGCTTTCAATTCCCATTTGGGTACGGTCGAAGTTTGTTTGCCGCCCTGACCATCCGTAAGTGGGGCCATAGGTAATGCCCGGGTCTTCGTCAAGGTCGAAACCTTGTTCTTCTGGTGTATTGCGAATGGCAGGTGATGACAATCGGTGAAAACCATTGACTACCATTATCGTCTTGGTGGCATAAGGGTGATGGTAGGCCGATAGTACTTCCGTTGGGAAACTTTGCCCACCTCGGTTGACGGCCACCACTTTGAAGTGGTAAAGTAGTCCGGGTTCCAGCTTCATGTCGTAGCTGTTCTTTGAGCGGATATACGTGCCGTTGTCAAAGTCGGCCTCTCCTATTGCGGTATACAGAATATAGCCAGTCGGCTTGGCCGTTGGTTCTTGAGGGTCGTTGACAGCATCCCAGCTAAGCCGTATTTCGTCGTCATCCTTAAATTCTATACGGAAGTGGTCAGGTGCCAATGGGGTCACAATGAACGGCTGCTCGTGTGAATCGTTGACATAGCGCAGGATGGTCTTGTAGATAGAACGTGCCAATGTGAATCGGAAGTTGGGGTCTTGCCCGTAGCGCATATCAGGGAAACTTTGGTGTGACATGGTTTCAAGGATGGCGCTGGGCACCTCGGGTAGGCGGGTTTCTGAATAGTTGCGGTCAAAGAGTTCGCGTCGGTTCCATTGCCCGTATTTATATTTGATGTCCAATAGTTCATTGCTCAGCAGGGCATCTGCTAAGTCGCGAGAGGCCATGCGCGAGATACCGGCATTCAGCTTACCATTATTGAAGTTGGTGGTGCATATAGAAAGAGAGCCTATCAAGCCTTGACCGTCACGAGCATATCCTGCATCACTATGTATGGCCAACGATAATTCAATAGGTACTTTGCGTCCCTCAATAGTCGGCATATAGCAGGAACCTCCACCTAAAAAATTGACCGTATGGGAACGAGCATTGATGTCGTCGGCATAGTCATCTTGCCCATTCTTGCTGCTATAGACGGAGTAGGGCATACCCGCCCACTGGGCAGAGTAACGGGCTCCCTCCAATGCTCTTGGCAGGCCGCTGACTTCACCAAAACGTTCGATGTTACCCATACCGCCACCAAAACGGACGGCATCGGTCGTCACCACACCATTGTGCTCACTTTGGTTGGAGACGGTGACGCGGTTAAATTCACTATAGCCAGCATCAAAGTCAAAGGTTCCCAGATACACCCACGTGCCGCCACCCATCTGCTGGTTCACATGGAACTGGGTGCGCTCACCACGGTGCCATACGGTATAGAGGGCGTCGTTGATGCTATTAGGGAGGGTCTGGTAACTCACATAGACGGCATAGCGGCCAGCCTTGCGGAAGTCTGGCTGATAGGTCGCAAGACTATACCGCGACTTACTGCTGGTGGCTTTCACCATGCGGGCAGTGCCAGCTTCGAAAGGATTCTCATTGTCGTGGTAGACACCAGTGTGCCACGCAAAGCCTGGCTGGTTCGTTTGCATCCATTTGCTATGCGAAGTCACCTCTATGTAGTTTCGCTTGGAACCATCGTTATCGACAATAATCTCCTCTTTCTGCCAGTCGCGCTCACGGGGAGTAAAGACTACGGCTCCAGCTTGTTCCAGCATTGGAATGAGGTAGGGTACAACGATGGTTTGTGTAAACAAGTCCTCTGTGGTACCAAAGAGTTTCGGGCGCTGCCATCGCCAACAGCCTTTCTTTTGGTCATAGTAACGCCCGTGGCTGGCCCATAGTGCTAAATGCCGCCCTTGTAGTCCGTGTGTGAATTTAACAGGATAAGAGATATTCTTCACCCAAGGTTCACCATCGTAGTCGATGTCGCCCCAGAGACGTGAACGGTCAGCGTTCATAGATAGTCGGTTGGGAATTAGTTCGTCGATGGCCATGCCGTTAGTGACGATAGTCACCTGATAGTCTCGATAAGCCTTCGGCAATTCTCCTTGTACCTTTTTATATATATGGGCTGTTATCTCAGGGGTAAACTCTTGGGCTGCGAAGAACTCATCAACGGTAATAGTCAGGGTATGCGCCGCGTTGTCTAACCGATACTCCAGCATTCGTGGAGCCTGAGTCAGCCGAGTGCCTTTAGGCTTATACTTCCTGAAATACTCTTGTAGCCGTTCAGAAAGTCTGGCTTCGTCCTTAGCAGTCTGGGCATAAAAAGGGATGAAGGTAAAAAGGCAAAAGAGTAGAATACAAATCTTTTTCATTCTCCAGCCTCTCCTATGGTAAAGTTCTCAGGGTGCTTCCCCTGAAAGTCTTTGAAGTACAACTTGATTTCGCGCATCTGGCTCTCAATGTCGCCATTGGGAATGATGGTCTTGGTACACTGGATGTGTCGCTTCTTATAGTCTACGCCATAGAGCAGGATAGGAAGTTTAGCCTTTAAGGCAATATAGTAGAATCCTTTTTTCCATTCGGGGTTGCGTGAACGAGTACCTTCTGGTGTAATACATAAATGGAACTCACGAGCTTGTTGTGCCGTCTCAGCCAGATTATCGGTCATACTTGTATGCTTAGAGCGCCACACAGGTATGCCGCCCATTTTGCGGAACATAGCGCCAAGTGGCCAAAAGAACCACTCTTTCTTCATAAGGAAGTTGCTCTTGATACCATGTGCTCCGCCGTAAAGCTGCCCTATTAGAAAGTCCCAGTTGCTGGTGTGGGGTGCCAGGCAAATAATATATTTATCGGGGTGTTCTTCCGTTACATCGGCTGTCCACCCCATGCGTTTGTATAGCAGCCAACTACAAAATGATTTCCACATTGTATCCTTATTGATTGTTGATTTGGTCAATGATTTCACTGGCTTGCGCCACAAAATCTTCTTTTAGCTTCTTATAATAGACTTTGGCTGGCATACCAGGTTCAGGGTGCGAGATGCGGCAGATGAAATCGCTCTGCATCTTGATGGCGCTATAGATGAGAGCCTCGGCTCCGTCATGGTTGTGTCCGTATAGCGAAGCGGCCACGCACTCGGCAAAGAGTTCCTCGCAAAATAGGTTGATGTTACGTTTAAGATTCCTTTTATTCGCCATGGTCTTTAATCCTCCTTATGGTTTAAAATGTAAGTTTTGCACGTCAAAGATACGAAAAACATTCCATATATCCTATCTTTCTGCACAAAAAAATATTAAAAAGTGCATTTTCTTTCCGTTTCTCGCGGAAAAAGAGTACATTTGCAATTCAAAAATTCAATTATTCATCTACATATAAAGATTAAAGACAATGGAAAAAAGTGCATTGCAGAAAGCAAGAGCCGCTTATCAGCCTAAATTGCCGAAGGCTCTTCAGGGTGCGGTGAAAGTGAAAGAAGGTGCGCCGACACAGAGTGTAGGCAATCAGGAAGAAATCAAGGAACTCTTCCCTAATACCTATGGTATGCCTATCGTTGAGTTTGAGCCTGCTACCGAGGCTAACACCAAGAAAATGAACGTGGGTATTATCCTGAGTGGTGGTCAGGCTCCTGGTGGACACAACGTGATTACGGGCTTGTTTGACCAGATTAAGAAGTTGAACCCAGAGAACCGTCTGTTTGGCTTCATTCTGGGCCCCGGTGGCTTGGTTGACCATAATTATATGGAGCTGACGAAGGACATTATCGATGAATATCGCAATACGGGTGGCTTTGACATGATTGGTTCTGGCCGTACCAAGCTGGAGAAGGTTGAGCAGTTTGAGAAGGGGCTGGAGATTATCCGCCAGCTTGACATTAAGGCTATCGTGATTATTGGTGGTGATGACTCGAATACCAACGCCTGCGTATTGGCTGAATACTATGCAGCTAAGCAGTATGGTGTACAGGTTATCGGTTGCCCGAAGACCATTGACGGTGACTTGAAGAATGACCAGATTGAGACTTCATTCGGTTTTGACACCGCTTGTAAAACCTACTCGGAGCTGATTGGTAACATTGAGCGCGACTGTAACTCAGCCCGCAAATACTGGCATTTTATCAAGGTAATGGGTCGCTCGGCTTCTCACATTGCCTTAGAGTGCGCTTTGCAGACCCAGCCTAACATCTGCCTCGTTAGTGAAGAGGTTGAGGCCAAGGAGCAGAGCCTTGATGATATTGTCAGCTATATTGCCGATGCCGTATGTGCTCGCGCTGCTGAGGGCAATAACTTCGGTACCGTTATTATCCCAGAAGGAGTGATTGAGTTCATTCCCGCCATCAAGAAGCTCATTGCCCAGCTCAATGACGTACTGGCTTTGCCAGAGGCGAAAGACATAGACCGCTCCGAGCAGATTGACTTTGCCAAGAGCCATCTGACGGAAGAGAATCTGGCTGTGTTCAATTCGCTGCCTGAAGGCGTTGCACGCCAGTTGGCACTCGACCGTGACCCGCACGGAAACGTTCAGGTGTCGCTCATCGAGACCGAGAAGCTGCTTTCAGAGATGATTGCCAAGAAGCTGGAGGGCTTGAAGAAAGAAGGCAAGTACACGGGCAAGTTTGCCGCCCAGCACCATTTCTTCGGTTACGAGGGACGTTGCGCTGCTCCTTCTAACTTCGATGCAGACTATTGCTATGCACTGGGAACCAGCGCAGCCCAGTTGATTGCCAACGGCAAGACGGGTTATATGGCTATTGTGAAGAACACGACGGCTCCTGCCGAGCAGTGGATTGCCGGCGGTGTGCCCATTACGATGATGATGAACATGGAACGTCGTAACGGTGAGATGAAGCCTGTTATCCGTAAGGCACTGGTTGAGCTGGATGGTGCTCCTTTCAAGGCATTTGCTGCCCAGCGTGAGAAGTGGGCCAAGGATACCTGCTACGTATATCCCGGCCCCATCCAGTATTGGGGACCGACCGAGGTTTGCGACCAGCCCACCATGACACTGGCTCTTGAGCAGGCAAAATAAACCGTATGCCTCAAAAGCGAACAACGCATAAGAAAAAGACGACATCCGGACGCCGAACAGGCCCTGTGGCACATAGGCGTCCGAATGTCTTTATTCGTCTATTACAGCACATGCCCGGTTGGGCATGGTGGCTGGGCGTGGCAGGTATCGTGGCTGCATACGTCTATTTCTTCTATTACATTTTTGTGGGGCCGTTTGGCTTCCGTTGGCGTGCGCTTTACGGTGATGTCAGCTATCCTGAGGGCTACGAAATTCACGGCATTGATATTAGCCACCATCAGGGTAAGATAGACTGGGCTGAGCTGCGTGACAAGGGACTGATAAACAAGTCGCCCATCCGCTTCATTATGATTAAGGCAACGGAGGGGGCTACCCGCATTGACGAGAACTTCAAGGATAACTTCTATCAGGCTCGCGAGCATGGTTTCACTCGTGGTGCCTATCATTTTTATAGCGTTCATTCGCCTGCCAGACAGCAGGCTCAGTTCTTTATCAAGAACGTGAAACTGGAGAAAGGAGACCTTCCGCCTGTGCTCGATGTCGAGCATAAACCGAAGAAACAAACCAACGAAGACTTTAAGGCCAGCATTCGGGAGTGGCTCGACATTGTGGAGCGGCACTACGGGGTGAAGCCTATTATATACACCTACTATAAGTTTAAGCTCCAATACCTGAGCGACCCCGTGTTCGACCAGTACCCCTACTGGATAGCCCACTACTATGTGGACGAGGTTGAGTACCAAGGGGCTTGGAAGTTTTGGCAGCACACCGATGTGGGTCGCCTGCCGGGTATTAAGGGCAATGTGGACTTTAACATCTATAACGGCTCGTACTACGACCTGCGGAAGCTAACCATCGGCGGGGTGGAGCAGATAGGTGAAGAGGCATACGAATAATACATACATGATTAATAAATAAAAAGATTGAACCATGACTAAGAACTGCTTGTTTCTGCTCGTTGCGTTTCTGACGAGTTTGTCGGCATGGGCCGACGGGGCGCCAGAATGGCGTAATCCGCAAGTGAACCAACAAAACCGCGAGGCGCGGCGTGCCAACTTCTTCGCATACGAGAGTGAGGCACTGGCCAAGAAAGACGACAAAGCGGCATCGGCACGCTACCTGTCGATGGAAGGTATGTGGCGCTTCTGCTTCGTGAAGAACCATCAGGACGCACCCGCTGCGTTCTATCGGGTGGGCTATGACGACTCGAAGTGGGAAGACTTCCCCGTACCCGGACTGTTTGAACTGAATGGCCACGGCGACCGCATCTACAAGAACGTTGGCTATGCGTGGGCAACCACGTTTGACAGCAACCCGCCTTACATTGGCGAGACCGAGAACTATACGGGCAGCTATCGCCGCGAGTTTATCCTGCCTGACGACTGGAACGGTCAGCAAGTGCTGTTCCATGTGGGTTCGGCCACCAGCAACCTGAAGGTGTGGGTCAACGGACGATATGTAGGATATAGCGAAGATTCGAAGATAGCCGCCGAGTTTGACATCACTAAGTACCTGAAGCGGGGCAAGAACCTTATTGCCATGCAGGTGATGCGCTGGTGCGACGGCTCGTATCTGGAAGACCAAGACTTCTGGCGCTTTACGGGCATAGCCCGTGAGGTGTACCTGTATGCCCGTCCGAAAACGTATATTGAGGATATTCAGATACAGCAGGACTGGAACGTGGAGGAGCAGCGAGCCGAGATTGGTTACACCATCGACGTGAAGAACCCCTCGGGTGTCAGCCTTGAGGTGGCTCTGGAAGACCAGCAGGGGCGTGTTATCTTCAAGCACGGCGGACAGGGTTGGCCTACCTATCGCCATGAGAGCTTCCTGTTGCAACCGAACGACGTGGAACCGTGGACGGCTGAGACTCCCAACCTGTACAACCTGCTGATTACGCTTAAGAAGAAGGGGCAGGTGCTGCAAGTGGTGCGCCAGCGTGTTGGTTTCCGCCACATTGAAATCAAGGGCGGGCAGTTGCTGGTGAACGGACAGCCTATATTAATAAAAGGTGTAGACCGTCACGAGCTTGACCCCGACGGGGGCTACGTAGTGTCAGTGGAGCGTATGAAGCAGGACATCCGCATCATGAAGCAGCTCAACATCAACGCCGTGCGCACCAGCCACTATCCCGACGACCCTCGCTGGTACGACCTTTGCGACGAGGCCGGGCTTTATATAGTGGCTGAGGCCAATATCGAGAGCCACGGCATGGGCTATGGCAAGAGCACGCTGGCCAAGCGCGAGGACTTTGCCAAGATGCACATGGAGCGTAACGAGGCCAATGTGCTGTCGCTGCGCAACCACCCCAGCATCATCGTATGGAGCATGGGCAACGAGGCGGGCTACGGGCCTAACTTCGAGCGCGTGTACGATTGGGTGAAGAGCGTAGACGCTACTCGCCCCGTGCAATATGAGCAGGCAGGCCAGAACGGCAAGACGGACATCTTCTGCCCTATGTACTATAACTATCGCGGATGCGAGCAGTATGCCAAGGGCGACAATCCTCGCCCGCTCATCCAGTGTGAGTACGCCCACGCTATGGGCAACTCGATGGGTGGCTTTAAGGAGTATTGGGACTTGGTGCGCAAGTACCCCAAGTATCAGGGCGGCTTCATCTGGGATTTCGTTGACCAAGGTCTGCGCGACAAGAGCCCTATCACGGGCAAGGAGATATTCACCTACGGTGGCGACTACGGACGCTATCCAGCCAGCGACTACAACTTCAACTGCAACGGCATCATTGCCCCCGACCGCAGGCTGAATCCCCATGCCTACGAGGTGCAGTACTGGTATCAGAACCTGTGGGTGACGGACAAGGGGCTGCGCGAAGGCCGCTTTGAGGTGTACAACGAGAACTTCTACCGACCGCTGGACTATGTGCAGCCCGTCGTTATCGTCTCGGCACTTGGTACTGGTCAGCTGGCCGTTCACATGTTCTCCGTGGCAGGCATTGCCCCGCAGCAGCGAAAGCTGATAGAGGACGCTGCGCTGCGCCGCCAGATAGAGAAGGTGATGGCTGATAATCCCGGTTGTGAGATTGCCGTCGAGTTCCAGTTCAAGAGCCGCGCCAACGAGCTGTACGTCAGCAAAGACCAAGTGCTGGCTCGTCAGCAGTTTATCATCCAGCCCTACCAGTTCCCTGAGCTGAAGACGGAGCAGGCCGAGGTGACGACGGAGGAAACCAAGAGCTACGTCAAGCTGTCAGCTGCCGGTACCACGCTGACCGTGGGCAAGTGGTCTGGACTGATTGACTATCTCGACGTGGACGGCCAGCCTATGCTCATCGACCGTCAGAGCATCGTGCCTGAGTTCTGGCGCGCCCCGACCGACAATGACTATGGTGCCCGATTCCAGCAGCGCTTTGCTCAGTGGAAGCAGCCTAAGATGAAGCTCACCGAGTGTGTCGTGAAGAGCAATACCGTTGTGGCCACCTTCACGCTGCCCGTAGCCACCCTGACCATGACCTACACGCTGCAGCCCAGCGACGGTGCCGTCATCGTGCGCCAGCAACTGGAGCCGACGGGCGATGTCAAGGACCAGTGGCTGTTCCGCTATGGCGTAGAGCTGCAGATGCCCCAGCAGTATAATCAGGTAAGATACTATGGCCGTGGCCCGCACGAGAACTATTGCGACCGCAACGCCTCTGAGTTTATCGGTGTCTACGAGGGCAACGTGGCCGACGAGTATTACCCCTACATCCGTCCGCAGGAGAGCGGCAACCATACCGACGTGCGCTGGTTTGAGGTGACCGACGGCAAGCGCGGACTGCAGTTCAGCAGCAATGCGCCGATGGAGTGCTCGGCACTGCCGTATCTGGTGGAAGACCTTGATGCCGGTCCCGTGAAGGAAGCCCATCGCTGGGGACAGCACAGCGGCGACCTCACACCGCGCCAGCTGACGCAGGTACACATTCAGCAGCGCCAGATGGGACTGGGTTGCGTCACCTCATGGGGCTCGTGGCCCGAGAAGCCGTATATGCTGCCCTTGCAGTCTTACGACTTCCTGTTCCAGCTCAAACCTGTACGATAACCCCTAACCGTCTCTACTGATAGAAAGGACGGCTCTTTCTCGCGGAAGGAGCCGTCCTTTCCCGTTGAAAGAGCCGTTCTTTCCCGCACTACGAGCGGAGCCTGTCGGCGCATGATGCGGATGCGGTCGGCACACGATGCGGAGCGTGTCGGCACATGATGCGGATGCGGTCGGCGCACGATGCGAAGCACGTCGGCACATGGTGCGGATGCGGTCGGCGCATGGTGCCCCCTTAGCGGATGCAAAGCAAGTAGCCGAGGCGGTAAAGATGGAAGACAAAAAGGGAGGGGTGGCGGCCTGCCAAATGGCGACGCTCCCATGAGCCAAACAGACGGTGCCAAAGGCGCATGAGGGGTGCCACGAGCCTGAGCCGTCGTGCCAGCGACAGCAGTGGGGAATAGTCTTGCAGCTCAGAGCGGAACTGATGGAGCGTATGCAGGTTGCGCTCGCACTTGCTCAGATACGCCTCGTTACTCTCGAAGTCGCAAAGCATCAGCGGATTGCTGATGTACAGCACGTTGGCCTTCGCCTCGCCCAGCAGCTTGCCAAAGTGTACGTCCTCGTAGCCGCTCTTGGTAAAACGCTCATCGAAGCGGCACCGCTCAAAGCACTGGCGTGAGATGACGAAGTTGGTGGAGCGGAATTGCTGGTAGGGTCGGGCGTTGCAGCGGTCGCTCGTGTGCAGCGGCTCGGCCTGCTTCTCATATCGGTATCGCAGGTTCGATGGGTCGGCCTCGCCCCCCACGGCAATGCCCCCGTTCACCACATCGTAATGGTCGTATGACAGGTAGCGCATGATGAAGTCCATGCCCGGAATCTGCATATCGCAGTCCACAAACAGCAGCCAACGGTATCGGCTGTGGTCGGCCAGATAGTTGCGCGTGGCAGCGCTGCCCGTGTTCTGCCCCTTGCATAGCAGGATGCAGTTCTTCAGCTGTCCTATGGCTTTGTTCTGCTCCATGGCATCCACGTCCGTCGAACCGTCGTCGGCCACGATGATTTCATAGCGAAACCCCTCGGGCGCATCGTGCGTAATCCGCTCGCACAGCTGCTGCAGCCGCCTAACGGAGTCAAGGCAGCGGCTGTTGTAACAAGGCATCAATATAGAAAGCTCGTCCATCATAACCCATGCAAAATTAATCAAAAAAAGTTATAAACCACGGATTTGTCGATTTTATTTGCTGGTTTTAACCGAAAAGTCGTAATTTTGCACCGATTTCCTGAATAACTCGTTAATATCAAGAATATGAAAAGAAATGTATTGAAAGTAGCCGCCCTGAGCATTATGATGCTGTTTGCGGCACAGGGCAACGCCCAGAACTTGGGCGACGTACTGGGTAGTGTGCTGGGAAACGGGCAGGGGAGCGACCTCGTGTCAAACCTGACCAGCGTCTTCTCAAGCGACAAGCAGGCCAAGAAGAACAACATCATCGGCACGTGGTCGTACACCGAGCCGGCCATCGTCTTTACCTCAGACAACCTGCTGGCCAAGGCTGCCGCCAAAGTAGCCTCGAACAAGGTGGAGAAGAAGCTGCAGGAGCAGCTCTCGAAGTACGGCATCCAGCCCGGCACCTTCTCGATGACCTTCAACGAGGACGGCACCTTCACCGAGACGCTGAAGGGCAAGACCACCAAAGGCACGTGGGCCATCAAGGACTCGAAGCTGCAACTGACCATAGCAGGGGTCAAGACCCTTTCCATCACCACGCAGATTGACGGCAAGGATATGCAGTTCGTGACCGATGCCACCAAGTTGCTCAACCTGTTCAAGACGCTGGGTGCCAAGTCAAGCAACTCCAGTATCAGCACCGTGGCCTCGCTGATGAAGAGCGTCAACGGGATGCAGGCGGGCGTCACGCTGCGCAAAAAGTAAGATTTCCCGATAAAAGTTTGGCAGTCTGCCGAACTTTTCGTACCTTTGCGCCCGCTATTACGAGATAGTAGCATGAAATTCATTTTAAACAATAAAAACTTAAACAATTAACAATGGCAACAAAAATCAGATTGCAGCGCGGCGGTCGCAAGAGCTATGCTTTCTACAGCATCGTTATCGCCGACGCAAGAGCACCACGTGATGGTAAATTTACTGAGAAGATTGGTTCTTACAACCCCAACACCAATCCTGCCACAGTGAACCTGAATTTCGAGCGTGCACTCTATTGGGTAGAGACCGGTGCCCAGCCTACTGACACCGTGCGTAACATCCTCAGCGCTGAAGGCGTTTACCTTATGAAGCACCTGCGTGGTGGCGTGAAGAAGGGCGCATTCGACGAGGCTTCTGCCCAGAAGAAGTTCGACGCATGGAAGGCCGACAAGCAGAAGGGTCTTGACAAGATTGCCGCCGAAGAGGCTAAGGCAAAGAAGGACGCTGCTGACAAGGAGCTGGCTCAGGAGAAGAAGTTGAACGAAGAGATTGCTAAGAAGGTGGCTGAGAAGAAGGCTGCTATCGAGGCTGCCAAGGCTGAGGAAGAGGCTGCTAAAGCTGCCGAGGCCGCTGCTGCCGAGCAGGCTGAGGCTCCCGCTGAGGAGGCTGCTGCCGAAGCTCCCGCTGCAGAGTAAATCTCAGGACTTTAGAAAGAAACGGAAAGTCGGAATGCTTGTGCGTTCCGACTTTCTTTTTGCTACCTTATTATATACTTGCTCGTACAGGCTTCTACCTTTTATACACTTGCTCATACTGGCGGGCCACCTTCTTGTAGTCGTGATGCCGCCTGATGTACTCAATGCTTTGCCGTTTAAGCTCTGGGATGCGCTCGGGGTGCAGCACCAGTTGCTCCAGCTCCTTGTAGACACTCTCGTAGTTTGGCTCCACGTTGATGATGGGGCGCAGGGTCTTTTCCCCCAGAATCTCGTAGTTCTCGGGTTCGCCCCCACCCACAACGATGATGCCTTTCGACATGGCCAGCAGGGCGTTCATGGCAGGGGTATAGGCATAGAGCTGGTCAAGCAGCACGTCGCTGTCGTCCATCATCTGCTGGTACTGGGCAAAGGGAACGCCCTCCGCCTTGTGTATCTCAACCTGTTCAGGGTACTGGGCTGCCACGTCCTCGGCAGCACGAAGCATGATGTCCGTCCCTTTATATACGCTCCGCTCCTTGCTGATGCCAATAAACAGGCGCAGCTTCGAGCTGGGTTTCTCAACGTTGCGGGTGTTGGTCGGGAGGACAATCGGGTAGGGAATGAACTGCGTCTTGTTAGGGAACTTCAGCTGATAGCACGCTTCGTACTCGTAAAGCCCCGTAATGATGCCGTCGCAGTCGTTGGCTATCAGCTTGTTCAGTCGCTCTTTAGCCGTCCCCAGCCAGTCGTGCCGTTCCTTCATGGCCGCCTCGTCGGTGCGGAGTTCATCCCCGAAGTTGAAGTCGCTGTATCGTAGCGGCTTCTCGTGAGTGCAGGTGCGCACCCAGTAATAATCCATACCGAAGGCTCCTAAAAGCACCTTCTTGTTATGGCGGCGCAGGTAGCGGTAGAAGAAGAACAGCCGCTCGGCACGCAGTTCAAAGAAGATGGGATTGATAAGCTGTACCACATCGTACCCCTTCATACGCGGCAACAGCGACCATAGCTTGATGAGCAAGCGGAGCCCCCCTAACTTCCCCTGTGGCCTGGCCACGTCGATGTCACGTGGATAGTTCTTCCAGAAGTCACCGTTGGAAATCACCGTCACCTCGTGCCCCAGCGTTCTTAATCCCTTGGCCAGTGTGTTGTGTACGTTGCTATATTCGCCTAAGAGTAGTATCTTCATCGTTCTTTCTTGAGTAGTGGTAATGAGTGGAGCAAGACGGTGCGCCCGACAGCCGAGTTGGTCATGCGCCGGAACCAGCTGTATTTCTGTGTGTAGTCGCGGTCGGGCAGGGGGAACAACCCCTTGGCGCGCAGTTCTTCCAGACTGTCGGTCAGTGCTTGGCGCGAATGCTTTTGGGTGATAACCTGATAGATGTAGTCCATTGTCAGCTGGGCCACCCTTCGTTGCAAGGCCAGTCGGTCGTTCTGCGGCAGCTTGTCGCAGAGGTTTTGCAGTCGGAAGATAACCCCTTTGATGTCGTGCAGCCGTTTGTCCTTGCCGTCCTTGTTGCTTGTGATGGAGCCTGTTCGCTGGCGGTAGAAGTAGGCTTTGGCATCAGTCGCATATACGTTGTCAGCTCTGAGCAGTAGCTGGGGGGTAAACTCCTCGTCTTCGTGCCAGATGCCCGGCGTGAAGCGCAGTTCGCTCAGCGTCTTCTTCTGAAAGAGGTAGCCCCATGCCGTACCGTGAATGTTGTTGTGGCGCATATACTCCGTACCGCTGACGGGCAGGGCATCGTTGAACACTGCCGATGCTTTGTCGGTCGTGCTGAAATCGAATAACACCATGTTGGCATCATCATGATTGCGGAGGATGTCAAGGCAGTGCTCGTAGGGCGTTGGGATAAGATAGTCGTCAGCATCGACAAACTGGATGTACTTGCCCGTGGCCATGTTGATGCCCGCATTGCGGGCGGCACTTAGTCCGCCGTTGCGCTGCCGCACGTAGATGATGTCGTCGGCATATTGCATCAGCCCGTTCATAGGGCTGACCTCCGACCCGTCGTCAATAACAATGACCTCACGTTCAGAGGGGAGCAACGACAAAGCTAGAACGCTGTTGATGCACTCGCACAGCATCTGTACGGGCAAGTTGTAGTAAGTAATGATGAAACTTACTAACGGCTGGGTTTCTTGAATAGATGTATAGCCTTGTTGAGTCTGCATAGTATCTTAATTCCAAATAAGTTAAGCGCAATGGCCTTGGCCTTCTGCCTGCCTGCCAACGTGGCCGCCTGCACCTTTCGATGGGGCAGCTGAATGGCGGCTCCTGTCTGTTCCCACACGTCCATCTGTATGTTCACTAAATACATATAGTATGGGTCGCTCATGGGCATCCCGCTTGTTAGGTGGGCGGCCAGTAGTTGCGCCAGTTGCGCACCGCTGGCTTGGGCAGTGATACCCTCAGGGTTTTGTGTGTAGTGGTAGTGTCCCAGATGCGTAGTAACGCATCGTTTCGCCTTCCGCAGAAGCAGGGGTAGCGTGTAGGCATCCTCAAACACCTTGCCCTCGGGAAACCTTACGGCATCGAAAAGTGCCGTGCGGTAGAGCTTGTTGCAGGCATAGGTGTGGGCGTATGCCTGTGTCTTCAACCAGTATTCGTCCATGTCGGTATAAGCAGAGTCGGCAAGAGTTAGTCCACCGGCTATGGAATATTCCAGCAAGTCGCAGTCGCCCATCATGTCCAGCAGGGGTGGGTAGGTGTTGGGAGCCAGCCAGTCGTCAGAGTCGACAAAGGTGATGAGGTCGCCCGTAGCCACTTCTATGCCGCTGTTACGCGCCTTGCTCAGTCCTCCGTTCTGCTGATGGATGACCCGGATGCGCTGGTCTTTTACGGCCCATGCGTCGCAGAGCTGTGGGCTACTGTCAGGGGAGCCATCGTCTACCAGTATTACTTCCATGTCGTCCACCTCTTGACTTAGCACGCTTTCCACGCATCGGTTGAGCGTGGCCGCTGTGCGATAGACGGGTATAACGACGGATAGTTTCATGTTGCAAAAGTACAATAATTTTTTGGCAATGCGTAATAAAAGGCGTAAATTTGCGTTCCTTTTTATGAGTAATTATGAAAGAAGAGCGCGACGATAGTTATGGGCACGTGCTGAAGTACACGAGTATATTCGGGGGCGTACAGGGTCTGAATATACTTATTGGCCTTGTGCGCAACAAGGTGGTGGCCTTGTTGCTGGGGCCGTCGGGCATGGGGCTGGCCTCGCTCTTCCAGACAACGGTGAACTTCATCTCGCAGACAACCAATCTCGGCATATCGTTTAGTGCCGTGCGTAACGTTTCGGAGCTGTTCGACACGGGCGACGCGGAGCGCGTCAACCACTTTGTCAAGGTGGTGCGGGCATGGGCGTTGCTGACGGGACTGGTGGGTATGCTGCTCTGCATACTTGTCGGCCCGTTGCTGAGTAGCCTTACTTTCTCGTGGGGAGACCACACGCTGCACTTTGTACTGCTGTCTCCGCTGGTGGCCTTGTTGGCTGTGACGGGTGGCGAGACGGCTATCCTGAAAGGTGCCCGACGGCTGCGCTCGCTGGCTGCCATTCAGGTGTACAACGTGCTGATAGCCTTGGTTGTCACCATTCCCATTTATTATTTCTTTGGCCAGAGCGGCATCGTGCCCGTGATGGTGCTGATGGGGCTGGCTGCGCTGTTGCTGACCGTCCGCTGTTCTTATAGGCTTTACCCTTTGCAACTGACGGGGGCTAAGGGCGTGCTGGGCGAGGGCATGGGCATGGTGCGCCTTGGAGTGGCGTTCACACTGGCCGGCGTGCTGGGCAGCGGTGCCGACTTTGTTATACGTTCCTACCTAAACAACATTGCAGGACTGGAGATTGTCGGCCTCTACAATACGGGCTATATGATGACGATGACCTATGCGGGGCTGATATTCACGGCTATGGAGACCGACTTCTTTCCGCGCTTGTCGGCTGTGAACACCGACTGGGGCAGTTGCAACGAGATAGTGAACAAGCAGATTGAGGTGTCGCTGCTGTTGCTGTCGCCCATGCTGGTGGCGGCCCAGTTTGCCGTTCCCTACGTCATTCCTATCCTGTTTTCCAGCAAGTTCCTGCCTGTGGTCGACATGATGCGCATCCTGTTCTTGGCCCTTTATCTGCGTGCGGTCAAGCTGCCGATAGCCTATCTGCCGCTGGCCAAGGGCGACTCGCTGTCCTACCTGTTCTTAGAAGCCGTCTACGATGTTGCCGTCGTGCTGCTGGTCATCTGGGGTTACACGTGGTGGGGACTGACGGGCACGGGTGTGGCCATCACGCTGACAGCCTTTCTCGACTACTTCCTGCTGGTGGGCTATGCCTACGTTGTCTATCACTATCGCATGACGGCTGCCGTCGTGGGCCATACGTTGCTGCACGTGTCGATAGGCATTGTCGCCTTCCTGCTGGCCGTCTTTGCCGAAGGCTGGCAGTGGTGGATTGGCGGCCTGCTGGTGTTTACGCTGTGCCTTTCCCTTACGCTTTACACGCTTTACCATAAGGTAGCGTTGTGGAACAAGCTGATGTCAAAGCTCAGGCACCGCTTCAGATAACCCTCCAACCCCTGTTTGCAAGGTTCAGGGCGGGCGCTCCAGTCGTTAAGGCCGCCCGCCCCAATCATTAAGGGCGGCCGCCCTTAATCATCAGCACGCCCGCCCTACGACCGTCCGCACTTGCTGCGCTACCCATACGGAGCCGCTCCGCACCCCGTCCCGAGCCTGTGTTTACCCCTCGCCGAGGCACTCCGCACGATGCACGGAGCGGCTCCGCACCGTGTGCGAAGCCTATCGGCACCATGCGCCGAGCTACTCCGTATAGTGTGCGAACCCACTCCGTACCGTGTGCGAAGCCCATTGGCATATCCCGACAAAGGCCTCCTTTGAGGATTTAATGTGGGAAAAAAGAGGCGAAGTTTCGGTAATATGGAAATAAATTGCTAACTTTGTGCCATAATTAATATACGTGCGCTTATGACACCCCAAGTGATGCAACAGGCGATAGCCAACTATTTCAAGACGCAACCTGTGCTGAAAGCATGGCTCTTTGGCTCCTACTCACGCAATGAGCAGCGGCCTTGGAGCGATGTCGATATCCTTGTAGAGCTTGACAAAGATAAGCCCATCGGGTTGCTGAAGTTTGCTGGGATAGCTTGTGACCTTGAAGACTTGATAGGGCGCAAGGTGGACTTGATAGAGGAGGGGACGCTGAAGCCCTGTGCTATGGAAAGCGTAAACCGTGACAAGAAGCTGATATATGAGAGAGAGAAGCAGGGATAAAGGCCGATTGGAGGACATTCTGAAAAGCATCGGGTACGTGCGCCAATACGCGGAGGGCGTGACGTTTGAACAGTTCGTCAGCGACACCATGCGCTACTTCGCTATCATGAAGAACGTGGAAATCATAGGCGAAGCAGCCAATATGCTAACGCGCAACTTTCGCCAGCTCCATCCCGAATTGCCGTGGAGGCAGATAGTGAGTATGCGTAATGTGCTGGTTCATGGCTACGCTAACGTGTCCGACCGTCAGCTATGGCAGACTGTGACCGACGACATACCGCCACTCGAGCACGTTATCAGCCGCTACATAGCAGAAACGGACTGGGAAGAGTGGGGCAGCGCATCGGACATCTACTCTGAAATAGACAATGCCGTTTATCAGAAATCCATAGAGACTGCAAGAAACCTAAAGGGCATGGGGCTGACCGCTGGGCAAATATCAGATGCAACAGGCTTGACCATTAAAGAAGTCGAAGCACTATAATATAACGCAAGGTATCTCACTATGGCTAAGGTTTCCGTACTGATGGCTGTCTATAATGCCGCTGCGTGGCTGCACGACAGCATAGGCTCGTTGCAGCGGCAGACGATGGGCGACTGGCAGTTGCTCTGCGTGGACGATGGCTCCACGGACAACTCGCTGGCCATTCTGCGTGAGTTGCAACGGCAAGATGACCGTATAACGGTTGTTGCACTTGCGGAGAACGGTGGTCAGGCTCATGCCCGCAACGTGGGACTACGGCAGGCCACGGGTGACTATGTGTGCTTCCTTGATGCCGACGATACGCTGTCGGCTGATGCCCTGCAGCGGGCCGTCACCGTGTTCGAGCAGCATGAGGCGACCGACTGTGTGCTCTTTCAGGTGATGAACGTCAGGGAGGATGGTGCGTCGGAGTCCTATCCCATGGAGTGCTTTACGGCACTGTCGGGTAGGGAAGCGTTCCTCCTGAGCCTTGACTGGCAGATTCACGGTGTCTACATGGTGCGTGCATCGCTGCACCGCCAGTACCCCTACGATGAAACCTGTCGGGCTTATAGCGACGACAATACCACACGGCTGCACTACTACAACGCACGCGAGGTGCGTTGCTGCACGGGCATCTACTATTACTATGCCCGCACTTCGTCCGTCACCCATCAGGTTTCCGTCAGGCGCTTCGACCATCTGCGTGCCAACGAGAGCATGAAGCGGCAGTTGCTGGAGATAGGTGCCTCACCCGACGTGCTGGCCATATACGAGCAGCAACGCTGGCTGGTCGTGGTCGATTGCTATATGTTCTATCATGTGCATGGCCGCAGGCTGACCACCGGGGAGCGCCACTACGCACTGTCCGAACTGCGTCGGGTGTGGGCGTCGATTGACCGTACCTTATTAAATAAAAGGACGACAGCCAAGTTTGGCTATCGTCCTTGTCGGTATTGGACTTTGTTCCGTGCGCAGGAGTGGCTGTACTTCACCCTGCGCGGCCTTTGTGGCAAGAACCGTTAGAACTTGAAGTCCAGCTCCACGTCCACCATGTTATAGCTGTGCTTGTCGGCAGCCGTGATGGTCTTGTCGTTCACTCGGGCGTACTCAATGTTCAGTTGCAGGTTCTTGTTAAACAGGTAGTCGGCCCCAACCTCATAGTAAGTCTTGCTCGTTCCCCACTCCTTGCGGTCGCGATACAGGTCGTAGCGAGCCTTCACGTGCAGCTTCCGCTCAATGACCGGGGCTATGCAGAGGGCATAGTAACCGTCGGCCTTGTCGCCAGCGCTCAGGTTTGAGCCATAGCCCTGAGAGTGGACGTACTCCGTGCGGAACGTCCAGTCGTTGTCCGTCACGTACTCAGCCGATAGGGCGTAACGGTTCTTGGGCACAACCATCTTGCCCTGCGTGTATGTAATCACCCGTGAGCCAGTCCATCCGAAAGCACCGATGCGCATCCCCTTGACGGGCATGACCCATACGCCGCCAATGACATCCTTGCGGTTGTCAGCGTCCTTCGTGTTGATGCCCTCGCCGTTGAACACACCCACCTGGTAGTGCATCAGGTTGCGCCCGTTGGCATTCTTCAGGAAGTCACCCTGCAACTGCACACCAATGTCGCGCCCGTTGGAAGCCTGCTCACCCGTGCGGTCCGAGAATCCAACCAGCTTTGATATAGGCTGCGAGTACGACATGAAGCCCTGCGTAATAGGGTGCATAGGGTTCTCAAACGAGAACGGACGCTTAAACTGGCCGGCCTTGATGCGCAGGAAGTCGTACTTCTGCCACTCACCAAACAGGTCAACCACACGGGGACTACTGCCCAGCGACGATGTGTTACCATTGAGCTGGATTTGTCCCTTCCAGTAGAAGTCCTTGGCTATGCGCCCTTCCAGCGACACACGGAACATACGCAGCTGGAACGAGTTCTCGTGGGCATCCTCCTTGTCAAGCCCTTGGTACTGCAGCATACCATACCCGCTCAGCTTCATATCCTTCACCCATTGCGGCACTTCAATCGTTGTAGTCTTCTTCTCCTGTGCATTGGCTGCCAATGCGAGGGCCATCATGCCCAGTGTTATGAGTCTTTTCATCATTATGTTTTATTAGTTAATCTCTTCTAATCAGTTGCACCACGTTCTCTACGTGTGGCGTGTGTGGGAACATATCCACGGGCTGCACCTCGGCCACACGGTAGTCGCCGTCCAGTGCCTGTAGGTCGCGCGCCTGCGTGGCAGGGTTGCACGACACGTAGACGATGCGCTGCGGAGCAGCATTCAGGATGGTGCGGACGACGTCGGGGTGCATTCCGGCGCGTGGCGGGTCGGTGATGATAACGTCAGGCCGCCCGTGCCGACTGATAAACTCATCCGTCAGGATGTCCTTCATGTCGCCAGCATAGAACAGCGTGTTCTCAATGCCGTTCAGCTGCGAGTTCACCTTGGCGTCCTCAATAGCCTCGGGCACGTACTCGATACCTACGACCTGTCGGGCCTTCCGAGCCACAAAGTTGGCAATGGTGCCCGTACCCGTATAGAGGTCGTACACCATCTCGTCACCCGTCAACTGGGCAAACTCGCGTGCAACGCTGTACAGGTGGTAAGCCTGTTCCGTGTTCGTCTGATAGAACGACTTGGGCCCCACCTTGAACTGCAAGTCCTCCATCGTCTCAATAATGTGGTCTTTCCCCTTGAACACCTTAATGTCTTGGTCGCCAATCGTGTCGTTGCACTTCTGGTTATCCACGTAGAGCAGGGAGCTAATCTGCGGAAACTTGTCGCCAAGGAATTGCAGCAGCCCCATTGCCTCCTGCTCTCCTCCCGTCTCGTCAAAGTGGAACTGCATGATGACCATCCACTCGCCCGAATTAGAGTTGCGGATAATCATGTCGCGCAATAGCCCTACCTGCTGGCGCAGGTCGAAGAATGACAACTGGTGTTCCACGGCATAGTCACGCACGGCATTGCGCAGCTGGTTGTGCAAGTCGTCCATGAGCCAGCATTTCTCAATGGGCAGAATCTTGTCAAAAGCCCCTGTGATGTGGAATCCAATGGCAGGCGTGTTCTTTTGTATCGTGTCGTCGGCAATCTCCTCACTGGTCAGCCACCGCTTGTTAGCGCATCCGAAATCCAGCTTGTTGCGGTACTCCTGTATCTTTACCGAGCCTAAAATGGGGCGGAACTCAGGCAACTGCACCTTGCCGATGCGCGTCAGCTGGTCTTCCACCTGCTGTTGCTTCATCTTCAGCTGTGCGTCGTAAGGCAGTTGCTGCCACTTGCATCCACCGCACACACCAAAGTGCTGGCAGAAGGGCTGCGTGCGTACCTTACTATATTCATGGTAGCGCACAACCTCGGCCTCCATGAACGAATGTTTCTTGCGGCGTACCTGCAGGTCGACCACGTCGCCCGGCACTGCCCACGGAACGAATACCACCATGTCGTTGACCCTGGCCAGCGACTTTCCCTCGGCAGCGAAGTCGGTAATGGTGACGTGTTCCAATATAGGTAATGGTTTCTTCTTTCTTGCCATAAATATGCTTGTAATCAGGCGCAAAGGTACACATTATTTTTGAATAGTAAGGTCTACACTGCAAAAAAACGCAAAATATTTGCACAGATAAAAAAGATTGCGTATCTTTGCCAAACTGAATTGAAAGGCAATTTCAAATGTTAACATTAATAGTACACTAAATTTATGAGCCAAAAAAGAGTTTACACCTTTGGTAACGGAAAGGCCGAAGGTAACGCAAAGATGCGTGAGGAACTGGGTGGCAAGGGTGCCAACCTTGCCGAGATGAACCTGATTGGTGTTCCTGTTCCTCCAGGTTTCACCATTACAACCGACTGCTGTAACGAATATTATCAGGTAGGTCAGGAGAAGATTATGGAGCTGCTGAACGACGACGTGATGGCTGCTGTAGCACATATTGAGGGTCTGATGAACTCAAAGTTCGGCGACAAGGAGAATCCGCTCCTCGTCAGCGTGCGTTCTGGTGCTCGTGCCTCTATGCCGGGCATGATGGACACCATCCTGAACCTCGGTCTGAACGACGAGGTGGCTGAGGGAATGGTGAAGAAGACCAACAACCCCCACTTCGTTTACGACTCATATCGCCGCTTCGTTCAGATGTATGGCGACGTGGTGCTGGAGATGAAGCCCGTCAACAAGGAAGACATTGACCCGTTTGAGGAGATTATCGAGAAGGTGAAGGCCGAGCGTGGCGTGAAGCTGGATAAAGACCTGAGCGTAGACGAGCTGAAGAAGCTGGTTGAGCTTTTCAAGGCTGCCATCAAGGAGCGCACAGGCAAGAGCTTCCCCAGCGACCCCATTGAGCAGCTCTGGGGTGCCATCTGCGCTGTGTTCCGTTCATGGATGAACGAGCGCGCTATCCTGTATCGTAAGATGGAAGGCATCCCCGACGAGTGGGGTACTGCCGTTAGCGTGATGGCTATGGTGTTCGGTAACATGGGTGACACTTCTGCAACGGGTGTATGCTTCAGCCGCGATGCTGCCAATGGTGAGAACGTGTTCAACGGTGAATACCTCGTTAACGCTCAGGGTGAGGACGTGGTTGCTGGTATTCGCACACCGCAGCAGATTACCAAGCTGGGCTCTCAGCGCTGGGCTGAGCGTGCAGGTATCTCTGAGGCTGAGCGCGTGGCCAAGTATCCTTCTATGGAGGAGGCTATGCCTGAGATTTACCAGCAGCTGAATGGTATTCAGGAGAAGCTGGAAGAGCACTATCGCGATATGCAGGATATGGAGTTCACCGTACAGGAGGGCAAGCTGTGGTTCCTGCAGACCCGTAACGGTAAGCGTACAGGTGCTGCTATGGTAAAGATTGCCATTGACCTGCTGCATGAGGGTAAGATTGATGAGAAGACGGCTATCCAGCGTTGCGAGCCTCAGAAGCTCGATGAGCTGTTGCACCCCGTATTCGACAAGAAGGCACTGACCACTGCTAAGGTTATTGCTCAGGGTCTGCCCGCCAGTCCGGGTGCTGCCTGCGGTCAGATTGTGTTCCATGCTGACGATGCTCAGGAGTGGCACAAGGATGGTCACAAGGTTGTGCTCGTGCGTATTGAGACATCACCTGAGGACTTGGCTGGTATGTCGGCTGCCGAGGGTATCTTGACCGCTCGCGGTGGTATGACCTCTCACGCTGCCGTTGTGGCTCGTGGTATGGGTAAGTGCTGCGTGTCGGGTGTAGGTTCGCTGAACGTTAGCTACAAGGATAAGACCGTTGAGATTGACGGTGTTGTTTATAAGGAGGGCGATTATATTTCGCTGAACGGTACCACTGGTCAGGTTTATGCTGGCGAGGTGCCCACCAAGGCTGCCGAGCTCTCTGGCGACTTCAAGGAACTGATGGACCTCTGCGACAAGTACACCAAGCTGCAGGTTCGCACCAATGCTGATACGCCTCACGATGCACAGGTTGCCCGCAACTTCGGAGCCAAGGGTATCGGTTTGACTCGTACCGAGCACATGTTCTTCGAGGACAAGAAGATTATCGCTATGCGCGAGATGATTCTCGCCGACAGCGTTGCCGGACGTGAGAAGGCTTTGGCCAAGTTGCTGCCTTACCAGAAGGCCGACTTCAAGGGTATTCTGGAGGCTATGGACGGACTGCCCGTTAACATCCGTCTGCTCGACCCGCCTCTCCATGAGTTCGTTCCCCACGATATTGCTGGACAGGAAGTCATGGCCAAGGAGATGGGTGTTAGCTTGGAGACTATCCAGCGCCGCGTAGCTTCGCTGGCTGAGAACAACCCGATGCTGGGTCACCGTGGTTGCCGTCTGGGTATTACCTTCCCCGAAATCACTGCTATGCAGACACGTGCCATCCTCGGTGCTGCCTGTGAGCTGAAGAAGGAGGGTAAGAACCCGATGCCTGAAATCATGGTTCCGCTGATTGGTACGCTCTACGAGCTGAAGCAGCAGAAGGAGATTATCCAGTATGCCGCCAAGGAAGTATTTGCCGCTGAGGGCGTTGAGGTTGAGTTTGAGATTGGTACGATGATTGAGATTCCTCGTGCTGCCCTGACTGCCGACCGCATTGCCACCGAGGCTCAGTACTTCTCGTTCGGTACTAACGACCTGACGCAGATGACCTTCGGTTACTCACGTGATGATATTGCTTCGTTCCTGCCTGTATATCTGGATAAGAAGATTCTGAAGGTTGACCCCTTTCAGGTACTCGACCAAAAGGGTGTTGGTAAGCTCATCCGCTACGCTGTTGAGAAGGGTCGCGAGGTTCGTCCTGAGTTGCGTTGTGGTATCTGCGGTGAGCACGGTGGTGAGCCCAGCTCTGTGAAGTTCTGTGCTAAGATTGGCATGAACTACGCCAGCTGTTCTCCGTTCCGTGTGCCCATTGCACGCCTTGCTGCTGCACAGGCTGCTGTTGAGGAGTAATCCAATTAAGTATAACAAAAAGAAATGGGACTCGAATTGCTCGAGTCCCATTTCTTTTTATCTTTTATCATCATATTCGCACGACTTATATTGCTCTCGTGGAAAGCGGAACAGCTCATCGCTGATGCCTCCCGCACGGAAATTACTAATCTGAATCGTTGTGTGGAAGATACCCACTTTGATGCGGATGCTGGTAGGGTGGTGCGTCCGACGGTCCAGCATTACGCGCGCTTCCTTAATGCCCTTGACACCTTTCTTCGCTTTCAGCGTGATAGCCAGTCCTTTTGCCTTCTCGTCCTTGATGCTGTATGTATAGTTTTCAGGTGAGAACTTAAACTTTGTGGCATACTTGTCGCGCTCGTCCGAGTGGGCATCGTAAATCGTTACTAAGTTCTTCTTGCGCTCCAGCCTATAGAACGTTACGTTATCGTTCCATGCAATATATCGCTCGTCAATAAACTTGCTCTTCTTCTGCTTGAGCCATATCGTGCCTTCCGTCTTGTAAATGCCGATGATGTTCACCTTGTAATGCAGTGTGGCACCCTCCTGTCCATATACCTTATTATATACGTCCATGAATATTCTCCGTGCCTGCTGCGCATTAGGAGTCTCGCGCTCCTGAGCCTGAATGCCAAGTACAGCCCCCATCAGGGCTACTAAAAACAAAATCTTTTTCATAACGGGGTGCAAAGGTACGAATAAGCGAGTAAAATGCCAAAAGTATTTTGAGCTTTTTCGAGCGGCAGTACTTTCGACCAAAGGTCAGAGGTACGAATAAGCGAGTAAAACGCACAAAGTTATGATACTATTTGTAAAGTGCCACTTTTCAAAGCGTAAAGTGGCACTTTACGTTCCGTTTGAGCGTACTTTTCACCTTGTTATTTGGTTAAATAGAAATTTATCGCTAACTTTGCACAAACTTAATCATATATAAGATGAAGACTAATATTATTCAAGTAATTGCGGTGGCACTGCTCGCCACTGCCTGTTCCAGTAGCAGACAAAACAACGGTGCTGTTTCTGCCAATGAGGCACAGCCCCGTGTAGCTGCCGACATTCGTGGCCAGTGGTATCTGGAGAATATAGTGTTTAGCGACTCGGAATATGTGCGTCCGTCAGAAGAGGTGCCGGGCTCCCGCCAATATATTCTTTTCGATGACAGCACCTATTCGGTTAGAACCAACTGTAATTCAATATCAGGTTTCTATACCATAAAGGGAGATTCGATACAGCTGGGTAACGGAATGATGACCAGAATGGCGTGTGAAAACATGGCAACGGAAGACGCTCTGCGCAGAATCCTTCCCAATATCGTAACGGTCGATGTTGAGAATGACTCTATAGCCAGACTTAACAGCAGTGTCTCTTCGGAATATATTGTACTCCGCAAGGCTACCGAGAAGAAATAAACCCTTTGACCGCTGCAAGAATATCACTGAATAATATTCTTGCAGTGGTTTTTATTTAGTCAAGTGTCTGTACGCCACCTCCGTTTACCATCAGGGTCTGTCCGCTGACCCATGCAGATATGGGAGCAGCGAAGTAAAGCACCGCACCGGCAATGTCTGAAACCTCGCCAAGTCGGTGAATAGGGGTGTGAGCCAGCATCTTTTCTTCAATCTCTGGAGTAAGAACCGTAGAAAGTGCGTGGGTACGTGTTGCTCCCGGTCCCACGTTGTTAATGCGTATGCCCATAGGGCCGTAATCGAATGCGAGATTGGAAGCCAGATGGTTAAGTGCTGCCTTTGATGAACCATAGATAGCCATACTCGGACTGTTGTTAATACTACTCATCGAGGTTATGTTAATAATACTGCCATAACCTGATTGCTGCATGTGGGGAGCAGCAAGTTTGCACAGTTGCCAAGGAGCAAACACATTGATGGCATAAATCCGCTCCACGTATTCACGGTCAATCTTGAAAGGATTCTCACGTCCGCCACCGCCCATTCCGGCATTGTTTACAAGGATATTAACAGTCCCAAAAGTCTCTACGGCGAAGTCAATCAGATGCGCTAAGTCATCGCTATCAAGCACGTTGCACACCACGGCAGCGCTCTTGCCACCAGCTGCTACAATGCTATCAGCCACGCTCTGCGCTTTTTCAAGCGAAATGTCGCTTACCACAACCGCAGCACCCGCAGCTGCAAGAATTTCACATGAGGCCTTACCGATACCGTCGCCACCTCCTGTTACAACAGCCACCTTTCCAGTCAAATCAAACAAAGAATCATTATTCATCTTTCATTCCGCTATCTTGATTTATATTCCTTTATCATCGCCAAAGGTACAAATAAAATCTGAGAACCTCCCACCTTTTGACGGATTATTTTTCAATCATGGAGCACAATAAAAGTGAGAGGAATGCAAATTTTTAATCTCAGTTCATTGCTGTTTCAGAAATATTCCTTATCTTTGTACCTGAAAGATGAAAGAAGATGTTAGACAGCAACTCTTTCGTAAACTCAAAGCAGAGAATTGCTTTTGGTCTTACGATGTGTCGAAAATGAAATCTATTTCCGACGAGTCCTTGATAGAATATGTTTTGCTTTACCTTGATATTGATGATATAGATAAGTTATTCCCGCTGTTTGGCTATAAAAAGGTGAAGCGTGTCTGGTTAGACCGTGTGGCTCCACAAGGTGAAATGTTTCGCCCTTTCAATATTCTTTATGCTTGGTATTATTTTGGTGCAAAACGTCCAGAAGCATACGTGAAGAGTATAGAAACTCGCCATCTGAATCGGTTAATGTCTGCGTGATTATGGAATATGCGAAATCTTTGGCTCCGCATACAGGAAAGATATTTGAAACAATATCTCGCCTTGAATGTATTAAGCCTTATACACTTGTGGGAGGGACTGCTTTGTCACTACAGATAGAAAAGCGGCAAAGTGAGGATTTGGATTTTATGAAATGGCTAACGAAGAAAAACGAGAAGCCAGATGTCAACTGGCCTGCCATAAAGAGAGAGTTGGAAAGTGTAGGTGAGATTAGAGATTATGAGGTAGGCAGTTTTAGTTTTGTCACTTTTAATTTTGAGGGTGTTAAATTGTCCTTTTATTCTGCTCCTCGCAAAGCTATTCCAACCATGCGTAGGTTGTCTTGTCTTAATAATCTGTATCTTGCTGATATGGAGTCTATAGGTGCGATGAAAATGGAGACCATGCTCCGACGCTCAAAGTTCAGAGACTATTATGATATTTATTCTATACTGAAAGAAAACGGTGACATCCATAAAATGATAGCTGCTGCATTAGAGCATTCTGACCATAAACTTCGTTCTCGTGGTCTTTTGGCTATGTTGACGGACGGTATGCGTTTTATAAAGGAAAAAGATTTCCAAGAGTTGCTTCCCGTTTATGATGTATCACCCCTTGAAATTCAAGAATACATTAGGGCACGACTATTAGAAAATAGAGTGTGACATTTAATATTGTTTTGGTCTTGAAATTTTGGGGATAATCTGAATGATGAAACGTTTGTTGTTTTCTTCAATTTTGTTATCTCTGTTGATTCCATTGAACCCACTACCAGCAATGATGACTTCTGTGTTATAGTGACGAAGGTTAATACCTTTAGAAAGCCATCTGCGATAGAGTGCTAAAGCTCGATGGTAACTTAGTTCGTACATCCTTATATTGTTCGCATTGTAGGAATGGTTTTGAAGTAGTTGCCAGGGAATAGCTGCATTCCCTTCTATGACGAATTGGAAATTTAGATTAGGATTTTGCTCATGAAGTCTCTTCACTACGTTTTGTAAAGATTGGCCAACGGAATCTACGATTGCGATGTATTCCTGCTTTATCATGTCACTTTCAGAATAAAAGATTTCTATTCCAATGAAATCTTTCGCAACAAACATTTTCTTCTCCTCAATATATTGTAAGGCTGACAACTTACTTAATTCTTTGAACTGGGCATCAAGTTGTAAAATGCGTTCTAATTGTTCCTTTTCAGCATTTAAAGTAGAATTGTCGTATTTCATTTTACTAATGCAGACCACAAACAATACCAACATGATGAAGAACAAACTCGTCATCAAATCGGAATAGCTTAGCCAAAACGAATCTTTATATTTCTCTTTTGCCATACTTATTTCTGTATTTCATTTATGGCTTTTGTCATTGTATCTACAGCCCGTAGTGTTGCCTTGTGTAATTCTATAGATTCTTGTTGTGCATCCTTGTAATCCTTACGCAGATTCAAAATTTCACCCTTCAAGTCCTTATAACAATCGGCTTGCACTTGCGTATATTGTACCATCATAGCAAGTACTTCTTTCATCTTGTCGAATGTATCAAAGAAATCTTTGTTATTTGTCACAAAGTTTTGAATATGCTCTGTAGATGCTGTAAGCTGTATGGATAGACTTTCAGATACTTGCTTTCCTTCCGATATAAACATGTCGAATTCCTTGCGCCATGCTTCCCTTGCTTCTGAACCTGTGGGAAAATGTGTTATTATGGCTTCCTGAAATTCTCTTTGCAATTCACTCGTCTTGTTTTGATTGCTTACCACGAGCGACAAGCCTGTTGAGAACTCGTCGAACTTATTGAGCAAAGTTTGTATTTGATTGACCATTTCCGATACATTAGCAATAGTAGAATTGAGCTGCTGCTGGTAAGTATGAAATATAGAAAGTGAGTCAGAGGAATCTTTCAACTGTAAGAATGTTTCAGCAATCTTGTTTGCTGTTCGAGTTAAGCTTAATTTGTTAATTTCTTCCAGCACTAAGTGTTGTTTCTCCAGATTGTCATTGAGCAATTCGGCAGAATCGGCATAGGCATCAAGATTGCGTCCAAACTTGTCAACAAAATGCCCAAGCACTCCGCGCAATGAGTTCAGACTTGAGGCCATGCTATTTGATAACAGAGGCATCAACTCACGACGAAGGAAATCCATATATTCTTCTTTGCCATCATTGGCAGTAGATACTGCTTTTTTGTAAGTTACAGCACTATTGAATACGGTTAGTCCTAATCCAAAAAAACTGGCACTCATTGCAATAACTACACCGTAAAGCAAATGTTGAAGCCCAGTAAGGTCTCCATTTACTCCAAACATTTTTTGGAAATCAATGCCCCATATACCAGTAATGATGCCTATGAAAGTTCCAGCTAATCCCAAATAAAGAGGCACATTAAGACTATTATGTATTTCCTCCTCCAATGCATTCTTTTGATTGTCGCAAATATCTTCGAGTATACCTAAATCGGCACTTGTTCCAGTATTCTTGCATAGATATTCGTTAGTTCTGTTTATAATTATCCCAAATCTACCGTCTATTTGTCTGTTTCCTGATATTGCAAGTAATGAAAGGTCTGTATAGTCAATCCTTTCATCTTTCCCATCTTCAGGTTTTATATGACGATTGGGAATGTTGGATAGGAATTTCTGCAACGAGCCTTTAGACCTCAACACGCCTGAAGTCAGAGATGTTTCTTTCAAGAATAAATTTTCTACTTCGTCAAATAGGCTTCTAAGCTCTGAAATTTTATACTTCGTCTTGATAAAGCTTGTAATTTGTAAAATGATGATAATTATGACCACTACAAATGCCACAATTAAACTTATGTACTCATTTATGTATTCCATAT
>CAMWKZ010000025.1 GCA_947174945.1 uncultured Prevotellaceae bacterium | reverse complement strand
GGGCTCGAACCCTGGACACCCTGATTAAGAGTCAGGTGCTCTACCAACTGAGCTACGGGTGCATCGTTTTCTCGATTGCGGGTGCAAAGGTACGGACTATTTTCGAAACCACCAAACATTTTTCGAAGTTTTTTCGAAAAAAGTGCAAAAAAGGCTCGAAAACCGTATTTTCGAGCCTTTTTTCTTGCCTTTTGGCAGTCGGTGCGGTGTGTTTTGCCGCTGTGTTGCTATTCGTCGGCTATGAAGTCCGACAGGCTTTCGGCATCCTCGTCAGCAACGGAATCGATGACGAAAGTGGTGCGGTAGTTGTCCTCGTTGATATCGTCGTCGTCCGGCTCCTCTATCTCTATGTCGTCCTCGTCGGGGCGGTTGTAGTCGTCCTCGGGCAGGTCGTCGTCCTCATCGTCCTCATCGCCACCCTTCGGCATGTCGAACTTCATGCGGGGCTTGATGGTCTCGGGCTTCAGCTTGGCAAAGATGGCCTCTACCCACGAGCCTTTCTCAATCTCCAGCACCTCGTAACCGTCGGCCACCTTCTTCTCGTACATACCGCCCTTCTTGTGCAGGCGGTCTTTAGGCAGCGTGGTGGTCGATATGTCGAACCCGTGCTCTATGATGTCCTGTATCGACTGCGACAGCGAATCCCATCCGCCGCCGAAGTTGCGCTCGATGACTTCCATCAGCTTGGCCGCCGTGATGTGGCGTATGTTCTCGTATGTCAGGTCGGTCACGCGCATGATGGGGCGCTTCTTGATGGCCCACGTCACCTTGGTGTCTTCGCTTAGCCTGATGTTGCCCACCTTGTATCCCTGCTTGGTATATTTCTCGCGCAGCGTCTTGTCGTCCTTGATTTCCTCTATCATGAAGGCACTGCGAATGATGTCGGCATAGTGGCGCAGGCTGTCGCGGAGCTCGGCGTCCTTCTCGCCGGCCTCCATCATACGGAAGATGTCGTTCTCCTGTACGTCCCATACTGAGCTCTTGGTCAGTGTCTTCAAACTTTGTGCGTTGTTTGTCGTTTCTTTGGCCATAATGGTTTTGTTGTATATGTTTAGTGTGATTTGCGTGCAAAAGTACGCACTTTATTTCCTATACACAAGTTTTTTGCCGACTTTTTTTGCGATTTTCCCAAAATATATGCTACCTTTGTCCCCTGTTATGGCAGAACCATTAGCTGAGAGACTACGCCCGCGCTCGCTCGACGACTACATCGGGCAGAGGCACTTGGTGGGCGAGGGTGCCGTGCTGCGCAGGATGATTGATGCGGGGCGCGTGTCGTCGTTCATCCTGTGGGGCCCGCCGGGGGTGGGCAAGACCACGCTGGCGCAGATAGTTGCCAACCAGCTCGAGATTCCGTTTTTCACGCTGTCGGCAGTGACGGGCGGCGTGAAGGACGTGCGCGACGTGATAGAGCGGGCGCAGCGGGGGCGGTTCTTCAACGAGGCATCACCTATTTTATTTATAGACGAGATACACCGCTTCTCGAAGCTGCAGCAGGACTCGCTGCTGGGGGCGGTGGAGAAGGGCACCGTGACGCTGATAGGAGCCACGACGGAGAACCCGTCGTTTGAGGTCATCCGTCCGCTGTTGTCGCGCTGCCAGCTGTATGTGCTGAAGTCGCTGGAGAAGGAAGACCTGCTGCAACTGCTGCACCGGGCGCTGACGCAGGACGTTGTGTTGCGCGAGCGGAACATTGAGCTGCGCGAGTCGGGCGCACTGCTCAGATACAGTGGGGGCGATGCGCGTAAGCTGCTGAACATCTTGGAATTGGTGGTCGAGGCTGCACCAACGGATGAAGTGGTGATTACCGACACATTCGTGGAGCAGTGTCTGCAACAGAACCCCTTGGCCTACGACAAGGACGGAGAGATGCACTACGATGTCATCTCAGCCTTCATCAAGTCGATACGTGGCTCCGACCCCGATGCCGCCCTCTACTGGCTGGCACGCATGATAGAGGGTGGGGAAGACCCGAAGTTCATAGCCCGACGGCTGGTCATATCGGCGGCGGAGGACGTGGGGCTGGCCAATCCCAATGCGCTGCTGCTGGCCAATGCGGCGTTTGAGGCGGTGATGAAGATAGGGTGGCCCGAGGGGCGCATACCGCTGGCCGAGTGTACGGTGTACCTGGCCACGTCGCCCAAGAGCAACTCGGCATACTTGGGCATCGGCTCGGCGCTCGAGCTGGTCAGGCGGACGGGCAACCAGCCTGTGCCGCTGCACCTGCGCAATGCGCCCACGGAGCTGATGCAGGACTTGGGGTATAGCGACGGCTATCAGTACCCGCACGATTTTGCGGGCCACTTTACGCCACAGCAGTATATGCCCGACGCGCTGCAACAGGAGCGGCTGTGGCACGGCCAGCACTCGCCAGCGGAACAGAAGCTGTACGAGCGCATGGTGAACTACTGGGGCAAGCGGTACGAGGAGTAATAAGGAAACGGAGGGAGTAAGTTATGGGTTACGAGGATATTATACAGCAAGTGATAGAGTTTGTAGGCACGTTTGCCTTTGCCATGTCGGGCATCCGCCATGCGGCGGCCAAGCACTTCGACTGGTTCGGGGGCTACGTGTGCGGCATAGCGGTGGCCATCGGGGGCGGTACCATCCGCGACGTGATGCTGGGTGCCACGCCGTTCTGGATGACCAATCCGTTCTACATGATTTGTACGGCCTTGGCACTGCTTTCGGTCATCGTGTTCTCCAAGGTTATGGCGGGTCTGCGCAATACTTGGTTCGTGTTCGACACGCTGGGACTGGCGCTGTTCACCATTGCGGGCATCCAGAAGTCGCTGCTGTTCGACCAGCCATACTGGGTGGCCATCATCATGGGCTGCATCACGGGCTCGGCAGGCGGTGTCATCCGCGACGTGCTGCTGAACAACGAGCCTGTCATCTTCCAGCGCGAAATCTACGCAATGGCATCCGTGCTGGGCGGCATAACTTACTGGGCTTTAGACTATATGGACGTACCCGTTGAGGTAACGGTCATGGTTTCGTTTCTGCTCATGTGCCTCATTCGGTTCTTGGCCGTGCGCTACCATTTGTCGCTGCCAAGGCTGAAGAGCGAACAGGCGGATATGGATGAATAATCAGCATTCCTAATTCTTGTTATTAGACCTCCTATATCCCAGTTCCTAAAAATCCTATTTATCATAATGCGGATTATTTTGCAAATAAGTCGGGAAACGGACGGAGCGGTTTTGAGTTCGTTGTCGGCTTGGTGTGCCGAGGCTGTTGGCACGGTGTGCGGAGTGTGTCCGTACATCGTGCGGAGTGCGTCGGCATCATGTGCGGACGGCACTCTTATCATGTGCGGACGCGCTCGGCACCATGCACGGACGTGCTCCGCACACCGTACAGACGCACTCCGCTAATCGTTCCTTTCCGCTGAAAAAATTTGGAGGTTTCGGAAATAATGCGTATCTTTGCACGTCATTTTATGATAATGTACGCACATACACGAAAAACGACTAATATGAAACCAACGGCAATTCTGCTTCTGCACTGCCCGGACCAACAGGGCATCATATCGGAAGTGACCAGATTTATCACGGATAACCAGGGTAACATCGTCTACTTAGACCAGTACGTGGACCGGCAGGACGGTATGTTCTTCATGCGCATTGAGTGGGAACTGGAGGGATTCCTCATACCGCGCGACAAGATACTGGAGTACATCAACACGCTGTATGCCCAGCGGTACCAGATGACCTGCAACCTGCACTTCAGCGACCAGCGGCCACGCATGGCCATCTTCGTGTCGAAGATGAGCCACTGCCTGTACGACCTGCTGGCGCGGTGGAAGGCTGGCGAATGGGACGTGGACATACCGTGCATCGTGTCGAACCACGAGGACTTGCGCTATGTGGCCGACCAGTTTGGCATTCCGTACTACGTGTGGAGCATCCAGAAAGACCACTCGAACAAGCAGGAGGTGGAGCAGGCCGAGATGGAGCTGCTCAGGCGCGAGCAGGTGACCTTCATCGTGCTGGCCCGCTATATGCAGATTATATCCGACGACATGATTGCGTCGTACCCCAACCACATCATCAACATACACCACTCCTTCCTGCCCGCATTCATCGGGGCCAGGCCCTACCATCAGGCATGGGAGCGCGGAGTGAAGATTATCGGTGCCACGAGCCACTACGTGACGGCTGAACTGGACGCAGGCCCCATCATCGAGCAGGACGTGACGCGCATCACGCACAAGGACACCCCCGAGTCGCTCGTGCTCAAGGGCAAGGACTTGGAGAAGATAGTGCTCTCGCACGCCGTGTCGAAGCACATCCAGCGCAAGATTCTGACCTACAAGAACAAGACCGTCATCTTCAGTTAGCAGCCATGAACGTAGCCATCGTAAAATACAATGCCGGCAACATCTACAGCGTGGTCAACGCACTGCGCCGGCTGGGCGTGGAGCCCGTGCTGACCGACGATGCCGAGCAGCTGCAGCGGGCCGACCGTGTGCTGTTTCCCGGACAGGGCGAGGCGCGCAGTGCCATGAACTATCTGAGGGCGCGCCGGTTGGACGAGGTCATCCGCTCGCTGCGCCAGCCCGTCTTCGGCATCTGCGTGGGCCAGCAGCTGTTGTGCCGCCACTCGGAGGAGGGCGACACCGACTGCATCGGCATCTTCGACGCCGAGGTGAAGCGGTTCTCCCCCACCCGCCACGAGGACAAGGTGCCCTGCATGGGGTGGAACCAGCTGTACGACACCCGTGGGCCGCTCCTGACCGAGGGCCACTACGTCTACTTCGTCCACAGCTACTACGTGCCACTGTGCGCCGACACGGCAGCCACGGCCAACTACATACAGCCCTACTCAGCCGCCCTGCAGCGCGACAACTTCTACGCCTGCCAGTTCCACCCCGAGAAGAGCGGACAGGCGGGCGAGCTAATCATCAAGAAATTCCTCGAGCTATGATACAACTCATACCAGCCATAGACATCATCGACGGCCAGTGCGTGCGCCTGACCAAGGGCGACTACGACCAGAAGACCGTCTACGGAGACCCCTTACAGATGGCGCAGCACTTTGAGCGCATAGGCTACAAGCGCCTGCACGTGGTCGACCTCGACGGTGCCAAGTCGCGCCACATCGTCAACGTCGACGTGCTGCGCCGCATATCCACCGAGACCAACCTCACCATCGACTTCGGCGGAGGCATCAAGACCGACGACGACCTGCGCACCGCCTTCGACTGCGGAGCACAGCTCGTCACCGTAGGCTCAGTGGCCGTCACCCACCCCGACCTGTTCCTCAGGTGGGTCAGCGAGTACGGCCCCGACCGTCTGATACTGGGTGCCGACGTGCGGAACGGAAAAATCAGCATCAACGGGTGGAAGGAGGACTCCACCGAAGACCTGCTGCCCTTCCTGCGCCGATACGTTGAAGCCGGGGTGCGCAACGTGCTCTGCACCGAAATATCCAAGGACGGCACACTCACGGGCCCCGCCATCGAGCTATACCAGAGCGTCATGCGCCAGTACCCCTCGCTGCACCTCATAGCCAGCGGAGGCGTTTCCAGCACCGACGACATACGCGCCCTCGACCGTGCGGGCATACCCGCCGTCGTCTTCGGCAAAGCCATCTACGAGGGGCGCATCGACCTCGAGCAACTCATCCACATGTAAACCGTAAAACCGCATACAATCATGGGCTTGGCAAAACGCATCATCCCCTGTCTGGATGTCAAGGACGGCGAGACCGTCAAAGGCACCAACTTCGTCAATCTGCGCTCGGCGGGCGACCCCGTAGAGCTGGGCAAGGCATACTCCGAGCAAGGAGCCGACGAGCTGGTGTTCCTCGACATCACCGCCTCGTTCGAAGGCCGCAAGACATTCACCGACATGGTGACCAAGGTGGCACAGACGCTCAACATACCCTTCACCGTGGGCGGAGGCATCAACGAGCTTAGCGACGTCGAGCGGCTGCTCTACGCCGGAGCCGACAAGGTGAGCATCAACTCGGCAGCACTGCGCCGTCCCGAGCTGATTGGCGAGATAGCCAGCCGCTTCGGCTCGCAGGTCTGCGTCGTGGCCATCGACGCACGGCAGGATGCCGACGCATGGCACTGCTACCTGAAGGGCGGGCGCGAGCGCACCGACCGCAACCTGTTCGAGTGGGCACGCGAGGCACAGGAGCGCGGAGCCGGCGAAATCCTCTTCACGTCAATGAACCACGACGGCACCAAGCAGGGCTTTGCCAACGAGGCTCTGCGACAGCTCTCCGACACGCTCTCCATCCCCATCATCGCCAGTGGCGGCGCAGGGTGCCGAGAGCACTTCCGCGACGTGTTCACCCAAGGACACGCCGACGCAGCACTGGCGGCATCGGTCTTCCACTTCGGCGAAATACCCGTGCCCCAACTAAAGCAATATCTTAACAACGAAGGAATAAACGTAAGACTATGACGATAGACTTTAAGAAAATGGGCGGCCTCGTGCCTGCCATCATACAAGATGCCGTGACGCGCAAGGTACTCATGCTGGGCTTCATGAACGAGGAGGCCTACCAGCGCACCGTCGAGACGCGCCACGTCACCTTCTGGAGCCGCACGCGGCAGACGCTCTGGACCAAGGGCGAGACATCGGGCAACTACCTCAACGTGGTCAGCATCAAGGTGGACTGCGACCACGACACCCTGCTTGTCGAGGCAAACCCCGACGGGCCTACCTGTCACACGGGCACCGACACCTGCTGGGGCGAGGACAACACAAGTAGCCCCCTACTCTTCCTCACCGAGCTGCAGGACTTCATCAACCTGCGCAAGCAGCAAATGCCAGAGGGCTCGTACACCACCAGCCTGTTCAGCAAGGGCATCAACAAGATAGCGCAGAAGGTGGGCGAAGAGGCGCTGGAGACCGTCATCGAGGCGACCAACGGCACCGCCGACCATCTGGTCTACGAAGCCTCCGACCTGCTCTACCACCTGCTGGTCATGCTGACCGAGAAAGGGCTGCGCATCGAGGACGTGGTGGCTGAGCTGCAGAAGCGTCACGACCCCAACTGGGACAAGCACCGCCGTGAGGCCAAGGCCGCAGGCACGATGAAATAAATGGTAAACCACAAGCAAATCACACCCATGCTAATAGACTATAAGAAAGCGAACATCTATCAGAAAGACGGCATACTCGTGCTGCAAGACGTAGACTTCCACGTCGACGAGGGCGAGTTCATATACATCATCGGGCGTGTGGGAGCCGGAAAGTCCACACTGCTCAAGTCGCTCTACTTCGAGCTGGACGTAAGCGAGGCTGAAAACGCCTTCGTGCTGAACCACGACCTGCGCGGTCTGAAGCGCAAGTACGTGCCCGCCCTGCGCCGACAGATGGGCATCATCTTCCAAGACTTCCAGCTGCTGAGCGACCGCACGGTTCACGACAACCTCGCCTTCGTGCTCAAGGCCACGGGATGGAAGAAGAAGGCCGACATTGAGGAGCGCATCGCCGACGTGCTGGAGGATGTCGAGATGGAAGCCTATGCCGGACGCTACCCGCACGAGCTGTCGGGTGGCGAACAGCAGCGCATAGCCATAGCACGCGCCATCCTGAACAAGCCCAAAATCATCATAGCCGACGAGCCGACGGGCAATCTCGACCCTGAGACGGCATCGAACATCCTGCAGCTGTTGCGCAAGATTACCGACACGGGCACGGCTGTCGTCATGACCACCCACAACATCCCCCTGCTCTCGCAGTACCCGGGCATCGTCTACCGCTGCATCGACCAGCGGCTGGAGGAAATCACCGACGACTACAACAAGATAGCCCTCTGTCAGGAAGGCGACGATGCCGAGGAGGTGCGCCGCGTTGACTACTCCACTCGCGAGGACTTGTAGGCACGGCAACGTAAGCAAGTAAAACGGAAAAGAAAACAAAAACAAAGATAAGAACAATGAAAGTAATGAAGTTTGGCGGCACCTCGGTAGGTACACCGGCCCGCATGAAGGACGTAACCAAGTTAGTAACTAAGTCGGGCGAACCCGTGTTCGTCGTGCTCTCGGCCATGTCGGGCACCACGAACTCGCTGGTCGAAATATCCGACTACCTCTACAAGAAGAACCCCGACGGGGCCAACGAGGTCATCAACCAGCTGGAGCGTAAGTACATGAAGCACGTTGACGAGCTTTACTCCACCGAGGAGATGAAGGCACAGACGCGTGAGTTCCTGCAGTCGGAGATGAACTACCTGCGCTCGTTCACCAAGGAGCTGTTCACATCCTTCGAGGAGAAGAGCATCGTCGCACAGGGCGAGATGATGTCGACCAACATGGTGGTCAACTACATGAAGGAGCAGGGCATCAAGGCCACACTGCTCAGCGCACTCGACTTCATGCGCACCGACAAGAACTCGGAGCCCGACCCCGTGTACATCAAGGAGAAGCTGTCGGCTATCATGCAGCAGAACGAAGGCCAGCAGGTGTACATCACGCAGGGCTTCATCTGCCGCAACGCCTATGGCGAGATAGACAACCTGCTGCGCGGAGGCTCTGACTACACGGCATCCCTCATTGGTGCGGCACTGAACGCAGAGGAAATCCAGATATGGACTGACATTGACGGTATGCACAACAACGACCCTCGCGTGGTTGACAAGACCGACCCCGTACACCAGCTGCACTTCGAGGAGGCTGCCGAGCTGGCCTACTTCGGTGCCAAGATTCTGCACCCCACGTGCGTGCAGCCCGCCAAGTACGCAGGTATCCCCGTCAGACTGCTCAACACGATGGAGCCTGACGCCGAGGGTACCACCATATCGAACAAGACGGAGTACGGCAAAATCAAGGCCGTGGCTGCCAAGGACAACATCATCGCCATCAAAATCAAGTCGAGCCGTATGCTGCTGGCAACGGGCTTCCTGCGCAAGGTGTTTGAAATCTTCGAGTCGTACCAGACACCCATCGACATGGTGTGTACCTCTGAGGTTGGCGTGTCCATGTCCATCGACAACTCGGCTCATCTGGGCGAGATAGTGGACGAGCTGAAGAAGTACGGCACCGTTACCGTCGACACGGGCATGTGCATCATCTGCGTCGTGGGCGACCTCGACTGGTCAAACATCGGCTTCGAGACCCAGGTCATGGACGCACTGAAGAACATCCCCGTGCGCATGATATCGTATGGAGGCTCCAACTACAACATCTCGTTCCTGATTAAGGAGGAGGACAAGAAGCGTGCCCTACAGTCACTGAGCGACTGCCTGTTCAACAACAAGTAAGACTAACAACATAAGCAAACACAAAAGACTAACATGAAAGGAACATTTCCTATCGAGAAACTGGAGCAGCTGCGCACACCGTTCTATTACTACGACGTAGAGCTGCTCAGGCAGACATTAAATGCCATCAATGCTGAAGTGCAGCGGCACGAGAACTTTGTGGTACACTATGCCGTCAAGGCCAACGCCAATCCCAAGGTGCTGCGCATCATCCGCGAGGCGGGCTTTGGTGCCGACTGCGTGAGTGGCGGTGAGATTGAGGCCGCCCTGAAGGCGGGATTCCCTGCGTCGAAGATTGTCTACGCTGGCGTGGGCAAGAGCGACTGGGAAATCAACCTCGGACTGGATAACGACATCTTCACGTTCAACGTGGAGAGTATTCCCGAGCTGGAGGTTATCAACCAGCTGGCCCTGCAGAAGGGAAAGGTAGCCCGCATAGCCTTGCGCATCAATCCCAACGTGGGAGCGCACACCCATGCCCATATCACCACGGGGCTGGCAGAGAACAAGTTCGGCATTGCCATGCGCGACATGGAGACGGTCATCGAGCGGGCAGCCCAGATGCAGGGCGTGCGCTTCGTTGGTCTGCACTTCCACATCGGCTCGCAGATTCTCGATATGGGCGACTTCGAGGCCCTTTGCAACCGCATCAACGAGTTGCAGGCACAGTTGGAGAGCCACCACATCCGCGTGGAGAACATCAACGTGGGCGGTGGACTGGGCATTGACTACCAGCACCCCAACCGTGTACCCATACCCGACTTCAAAGCCTACTTTGATGTCTATGCCAAGAAGTTGAAGCTGCGCCCGGGGCAGACCCTTCACTTTGAGCCCGGTCGCGCCGTGGTGGGCCAGTGCGGCACGCTCATCACGCGTACCTTATATATTAAGGAGGGTGCCACCAAGAAGTTCTGCATTGTCGACGCAGGGTTCCCCGACCTCATCCGTCCCGCACTCTATCAGGCCTATCACAAGATTGAGAACATCAGCAGTGAAGAGCCTGCAGAGACATACGACGTGGTGGGCCCCATCTGCGAGTCGAGCGATGTGTTTGCCAAGCAAATCGACCTGAACCGCTCACACCGAGGCGACCTCATAGCCATCCGCTCCGCAGGGGCATACGGCGAGATTATGGCCTCCCACTACAACTGCCGCCAGTTGCCGCAGGGGTATATGAGCGACGAAATATAACATAAGAGAATGCAAACTGACAAACTGAAGTTATCTGTCATCATGGCAGTGCATGACCAGGCAGAGGCCCTGGAGCAGAACCTGCCGCAATTCCTCACCCCACAAGGCGAGGTCGACTATGAAGTCATCGTAGTGGACGATGCGTCGACCGACGACACGCCCGATGTGCTAAAGCGGCTGAAGGCTGAGTACCCTCAGCTCTACACCACCTTCCTGCCCGCGTCGGCAGTGCCTAACCCCAGTCGGCTCCGCATCGGACTGACCATCGGTGCCAAGGCATCACGCGGACAGTGGCTGATGCTGGCCGACATCACGCGCCCACCCCTCACCGAGGCATGGGCCGACGACCTGTTCAACCGCTTTGCCCCCAAGTCGGAGGTGGTGCTGGCATACCACAATCAGGCAGGCACCGTCCAGTCGTTTGACTCGTTAGACGAAGCCGCCCCACTTATCAGCAAGGCCGAGCGACGGTCGGGTCGAGGCCATCGTGGCCGTTTCTGCCAGTTCCGCCGAGGCATCTATGGTGCCGCACTGGTCAGGCGCGAGTGCATCCACGATGCCATCAGCCTGTTCGACCGCCAGTTCCGTGGTGGCCGTCTGCTCAGTCTCCGCCTAAAGGTTTTATGGAGTAATCTGTTTTAACCAACTCGCGTAATGATAAGAGTATTACACTATTATCCCCAGTCCGACAGCATGGTCAGCCAGTACGTGGCCATGCTGACTGAGCATACGGGGTTAGAGTGTAGCAACGAGCAGGCGACGGAAAAGGCCGATGCCTTGCAGCGGTTGCGCTCCTCTCACTACGACATACTGCACCTGCATGGCTGCTGGCGCAACTCCTCCTGTCGGCTCGTGCGTCAGGCACTGCGTCAGGGCACCCGTTTAGTGCTGTCGCCCCACGGACATTTGGAGCCGTGGGTCATCAGCGAAAACTACTGGAACGAGAAGCTGCCCAAGCGGCTGCTCTATCAGAAGCGCATCGTCCAGCAAGCATACGCCGTGGTGATTCAGGGCAAGATGGAGCAGGAAAGTATGCGGCAGTTGGGATGGAACCCGCGCACGGTCATCATCAGAAACGCCCTTATCACCCAGACAACCACGCCCCGCGACATGGCTTCGCAACACGCACAGCTCTATCGTAAGGTGCTTGATTCCAATCCGTTGGCACTGATGGACGACGACCTGCGGAGCCTGTTGCGCCAAGTCATCAAGGTCGGCATCACGGGCGACCAGCGCTGGCTCACGGAACTCCTGCAGGGGCAGCCCGACACGGCAGAGAAGTGGCGGCTGTTGCTATGCTATGCCAAGCAGGAGCAGATAAGCAACACCATTGAGCGTGGACTAAGCGTACTGCGCTACGAGGCCCCCGACGTGGATGCCGGTCAAATCGAGCATTTTATGCCCGAAGGCTATCAAACGCCCCAATCCATCGAGAGCGTCATCGGCAACAGCTTTGCCACGGAGAACGACCGCCTGCTGGCCACCTTCCGCCACCTGCGCAAGCTCGTATCGCGCCGCCAGCTCACCATCATGCACCTTATCGAGTTAGACAAGGAGCTGCGCCACTACGGCTGCAAGGAAGCCGAATTAGCCGATACGTTAGAGGAGCAAAACCTCTATAAACTGGCTCGCCGACTGATGGGTGTCATGCACGAACTCACTGGTTTCACCGAAGGCTTCATGCCCGTGCCCCCACTCTACGACCGCACCATGCGCACCCTGACGAGCCAAGTCATCAACCACTTAAAGATATAAGCTATGGACCATACAGCCATCAATCGCGATATGCACTACCTGCAACTGCTCTCCACCTCGTTTCCCACCATTGCCGCGGCATCGACGGAAATCATCAACTTAGAGGCCATCCTGCACCTGCCCAAGGGCACGGAGCACTTTCTGGCCGACCTGCACGGTGAGAGCCAAGCGTTTCAGCACGTGCTGAAGAACGCCTCGGGCAACATCCGACGCAAGGTGAGCGAGCTCTTCAAGGGCGACATCCGCGAGACGGAGCGCCGCGAGCTATGCACCCTCATCTACTACCCCGAGGAGAAGCTGGAGCTTATCAAGGCTTCGGAGGACGACATCGACGACTGGTACCACATCACCATCCACCGGCTGGTCAGCGTGTGCCGCGACGTGTCATCGAAGTACACCCGCTCTAAGGTGCGCAAGTCGCTGCCCGAGGAGTTTGCCTACATCATTGAGGAACTGCTGCACGAGCGCACCGACGACATCGACAAGGCCGCCTACGTGTCGGTCATCGTCGATACCATCATCTCCACGGGCCGTGCCGACGACTTCATCGTGGCGCTGTGCAACGTCATCCAGCGGCTGGCCATCGACCAGCTGCACATCCTTGGCGACATCTTCGACCGTGGCCCCGGGGCACACATCATCTTGGACACGCTGCGCCAGTACCATTCGTGGGACATCCAGTGGGGCAACCACGATATGCTGTGGATGGGAGCGGCAGCAGGCAACGACGCGTGCATCTGCAACGTGCTGCGCCTGTCGCTGCGCTATGCCAACCTGACCACCATCGAGGAGGGCTACGGCATCAACCTTGTGCCGCTGGCCACCTTTGCGATGGAGACCTACGGCGACGACCCCTGCGAGGAGTTCATCCCCAGACTGCTGACGGGCAACGAGTTAGACGAGAAGACGCTGCGCCTGACGGCTCAGATGCACAAGGCCATCAGCATCATCCAGTTTAAGACCGAGGCACAGATATTCAAGCGCCGTCCGCAGTGGCAGATGGAAGACCGCTGTCTGCTGGACTGCGTAGACTACGAGCGCGGTGTCTGCACCATCGACGGGCACGAGTATGCGATGAAATCGTGCCATTTCCCCACCGTCGACCCCAAGAACCCTTGTCAGCTGACCCCCGAGGAGCAGACGCTGATGGAGCGGCTGCACCACTCGTTCCGCGTCAGCGAGAAACTGCGCAAGCACATCAAGATGCTGCTGTCGCACGGCTGTATGTACAACGTATGCAACCAGAACCTGCTGTTCCATGCCTCCTGTCCGCTCAACGCCGACGGCTCGCTGAAGGAGGTGGAGCTGTACAACGGCAAGCGGTATAGCGGCATGGAGCTGATGCACCACATCGGGATGCTGGTGCGGGCAGCCTTCACCAGCGACTCCGACACGGCCCTGCGACAATATGCCCGCGACTACTTCCTGTACCTGTGGTGCGGCAAAGACTCTCCCCTGTTCGACAAGTCGAAGATGGCAGCCTTTGAGCGCTACTTCCTGACCGACAAGGACACCTACAAGGAGGAGAAGGGCTACTACTTCCAGCTGCGCGACTCGGAGGCCGTGTGCGACCGCATACTGGATGCCTTCGGCGTGCAGGGACGCAACCGACACATCATCAACGGCCACGTGCCCGTACACGCCTCGAAGGGCGAGAACCCCATCAAGGCCAACGGCAAGCTGATGGTGATTGACGGCGGTTTCAGCGAGGCATACCACAAGGAGACGGGCATTGCTGGCTACACGCTGGTTTACCACAGCCGAGGCTTCCAATTAGTTCAGCACGAACCGTTTATGAACGCTCGCGATGCCATACAGCGCGGACTTGACATCAAGTCGACCACGCAGTTGGTAGAGCTGTCGGCGCACCGAATGTTAGTGGCCGACACCGACAAGGGTGTCGAGCTGCGTGCCCAGATTGACGACCTGCGCCAGCTGCTCTATGCCTACCGCCACGGCATCCTGAAGGAGAAGAACAAAGTGTGAGCCGATGCCCCGTCACTCCGTCCTCATATCCATTGGTTCCAACAGCCGCCAGAGTGCTCACGTGCAGTGGGCATCGCAGCGGCTGTCCCTGCTGTTGGGCGACGTGCGGTTGAGCCGTGTGATATGGACGCGTGACGTGAAGGGCACGGGCGCGTTCTACATGAACCGCTTGGTCAGTGGCACCACTACCCTCTCTGTCGTTCAAATCGAGCAAAAGCTAAAGGAACTCGAGGCTGCAACAGGCCGTCGGGAGGGCACGGTAACGCTGGACCTCGACCTGATGCAGTACGATGGCGAACGCCGTCACCTGCGCGACTGGCCGCGCCCCTACATCCAGCAGCTCATCGGCGACTGCGCCTTGCAGTAGCCGCATACGGGCTTAACATTCTTTAAGTGGTGGGCAGCAGCACGTTCCCCATATATTTCGTATCTTTGCAGACGATTAATCAAGTATATTGCAGTTTATGGAAGCAAACGAAGCATTAGTAGCCCTCTTGCAAAAGAGCCATGCCCAGGCTGTGGCAGGCCAGACGCTCACGATGGACGAGGTTGAACGTTTCATGCACGACAAGGTTTATGAGCTTACACATCCTATGGACACCTATTGCGTTGCAGAGCCTCTCTGATGTCTTTGAGTACACATCAAACAGAATCGATAACGATTCACTTCATAAAACGAATCTGCAAATTCAACTTAATATAGACGTCACCATCATCACAACGATACAGTGAGCCAAAATGATAACGGTTACGGCTTGCACGTTCAAAGCGGGTGTTATAATACAGATAGTCCTCTACGTCATTGCGGTTATAGAAGTGATAACAGACAATATCACCATCCTTTTTAACCACAAGATAGCCACCATTGGCATCGTAACGTCCTTTCCATTCCTTAGCTGGTGTCATACCAAGTGCGGAATCAAGCAGTAAGACTTTCATCTTGTGCTCATAGAATGCCGTAACATCCTTACCAGTAAAGCAAAAAGGATTCAGAGCAGCAACTTCCTCTACGGTTTCTTTGATTGACGATTTTGCGTTAGGCATATTGCTACATTTAAGGCAAGCCGCAATAAACTCAGGCATACAGGTATCAAGGAAAAGCAGATTATTCTTGAAAACAGGGTGTTCAATGTCCGAATACTCTATAGAATAGCCTTTGTTGACAAAGGCTTCCATTCTTGGCAGATGGCTTTTAATACTGTTTATTTCTTCCAATTCGTCGTCTGTCATATTGCCCCCCACGACACGATATGTAATATTTGTTGTCTCACCAGCATTGAGCAAAGTGGATGCGCCGCCGAGCTGGGACTTGATGCTAAACCCCAATTCAGGTGTCATATTAGTGCGGAGGTCATGAATCACTATGTGAATATCAGCCTTGTCACCTGAAGGCGCTTTCAGTTTCGTGCATCCTATTTCGCCCATAAAGCCTTCTGTCCTGGGAATTTCAAAGGCTCGTTTTTTAGTGCTTTTGATGGTATCCAACAGCAAGGCAGACTCCGTCATAAACCTTTCCATTGAGATGCGCGCAAACTCGTTACCATCCTCATCGATTACAACAATGCTCTGCTCTCTATTCGGCTTATATTCATAGCGTTTGCTTTCCTCACGAATAACATTGAGGATAGGGTAATACAAATCGAGCTTATTCAAGTTAGCATCCCCCGCATACACCCTTCCTTCGCCAAGCAAGCGAAAAAGCATATAAATCTCACTCCATTCTCCTTTATTACCAGCCAGTGCCATATCGTATTTTAGATTAATCCTATTAATTGTAATTCTTTCTCCGCCGTAGCTTGAACAGCAGGGATTGCGACCGAGTTACCAAACTGCTTGTATGCCGAAGCATCAGCAACCACGATTTTAAAGGTATCAGGGAAACCTTGTAGTCTTGCCCATTCCCGTGGGGTCATTTTACGGATGCCATCACGGTTTACCTCACCCTTAATCCTTGTAATAGGAGTGAAATTTGTAAGCCGCTTGTCTATGAGCAGATTGCACTCGCGCCCCATGCCACCAACAACAATGGCATTTGCCACGCCGTCAATGTCTATGATTTTATAGCCAAAACCATGCCCAGCGGCCTCATGCCTTGCCTTGTGACGGATAAGTGTTTCCATATAGGCAGTGGAGAGATAGTACTTAACCGACACTTCGTTTTCTTCCATCACGTCGCGGAACCTCGGACGCTTGTCGCCCGTAGTAGTCGGTTCTGGGTAATGAAAATCGGACACGTTGACACCAAGGTCTTTGCGGAAACCGATAATGTAAATGCGCTCTCGGTGCTGTGGCACTCCATAGTCCATTGCATTAAGGATTTGGGGCGGCACGACATCGTAGCCTGCATCGTCCAGATGTTCAAGTATTGTTTTGAGCGTCCTGCCCTTATCATGTATGGCAAGACCTTTCACGTTTTCAAGAAAGAACGCCTTGGGTTGGTGCTTCCTCAATATTGCCTCGATTTCAAAGAACAAGGTGCCGCGTGTCTCATCCTTAAAGCCCAGGCGATGGCCTGCCAACGAAAAGGCTTGGCAAGGGAACCCACCACAAAGGATATCAAAATCCTTGGGAATATAGCGCTTCGTTGTTTCCTTCGTTATGTCGCCAAACGGCATTTCCCCATAGTTTGCAAGATATGACTGTTGCGCCTTGACGTCAAACTCTGACGAATAGACACACTTGCCGCCAAGATTCTGAAGGGCAATACGAAAACCGCCAATGCCAGCAAACAGGTCTATAAAAGTGAACTTCGGACTCTCCGGGGCAGGGAACGGAACCTTAAAGAAGTCGTCAAACAGGTTATATTGCATCGGCGATTCCATTGCCGTCCAAATATCTTCGTCCGTCAGTTCTTTGTCCTTGCCTTGCCGGAACTCCTTTCGTGCGAGAAATTCACGGATGGCCATAATCACCTCCCTCTTCTGCTCGTCACTCACCTTGCCGCTATTGTTGTGCAGATAGTGACTTAATACTGCTATATGGTTCTCGTATGAAGTTTCGCCGTAAATCTTCAAGCCATCCTTTGTAACTTCTTCGGGAAGAATGTGCAGCTTCACCCCATCCCTCTTTTCTGCTTTTACTGCCATATCACCACTTTATGATTTCATGTCTGAATTGACTACAAAGGTACGAAATAATTTTGAAAACAGGCACAATAGCGGTGAAAAAACATCGAATATTACATCATAATAGCCATGGCCAAACGTTAACGATTACGGGGATTTTTGAAAAAAAGTTGGGATTTTATGCACGTTTTATCGGGAAATGTTGTATATTTGCCGCTGTTTTTTCTGTGGCCCGACGTGGGGCTGCGGTTTAGCTTTAACGAATAGTGGAAAAGAGGTGACGATGTTGATGATTATGACAATGCACAGAGCGATTGAGGCGGGACGGGCGACCGGTATTGGTCGGTCGGCCAGTCGTGTGGTGTTGTCGGCCATTGGTCACCACGGAGGGGGTATAATATCACGTCGCCGTCGCATCAGTTCTTCTAACCATTCCTTCCATTTCAACCGCTTTCATCGCAATGAACCATACCGAGACATATACTATCAGCCCTACGCAGGGACACTCCGAAGCCTATTTGGTGATGGAGCGGACGGTATGGTTCTATCTGGAGCTTGGTGACAGCCAGTCGGCAAGGATGCACGTGGGGCATCTGGCGAGTGAACTGGCGTTCTATTCCGACATCAGCGAGGCTTACCGCCATGCGCTGGTGCTCATCATGCAATGGGAGGAGGCTGAGCGGCTGAAGGCCGAGGAGCGCCAGCGGCAGTTGGCTGAACAGCAGGGGCAGCAGCTGTTGCACGACTTCATAGCGTTTATGCAGGGCAAGGACAAGGCCGAGGACGAGGCTAAGGAGGTGGCACGGATGGAGCTGGTGAACCAGCTGCACACGGAGCGGGCTATGGCGATATGGCAGAGATTGCAGCAGGCGGAGCTGGTTGACGAGCACCTGCAACCCGTTGGAATGTCGCGCACGGAGGCTGCTTATATGGCTGACCAGATGGCCGAGCTGCTAAAACTGCACAACAAGTGGAAGACGTTTGAGGCACTGTGGCACCGCCGCAACATGAGAAGCGACTTCAACGAGGGTCTGGAGCAGAAGAAGAACCACAAGTGGCAGGATGTGGTAAAGGCGTTGCTATCTGATATATAGCGAGCTATGACACCAGCTGCAACCTATGAAGATTCACTGCCTGCTATTTTCCACCTTGATGATGATGCGCCGATAGGCAGCCAATGGGATGCTGCCGTTGTCGTGAACTTGGCATACCATGTGAATCTCAGTGCCTTGTGCGGCATCGGGGACTGTCAATATGGCATGGGCATCTTTCCATACCAGTGTGATGTCCTGCGGACAATTACCGATGTCCGACTGCACCCACCACTTGAATGACAGCTTATCATTGTCGGGGTCGTATGAGCCAGAGGCATCCAGTTCCACCTTCTGCCCACTTATAGCCGTCAGGATAACGGGTGCCAGACTATTGTCTCCATTTATGACAACGACGGGGTTGGTATTGCCCTTGCCTGTATCAGCCCATTCCATGCGTGCTGCGAAATCGTTGAAGATGTCAGGGTAGAATGTCTCTTCGTATTGGCGTGAGGTGCCTTTCTGTGGCTGCCGCCAGTTAGTCCATGCCACGGTGAGCGAGTCGGGGCACATATCGCGACGGAAGCAGCCTGCCCATCCCACCTGCCGCGGGTCATCGGGGGAATGGAGGCCGTTGGGCAGGATATGGAGCCAGCTGGGCGTGTCGCCCTCCACTCCGTACTTGTAGGTGGGATATACCTTGCCCAGCTGTCCTTTGCCCTGTATCATTGCGGCATATTGCTGCCATCCCTTGCTGCCCAGTTCGCATTGTGACAGCCATGCACTCTCGTCCCATATAAACAGCAGGTCGCCAGCATACTCCCTCCGCATCCATTGGTGCGAGCTGTAGGCACGGTTCATCCTCATGGCATAAACCATATCTTGGTCGGTGATGGTATAGAGCCTGAGCTTGTTCAGGAATGCCTTCAGCTGTTCTGGCGTGCGCTCCTGCCGTACCTGCCAGATGGCCTGTGCCAGCGTGTTCGCCCCACCCCATGCTGCCACCCATAGCGGACGGTCGTCGGCTTCGTCCACCAGCCGTATGATGAGGTCGCTGCCTGCCGAGCGGTTGGCAGCCCCAATGACCCCGATGCCTGCACGGGTGCTGCCCATTGCCACACGGCTGCGCAGATAGTCTGCGCTGGGCCAGTAGCCGATGGTCTGGCTTGCTGCCTCCTTGCCCAGCGGGAGGAATGTTTTCTGGCGACTGCGCTTCATCAGGTTGGGCAGGTCGTGCTCATAGGCGTCAATCACGCGCCACAGCGAGTCGGCCCACTCTGTGGGATAAGGGTCGCAGTTCCATCCGATGGTCGTGATGAGTGCCTCGATTTCCACTTGGTCGGCATAGGCCATCAGCCTCACCATCGACTCCATGTCGTCAGGCTCGATATGCCCCGGGGCTATGTCCGTAAGCACTACCAGACGCGGTTTCCTTCCAGCTTCCGGGGATGCCCCCCGTGCCGAGCCTCCAAGGCACCCGAGAAGGAGTGCCACTGCATAGAGTTTCATTTTTATGCCCATTGTCTTCATCTTTAACCATTATAGCTACAAAGATACGAAAAATAAATCAAAACGCGCCATCGTAGGTGTTAAAAATAGTTTATGGGGTGCAGATGCTCTCACTGACGGGCTGAGGGCATCCGTACCCCCTACGCGTAGGTAGTGCGTAGGGGGTACGGTCGCGTGCATAAGCGTAACTTTGCAGCACTTTGAATTGGTTAATCACTTAAAGAACTGCAACGTTATGGACAGTAACATCATGAATCAACTGGAGGCTGAGCTGGCTCTTGCCGGCGAGGCCACGGCGCTGAGCCCGCGGATGCTGATGCTGGAGCAGATGCGCATCACGCCCGAGCGGCAGCTGCCGCCTATGGAGTTTTTGTTTCGGCTGTTTGGCCGCCTGTGCTTTCCGCGCCGCGAGCTGGTGGCGATTACGGGTCGGGCGAAGAGCGGCAAGACGTTTGTCACGTCGATGCTGATGGCGTGCTGCACGCTGCGCGACGTGCTGTACTTCCACCGCGAGTGTGAGGAGCGGCTGCGCGTGCTGTGGTACGACACGGAGCAGAGCGACGAGTCGACGCTGGACATCCTGAAGAACCGCGTGATGCGGATGGTGCGGGGCGACCCGGGGTTTGACATCTTCAACGTGAGGGGTGTGGAGTGGAAGGAGCGCCGTGCCATGCTCAGCGAGGCGGTGGCGCACTGCCGTCCCGACCTCGTGATAGTGGACGGCATCCGCGACCTCGTGAACGACATCAACGACGGGGTGCTGGCGCAGGAGGTGATGGAGGAGCTGATGCACATGGCCACGGAGCACAACTGCTGCATCGTGTGCGTGCTGCACCAGAACAAGGGCAGCGAAGACCACAACCTGCGCGGATGTATCGGTACGGAAATGATGAATAAGGCTTTCGAGGTGTACACTTGTGAGAAGCTGCCGCAGCGCATCTTCACGCTGACGCAAACGATGACGCGCAAGTACGACATCGAGCAGCCGCTGTACTATGGCGTAGGGAGTGATGGACTGCCCGTAATGGTGGATGCCCCTGTGGCTGGCGGTGCTGCCGTTCAGGTGGCTGCGGAGCAGTTGCAAAAACTGAACAGCGAGTACATCATCCCTACGGATGACAATCAAAAAGGGCATCAATTCGATGTGCCGCGCCTGTTCATGGATGCCATGCGTGGCGAAATGGAGGTGGGTGGCTACGAACTGCGCCAGCGGGTGATGCAGTTGTCGGGCATTGTCGTACCCTTCCAGTACAACAGGCTGCTGACTATGGCACTGGAGCAGCGTATCGTTATGAAAATTACGAAGCATGGTCACGTCATCTACACTCCAGCCCCCTTCTAAATCCTCACCCCCCTATAATATCTGTCCCCCCCTTTATAGGGGGGACATAGATATAAGGGGGGAGGGTTCATCTTCCCCATATTACCAGAGCTGAACACGCTAACGAAAACAAAAACAACGTAAACAACAACACGCTATGAAGGCAAACGATATTTTCGAGCATACATTCCTGTCGGTGCGCCGTCGGCTGGGGCTGTTCGGCCCCCACGCTCCGCACCTGATGTGGCAGCAGCGGCTGTCGTGCCAGTCGGCGTTCTGCCGTGCGCTGGTAGACGGTGGCTATCTGTCGCGCGAGCAGATGTGCCGTGCCGCCCTGTACTATCGGCTGGGCATGAGCCGCGACGGCGGCGTCATCTTCTGGCAGATTGACGAGCACGACCGCACGCACGACGGCAAAATCATGTACTACCGCGCCGACTGCCACCGCGACCACGACCGCCAGCCGTCGTGGGTGAGCTACCGGCTGCGCCGTGCGGGCATGGACTATGGCCGTCTGGCCGAGGGCCACTGCCTGTTCGGGCTGCACCTGCTGCAGAGGCAGTCGTGGAAGACGGTGGCGGTGGTCGAGGCTGAGAAGACTGCCGTCATCATGTCGGCTCTCAGCCCGCAGTACCTGTGGCTGGCCACGGGCGGCATGGGCGAGCTGAGCGTGGCGCGGCTGCGCCCGCTGGCTGGCAGACGGGTGATGCTGTTCCCCGACACGGACGTGACGGGCGACACGTACCGCCGCTGGTACGACGTGGCCGTGGCAGCCTCCGACCTTTTTCCGCGCCCCGTCACCGTCAGCCGCCTGCTGGAGCAACGGGCGACGGCTGCGCAGAAGGCTGCCAAGATTGACATCGTAGACTTAATATTCAAACAACCAACGCTATGAGAGCAATGACGAAACAAGAGATGGCGCTGAGGGCGGGCGTTTCGGTGCGCACGCTCATTCGCTGGTGCCGCCCATACGAGGCCGAGCTGCAACGCATGGGCATGAGGCCGAACATGAAGCTGATGCCGCCCCACGTGGTGCAGTTCCTTGTCGACCGACTTTGCATCGACGTGGACTGACCGTGTGCCGACGTGCTCCGCGCATGGTGCCGATGCGGTCGGTGCATGGTGCGGACGTGCTCGGCACACGGTGCGGATGCGGTCGGCATGAGGTGCGGACGTGCTCCGTGCATGGTGCGCACACGGTCGGCACCCTCTGCGGATGTGCTCCCCACCCCGTTGGAATGGGAATTATCGTGCATAATCGTACCCGAAACTGACTGAAACTGACAGAAACTGACAACGCACTTTCCGAATGTAGTACCTTTGCAAACAGAGAAAGGACACCGCGGTCCCGCTTTCATCAATTCATTAACAGTTAAAAACAACAAACTATGAGTCAGAAGTTTATCAAAAAGCAAGTGACAAGCCCCAAGTCAATGAACTGTGGCAAGTACTACGCCCACGCAGTGTACAACAAGAAGCACATCGACACCCGCCAGCTGGCCGACTTCATCCAGACGCAGGCATCGGTCAAGCGCTCCGACTGCATCGCCGTGCTCGACGAGCTGGGCTACGCCCTGCGCCATTTCATCGCACTGGGCGAGAAGGTGCGCATCGACAACGTGGGCATCTTCAAGTGCGGCATCAAGAACCAGCAGGGCGGTTTCACCGACCACGAGAAGCTGACGGCATCCACCCTGACGCCCCGCATCCTGTTCCAGCCCGAGTACACCACGCAGAAGCAGAACGGCGTGACGCGCGCCCAAGTGGCCATGCTGGCCGACATCACCTTCGAGGAGGCCACCGACTACAAGGCCCCCAAGACCATCACCGTCGAAGTAAGCGAACCCTGAACCCAACGTACAACCTAACAACGTAACATCATGAAACGCGAAACTTGGAAACAGCTCATCCAGCTCCTGGTGACCATCCTCACCGCAGTCAGTTCATCACTATTCGTACAGTCATGCGCCGCATTACTCTGATAGTCGTCCACTGCTCCGCCACGCGCTGTGACCGCCCGTTCACGGTCACGGCGCTCATCAGGTGCCACCGCGACCGCTTCGGCTACACGGGCTACCACTACTACGTCACCCGCGACGGCCAGACCTACCAGACGCGCCACCTGCAACTGGTCGGAGCCCACGCCCGGGGCCACAACGCCCACTCCATCGGCGTGTGCTACGAAGGCGGGCTCAACCCCGACGGACAGCCCGCCGACACGCGCACCACGGCCCAGCGCCGCGCCCTGCGCCAGCTACTTACTCAGCTGCGCCGCCAGTTCCCCGAAGCCCGCATCACAGGCCACCGCGACCTGCCCAGCGTCAGCAAGGCGTGCCCCTGCTTCAATGCCGAGGCCGAGTATGCCACCCTCTAAGCGTAAAAAAGCCAAAGTTTTCTTTGGCTTTTTGCGTTTTAATGACTACCTTTGCACCCACAAAACAATATATAAGGTATAAGAAGACATGATAACAGTCACGAATCTGGCTATCCAGTTTGGCAAGAAGACGCTCTACAAGGACGTCAACATCAAGTTCACAAGTGGTAACATCTACGGCATCATCGGTGCCAACGGAGCAGGCAAGTCCACCCTGCTGCGCGCCATCAGCGGCGAGCTGGAGCCCAACAAGGGCACGGTGGAGATGCAGCCCGGCGAGCGCCTGTCAGTGCTCGAGCAGGACCACTTCAAGTACGACCCCTACACGGTGATGGACACCGTGCTGATGGGCCACCAGCCCCTGTGGCAGAACATGAAGGAGCGCGAAGCCCTGTACGCCAAGGACGAAATGACCGAGGAGGACGGCAACCGCGCCGCCGAGCTCGAAATGGCCTTTGCCGAGATGAACGGATGGGAAGCCGAGAGCGAGGCCGCCCAGCTGCTGCAGAACCTCGGCGTGGGCGAGCCGCAGCACCAGAAGCAGATGAGCGAAATATCGAACAACGAGAAAGTGCGCGTCATGCTGGCCAAGGCACTCTTCGGACACCCCGACAACCTGCTGCTCGACGAGCCTACCAACGACCTCGACCTTGACACCGTGCGCTGGTTGGAGGAGTACCTGTCCAACATGGAGCAGTGCGTGCTCGTCGTCTCCCACGACCGCCACTTCCTCGATGCCGTGTCCACACAGACCGTCGACATCGACTTCGGCAAGGTCACCCTCTTCTCCGGCAACTACTCCTTCTGGTACGAGTCGTCACAGCTCGCCCTGCGCCAGCAGCAGAACCAGAAGATGAAGGCCGAGGAAAAGCGCAAGCAGCTCGAGGAGTTCATACGCCGCTTCTCAGCCAACGTGGCCAAGTCAAAGCAGACCACCTCGCGCAAAAAGATGCTCGAGAAGCTCAACGTCGAGGAAATCACACCCTCAACGCGAAAATACCCCGGCATTATCTTCCAGATGGAGCGCGAGCCGGGCACACAGATACTGGAGGTAGAGGGCCTCAAAGCCGTCGATGCCGACGGCACCGTGCTCTTCGACAACGTGTCGTTCACCATCGAGAAAGGTCAGAAGACCGTCTTCCTCTCCCACAACCCCAAGGCCATGACCGCCCTCTTTGAAATCATCAACGGCAACCGCGAGGCACAGGCAGGCACCTACAAGTGGGGCGTGACCATCACCACCGCCTACCTGCCGCTCGACAACACCAACTTCTTCCAGTCAGAAATGAACCTCGTCGAGTGGCTCTCACAGTACGGCACGGGCAACGAAGTCATGTTCAAGTCCTTCCTCGGGCGAATGCTCTTCAAGGAAGAAGACGTACTGAAGCACGTCAACGTGCTGTCGGGAGGCGAGAAGATGCGCTGCATGATAGCACGTATGCAACTGAAGAACGCCAACTGCCTCATACTCGACACACCCACCAACCACCTCGACCTCGAGTCCATACAGGCATTCAACAACAACCTCATATCCTTCAAGGGCAACATCCTCTTCGCATCCCACGACCACGAGTTCATCAACACCGTGGCCGACCGCATCATCGAGCTGACACCGCAGGGCACCATCGACAAGCTGACCACCTACGACGACTACATCTACGACGAGGCCATCAAGGAGAAGAAGGCCGAGATGTACGCCTGAAGTGTGGCACGATATTTGCTGTACTAACCATACACCAATCAATACAACTATGAACGAAGAAGAAAAGATAGAACAGGAAGAGCAGCAGCAGGAGCCACAACAGCCCGCTGCCGACACCGAGAACACCGACAGCGAAGCCCCTCAGGGTGACGAGGGCACAGAGGCCCCGGAGCTGACCGACTTGGAGAAGGCACAGGCCGAGATTGAGGAGCTGAAGACACAGATGCTCTACAAGACTGCCGAGTTTGACAACTACCGCAAGCGCACACTCAAGGAAAAGGCCGAGCTTATCCTCAACGGAGGCGAAAAGGCCGTATCCACCATACTGCCCGTCATCGACGACATGGAGCGAGCCATCGCCAGCGGCGAGAAGACCGACGACCCGCAGGTGCTGCGCGAGGGCATGGAGCTTATCTACCACAAGTTCATGAAAGCACTCGAAAGCCTCGGCGTGAAGAAGATTGACACCGAGGGCGCCGACTTCGACACCGACCTGCACGAGGCAGTGGCCATGGTGCCGGGCATGGGCGACGACAAGAAAGGCAAGGTCATCGACTGTATGCAGACAGGCTACCAGCTCAACGACAAGGTAATACGCCACGCCAAGGTGGCCGTAGGACAATAGCCACCCAAGCGATAATCATCAACCCCAAAGACAACAATGGCTCAAAAGAGAGACTACTACGAGGTGCTGGGCGTGGAACGAAACGCCACAGAAGACCAGATAAAAAAGGCGTATCGCACCATCGCCATCAAATACCACCCCGACCGCAACCCCGGCAACAAGGAGGCCGAGGAGAAGTTTAAGGAGGCTGCCGAGGCCTACGACGTGCTGCACGACCCACAGAAGCGTCAGCAGTACGACCAGTTCGGATTCAACGCACCCGGAGGCGGATTCGACCCCTTCAGCGGTACGTCGATGAACATGGACGACATCTTCTCCATGTTCGGCGACATCTTCGGCGGGCGCGCAGGCTTCGGGGGCTTCGGCAGAGGCCAGCAGGCACGCCAGCAGCACCGGGGCAGCGACCTCCGCCTGAAGGTCAGGCTGTCGCTCGACGAGATAGCCCACGGTGTCACCAAGAAGTTCAAGGTGCGCAAGGACATCACCTGCTCACACTGCCAAGGCTCGGGTGCCGAGGCAGGCAGTGCCAGCGAGCAGTGTCCCACGTGTCACGGCTCGGGGCGCATCACCCACACCACCCAGAGCATCTTCGGCATGATGCAGACACAGGGCGTATGCCCCACCTGCGGTGGCGAAGGCCAGGTCATCAAGAACAAGTGCAAGCACTGCGGTGGCACGGGCGTGGAGAAAGGCGAGGAAGTGGTGGAAATCAAAATCCCCGCAGGCGTGGCCGAGGGCATGGTGGTCAACGTCCCGGGCAAGGGCAACGCTGGTCGCCACAAGGGCATCAGCGGCGACATACAGGTATTCATCGAGGAGGAGGAGAACGACACCTTTGTCCGCGACGAGAACGACCTGATATACAACCTATTGCTCGACTTCCCTACAGCAGCACTTGGAGGCGAGGTGGAGATTCCCACCATCGAGGGCAACCGCCTGAAGGTGAAGCTCGAACCGGGCACCCAGCCCGGCAAGACCATGCGACTGCGTGGCAAGGGACTGCCTGCCGTGCAGGGCTACGGACGCGGCAACGGCGACCTCGTGGTCAACGTCAGCGTCTACGTGCCCAAGACCCTCTCGAAGGAAGAGCGCACCGCCATTGAGCAGTTCCGTCAGAGCGACAACTTCAAGGGCGATGCCGACACCAAGCGCAGCATCTTCCAGAAGTTCAGGAACTACTTCAGCTGACGACAGCGCGCAAGCAACGCTACCTTTGAAGCATCATAACAAACAAGACAATGAATTACCAAGAGACCTGCGACTACCTGTACAACATGCTCCCCATGTTCGAGCGCCAAGGCGCATCGGGCTACAAGGAGGGGCTTGACAACACGCTGGCACTGGACGAACATCTGGGCCATCCGCACCACGCCTATGCCACCGTCCACGTGGCGGGCACCAACGGCAAGGGCAGCGTGTCGCACACCATAGCCTCCGTGTTGCAGGAGTGCGGCTACAGGGTGGGTCTCTACACGTCGCCCCACCTGGCCGACTTCCGCGAGCGCATCCGCATCAACGGCATCCCCGTCAGCGAGCACTACGTGGTCGACTTCGTGGAGCGCGAGCGCCCGTTCTTCGAACCGCTGCACCCCACGTTCTTTGAGGTGACCACGGCTATGGCGCTCCATTATTTTAAGGAATGCAAGGTCGACATCGCCATCATTGAGGTAGGACTGGGCGGTCGGCTCGACTGCACCAACGTCATCACCCCGCAGGTGTCGGTCATCACCAACATCAGCATGGACCACACCCAGCTGCTGGGCGACACGCTGGCGAAGATAGCCGCCGAGAAGGCAGGCATCATCAAGACGGGCGTGCCCGTAGTCATTGGCGAGAGCCATCCCGAGACGCGCCCCGTGTTTGAGGAACAGGCTCAGAAGGTGGGCGCACCCATCGTCTTTGCCGACGACGTGCTGGAGGTCATCAGTGCCGACGTGCTGCCCGAAGGGGGAATGGTACACTACACACAACACTTCGGCAGCCTGAAGGGCGACTTGGGTGGCATCTACCAGCAGCAGAACCTCAACACCGTGTTCTATGCCCTGCAGGCTCTTGCACAGCGCGGATTCCTCAGCACCTGTCCCGACGAGGAGACTAAGGAGAAAGGACGCTACGAGCTGGAGCACGGCATAGCAAGGGTGGCACAGAACACAGGGCTGAGGGGACGGTGGCAGACCATACAGCAGGCACCCCGCGTGGTGTGCGACACGGGTCACAACGTGGCAGGATGGCAGTACATCAGCCAGCAGCTGAAGGGCATCGAGTGCCAGCGAATGCACATCATCTTCGGCATGGTCGACGACAAGGACGTGGACGGTGTGCTGGAACTGCTGCCCCGCGAGGCGACCTACTATTTTACCCAGGCCGACAGCCACCGCGCCGTCAGTGCCCCCGTGCTGATGACGCTGGCACGCCGCTATGGGCTGGAGGGAACGTCCTACCCCTCTGTATATGAAGCATATAAAGCCGCCATGAGTTGTGCCGACAAGGCCGACTTCGTGTTCGTTGGCGGTAGTTCCTACGTCGTCGGCGACTTCCTAAAGAAATGCCTTTAGGTGTTTTTAACACTCGCGAAGACGTTTTTTTCCCTCTTTCTTTCGTCATTCTCGTTTTTTTTAGGTTACTTTGCAAAAGGATTTAAGTAACTTAAAACAATAACGATATGGCTAACACAACCGAAAACGCTAATTTATGTGGTCTGAACCGTAAGGATTTCCAGACCACGGTGAATGGTAAGAAGACTGATTTATACATCCTGAAGAACCGAAAGGGCTATGAGGTGGCAGTGACCAACTACGGCGGTGCCATCGTGGCCATCATGGTGCCCGACAAGGACGGCAAGGTGGCTAACGTCATTCAGGGCCACGACAACATCGAGGATGTCATCAACTCGCCAGAGCCTTTCCTCTCGACCCTCATTGGCCGATACGGCAACCGCATTGCCAAGGGTCTGTTCACACTGAACGGCAAGGAGTATCAGCTGGCTATCAACAACGGCCCCAACGCCCTGCACGGAGGCCCCACGGGATTCCACGCCCGCGTGTGGGATGCGAAGCAGATGGGCCCGCGCGGACTGGCACTGACCTACACATCGGCCTACGGTGAGGAGGGATTCACGGGCGAGTGCCGCATCACGGTGGAATACACCTTCACCGACCAGAACGAGCTGGTGATTGAATACCTCGCCACCACGAACAAGAAGACCATTATCAACCTGACCCACCACGCCTTCTTCTCCATGACGGGCATTGCCAACCCCACCCCGACCATCGAGAAGCAGCAGCTGGAAATCAACGCAGACTTTTTCATCCCCATCGACGAGACGTGCATACCTACGGGCGAAATCCTGAAGGTGGCTGGCACGCCCTTTGACTTCCGCACGGTGAAGCCCGTCGGGCAGGACATTGATGCCGACAACGAGCAAATCAAGAACGGTGCGGGCTATGACCACTGCTTCGTGCTGAACAAGCGGGAGGAGGGCGAACTGAGCTTTGCCGCCCGGCTGACCGAGCCTGAGAGCAAGCGCACGCTGGAGGTGTACACCACCGAACCGGGTATGCAGGTGTATAGCGACAACTGGGCTGATGGCTACAAGGGACAGCACGGGGCCACGTTCCCACGCCGCTCGGCCATCTGTTTCGAGTGCCAGCACTTCCCCGACTCGCCTAACCGCCCCTACTTCCCCTCGGTGATGCTGAACCCTGGCGAGCAGTACAAGCAGAAGACCATCTACCGCTTCGGTGTGGCTGAGTAATCGCAAAACAAACTATACTATATAATTATGAGTAATCAAAAGACGAACGGAAGCATTATCGCTATTGTGACGATGTTCTTCCTCTATGCCATGATTGCGTTTGTAACCAATCTTGGTGCTCCCATCGGCGTTATCTGGAAGAGCCAGCCGGGCATTGACGGCAACAACATGCTGGGCATGATGGGTAACTTCATGAATTTCTTTGCCTACCTGTTCATGGGTATTCCCGCCGGCAAGATGCTGACGAAGATAGGCTACAAGAAATCGGCATTGATAGGTATTGCCGTGGGCTTCTTCGGTGTGCTTATCCAGTTTATAAGCAGCTTCCCAACAGGCATCGCAGGTTTCTGCGTGTATCTGCTGGGAGCTTTTGTATCGGGCTTCTCGGTCTGCATCCTGAACACGGTGGTGAACCCGATGCTGAACCTGCTGGGCGGCGGTGGCAACCGTGGCAACCAGCTGAACCTGATTGGCGGTACGCTGAACTCGCTGACGGGCACGCTGACCCCGATGCTGGTGGGTGCGCTGATTGGCGAGGTGACGAAGTCGACCCAGATGGCCGACGTTAACTTGGTGCTCTACATCGCCATGGCTGTGTTTGCAGCGGCTTTCTGCATCCTGACGTTCATCCCCATCGAGGACCCCGAGCTGGGCAAGGTGACTGCCGACACCAAGTTTGAGTACTCGCCGTGGTCGTTCCGCCACTGCACGCTGGGTGTTATTGCCATCTTCGTCTACGTGGGCGTTGAGGTGGGCATCCCCGGTGCGCTGAATTTCTACCTGTCGGACACGACGGACAAGGGCGCGGGATTGCTGGCCAACGCTGCCACGATTGGTGGTGCGGTGGCTGCCATGTACTGGCTGCTGATGCTCTGTGGCCGTCTGGTGTCGGGCTTCATTGCGGGCAAGGTGTCGTCGCGCCAACTGATGCTGGGCACTACCTTCGTGGGCATGATTCTGATTCTGGCTGCCATGTTCATGCCTAAGACGACGACGGTGGCCATGCCGCTGTTCAACATCATGACGTTCTCGCTGACGTCGGCTGTCGTTCCCGTCAGTGCGCTGTTGCTGGTGCTGTGCGGCCTGTGTACGTCTATCATGTGGGCTTCTATCTTCAACCTTGCCACCGAGGGGCTTGGCAAGTACACGGCTCAGGCCTCGGGCATCTTCATGATGATGGTGGTCGGCGGTGGCGTGCTGCCTCTGATACAGGGCTGGTTCTCTAACTTTATGGGCTATATGCCGAGCTACTTTGTCTATCTGCTTGCCATGGCCTATATGTTCTACTACGCCCTTATTGGCTGCAAGAACGTGAACAAGGACATTCCAGTTGACTAATTGATTTACTAACCATTAAAACAAACGAATTATGATGGACATTGAATTTGTAAGAAGTCGCTTCATCAAGCACTTTGACGGCAAGACGGGCAATGTGTATGCCTCGCCCGGACGTATTAACCTGATTGGTGAGCACACCGACTATAACGGGGGCTTCGTGTTCCCCGGGGCTGTGGACAAGGGCATCATGGCCGAGATGCGTGCCAACGGCACGGAGGACACGGTGATGGCATACGCCATTGACCTGAAGGACCGCGTGGACTTCAAGCTGTCTGACCCCGCAGGGCCTAAGGCTTCGTGGGCTCGCTACATCTACGGCATTGCGCTGGAGATGATGAAGCTGGGCGTGCCCGTGAAGGGCTTCAACATTGCCTTTGCCGGCGACGTGCCCCTTGGGGCTGGTATGTCGTCGTCGGCTGCCATGGAGAGCTGCTTTGCCTATGGACTGAACGACATCTTCGGCGACAACAAGGTGAGCCAGTGGGACATGGCGCTGGCCGGACAGGCTACGGAGCATAACTACTGCGGTGTGAACTGCGGCATCATGGACCAGTTTGCCTCGGTCTTTGGCAAGGCTGGCTGCCTGATGCGTCTGGACTGCCGCTCGCGTGAGTTTGAGTACTTCCCCTTCAAGCCCGACGGCTACCGTCTGGTGCTGCTGGACTCGGTGGTGAAGCACCAGCTGGCCGGCTCGCCCTACAACGACCGCCGCAACTCGTGCGAGAACGTGGTGAAGCACATTCAGGCGAAGCACCCCGAGGGCAAGTATGAGACGCTGCGCGACTGCACATGGGAGCAGCTGGACGAGGTGCGTGCCGAGGTGGGCGAAGAGGACTACAAGCGTGCCAAGTTTGTGCTGGGCGAGAAAGACCGCGTGCTGGCCGTGTGTGCCGCCCTTGAGGAGGGTGACTACGAGAAGGTTGGCGAGATGATGTACCTGACGCACGAGGGCTTGTCGAAGGACTACGAGGTGAGCTGCGAGGAGCTTGACTTCCTGAACGAGGTGGCCAAGGAGAACGGTGTGACGGGTTCGCGCATCATGGGCGGTGGCTTCGGCGGCTGCACTATCAACCTTGTGCGCAACGACCTGTACAAGCAGTTCATCGAGGACGCCAAGAAGCGCTTCAACGAGAAGTACGGTCACGAGCCGAAGGTGTACGACGTGGTGATTGGCGACGGTTCGCGCAAGCTGTGCTAACGCGCCTAATGCGATGATATAAGAAAGCCCTTTCCCACTTGGGAAGGGGCTTTTTTGTTGGGCTATTCAGCGGGCTTTGGCCATTCGCTGAACGGGCTTTCTTTACTCACTCAACTTATACTTTTGCTTGCGCTCGCGCTTGGCTTTCTGTGGAACGCCCTGCGGCCCACTGACCTGCCTGACGGTCTTGACCCCTCGGTAGCCGTTCCATCGCTCATGAATCTTGCGCACGTAGTCCACCGTCTCCGAGCCTCGCATATAGCCGTAGCGCACCACGGGGTCGTTGTAATACTCGGGCCGACTAAGCCCCAGCACGTATGGCTCCACGTCGTGCCACCGCTGGGGGTTGCGCCCGTCCTTGCGTGCCAGCGCCATTGCGTCGCGTATGTGGAAGTGGCCGCCGTTGTAGGCTGCCAGCACAAACTTGGTGCGCTCGGCGTGCTCACGAATGTCGGCGAAGTTGCGCTCCAGCTCGCCCAGATATTTGACCGCCGCGGCTATGTTCTGCTCGGGGTCGAAGATGCTGGCGCGTGGCAACCCCAGATGGTCAGCCGTCGTGGGCATGATTTGCATCAGACCACAGGCGCCAGCCCATGAGCGTGCCTGCGGGTCGAATGTCGACTCCTGATAGCACTGGGCTGCCAGCAGTCGCCAGTCCCATCGGATGGTGGCTGCATGACGCTGGAAGTGGCCGTCGTAGTGCGATATGATGCCACCGGCACGGTTGAGCATGGGCGAGAACACCCGTCGGCGCACGGCCCGTGCCGACAGCAGAAAGTCCTCCTGCTTCTTCACCTCGGCCAGCATTGCTGGCTTGTACCATGCCTCCAGCTCGCGCCGCAGCTCGTCCTTGTCGGTGCCGACGAGCCACCCCACCCCGCTCTTCGTCATGGGATAGCACACGATGTCGGCCTCGCCGTCGGCCAGTCGGCGGACAAGCTCTGCCGTGTCGCGGCACACCTCCATGCGCAGCCTCACGCCCAGCTTGTCGGCAAAGCGTTGCGCCAGCAGGTATTGCGCACCCAAGTGGCGGCCCCGATAGTCGTAGTACGTCTCGGGCCCCGTCAGCGTCAGTGCTATCAGCTCGCCGTTGCGCTGTATCTCGTCGAGGTCGAAGCTGTCGTCGGCAGGTATCGAGTCCGTTATCTCACCCCACGGTGCGACCACGGGCTGCTGTCGCTTCTGCCCGCACGACTGGCTGAGCACTGCCAGCGCCACTATCGGTATGATATGCCATTTCACGCTGCAAAGGTAAGCAATAATCCTGAAATATCGGCAAAACCACGGGAATATTGAGTGCCGAGCGTGTCCGTACATGATGCCGAGCCTGTCCGTACATGATGCCGAGCACGTCCGCACATGGTGCCGAGCGCGTCCGTGCATGGTGCCGAGTGCGTCCGTACATGGTGCCGAGTGCGTCCGCACATGATGCCGAGCGTGTCCGTGCATGGTGCCGAGCACGTCCGCTGAATGTGCAAAGTAAATAAAAATGGCTTTTCCCTTTGCATTTCTCCCGCTTTTTCGTAACTTTGCAGCCACAATTCTAAATTAGAGGAGAAAACAAACCATGTTAAGAATAGCTGTACAGTCGAAAGGCCGACTGTTTGACGACACAATGGGCCTGCTGGCCGAGGCCGACATCAAGGTGAGCGCATCGAAGCGCACACTGCTGGTCCAGTCGAGAAACTTCCCCTTAGAAGTGCTCTACCTGCGCGACGACGACATACCCCAGTCGGTGGCATCGGGCGTGGCCGACATCGGCGTGGTGGGCGAAAACGAGTACGTGGAGCGTGGCGAGGACTGCGACATCATATCGCGCCTCGGCTTTTCGCGCTGCCGCCTGTCGCTGGCCATACCCAAGGAGATTGACTATCAGGGCGTGGAGTGGTTCAACGGGCGCAAGGTAGCCACGTCGTACCCCAACATCCTGCGCCAGTTCATGGCCGACAAGGGCATCAACTGCGACATACACGTCATCACCGGCTCGGTGGAAATCAGCCCGGGCATCGGGCTGGCCGACGGCATCTTCGACATCGTGTCGTCAGGCTCGACGCTGGTCAGCAACAACCTGCGCGAGGTGGAGGTGGTGATGCAGAGCGAGGCGCTGCTCATTGGCAACAAGCAGCTGTCGGCTGACAAGCGTGCCACGCTGGACGAGATGCTGTTCCGATTCAAGGCCGTCAAGGACGCCGAGGACAAGAAGTACGTCAGCATGAACGTGCCCAAGGCACGGCTGCAAGAGATAGTCAGCGTGCTGCCCGGACTGAAGAGCCCCACCATCATACCGCTGGCCGACGACGACTGGTGCTCCGTTCACACGGTCTTAGACCAAAAGTGCTTCTGGGCCATCATAGGCAAGCTGAAGGACATGGGCGCACAGGGCATACTGGTCACCCCGATTGAGAAGATGATTCTTTGACACCCATTGAGTTATGAAGATATACAGATACCCCTCGCACGAACAGTGGGCCGAGATTACGGAGCGTCCGCGACTGGACCTCACAAGGCTGAACGAGACCGTAGCCACGGTGCTGGCCGACGTGAAACAGCGCGGCGACGAGGCCGTGCGCGAGTATGAACTGAAGTTCGACCATGCACAGCTCGACAGCCTCGCCGTGACCGAGCAGGAAATGGAGGAGGCCGAACAGCTGGTGAGCAGCGAGCTGCACGACGCCATCATACTGGCCCACCACAACATCAAGGTATTCCACGTGTCGCAACGCTTCGTCGGACAGAAGGTCAAGACGCAGGAGGGCGTGGTCTGCTGGCAGAAGAGCGTGCCCATCGAGCGCGTCGGGCTATACATTCCCGGCGGCACCGCACCGCTATTCTCCACCGTGCTGATGCTGGCCACACCGGCCAAGATAGCCGGTTGTCGCGAGATAGTGCTATGCACGCCCCCGAATAGTGAAGGGCGCGTCAACCCCGCCATCCTCGTGGCCGCCCGCATTGCAGGGGTCAGCAAAATATATAAGATAGGAGGTGTGCAGGCCATCGGCGCTATGGCCTACGGCACCGAGACCGTCCCCAAGGTTTACAAGATATTCGGCCCGGGCAACCAATACGTCATGGCTGCAAAGTCGATGGTCAGTGTGGGCGAAGTGGCAATTGATATGCCAGCCGGCCCGTCAGAAGTGTGTGTACTGGCCGATGACACTGCCCGGGCCGATTTTGTAGCCGCCGACCTGCTGTCGCAGGCCGAGCACGGGGCCGACTCGCAGGTGCTCTTCATCACCACCTCCGAGCAGAAAATGCACGAGGTGCAGCAGGAGGTGGAGCGACAACTGCAGGAGCTGCCCCGCCGCGACATGGCGGCCAAGGCGCTCGACAACAGCTGCTACGTGCTCGTCAGCTCTGCCGACGAGATGCTGGCACTGAGCAACGCCTACGCCCCCGAGCACCTGATATTGCAGGTCAAGGACTATGAGCAGATGGCCGAGCGGGTCGTCAACGCCGGCAGCGTGTTCCTCGGCCCATACGCCTGCGAGAGTGCCGGCGACTATGCCAGCGGCACCAACCACACGCTGCCCACCCACGGCTATGCCACGGCCTACAACGGCGTCAATCTCGACTCCTACTGCCGCAAGATAACCTTCCAGCACCTGACCGCCGAGGGCATCGGCCACATCGGGCGAGCGGTGGAGCTAATGGCCGAGGCCGAGCAGCTGGACGCCCACAAGCGCGCCATGAGCGTGCGCATCAGGGCCATTGAGGAATTGAAAGACTGAAACACCATACGACGATGAAACCCTTAGAGCAATTAGTCAGACGCAACATCTGGGGGCTGGCCCCCTACTCGTCGGCACGCGACGAATACTCGGGCAAGGAGGCGCACGTGTTCCTCGATGCCAACGAGAACCCATACAACGCACCCTACAACCGATACCCCGACCCGCTGCAGCGCGAACTGAAGCGGCTGCTGTCGCAGGTGAAGGGCGTGCCCGAGGACATGCTGTTCCTCGGCAACGGCAGCGACGAGGCCATCGACCTCGCCTACCGCGTCTTCTGTCAGCCCGGCGTTGACAATGTGGTGGCCATCGCCCCGTCATACGGCATGTATCAGGTGTGCGCCGACGTGAACGACGTGGAGTATCGCACCGTGCTGCTCGACGACCGCTTCCAGTTCTCAGCCGACCAGCTGCTGGCCGCCTGCGACAACCACACCAAGCTCATCTGGCTCTGCTCGCCCAACAACCCCACGGGCAACTCGCTCAACCGCGACGAAATGCTGCGCGTGGTGGAGCAGTTCGAGGGCATCGTCATCGTCGACGAAGCCTACATCGACTTCGCCCAGCAGCAGTCCATGCGACAGGAACTGCCCACTCACCCCAACCTCATCGTCATGCAGACCATGTCGAAGGCGTGGGGCGGTGCAGCCATCCGACTGGGCATGGCCTTTGCCTCGGCTGACATCGTGGCCATCTATAATAAGGTGAAGTACCCCTACAACATCAATCTGCTGACCCAGCAACAGGCCATCGAGATGCTGAAAGACCCCTTCGAGGTGGACAAGTGGGTGAAGACGCTGCTCGAGGAGCGCACACGGCTGATGAGTGCGTTCAGCCAGCTGCCCGTATGCGAGCACGTCTACCGCACCGATGCCAACTTCTTCCTCGCCCGCATGACCGATGCACAGGCCATCTACGACTACTTGGTAGACCGCGGTATCATCGTGCGCAACCGCACCCGCGTGCAGCTCTGCCGCAACTGCCTGCGCATCACCATCGGCACCCGCACCGAGAACACTGAGCTGCTGGCCGCACTGCGCCAATACTGATGGAACGTCTCTGGAACCGCAACTACTGCAAGGTGATGACGGCCAACTTTGCGCTGTTCTTCGCCTTCTACCTGCTCACACCCCTGCTGCCCCTCTATCTGCACGAGACCTTCGGGGCCACTAAGGACGTGATAGGGCTGGTCTTGTCGGGCTACACCGTCACCGCCCTGCTGTTCCGACCCTTCAGCGGCTACATGGTCGACTCCTTCCCGCGGCGCACCGTGCTGCTCGCCGCCTACTCCGCCTTCGCCATCTTCTTCGCAGGCTATCTGGCCGCCTCCACCCTCCTGCTGTTCACCCTCGTGCGCACCCTGCACGGAGGCCCCTTCGGAGCCGTCACCGTGGCCAACTCGACCGTGGCCATCGACGTGCTGCCATCCTCGCGGCGCAACGAGGGCATCGGCTACTACGGGCTGTCCAACAACCTCGCAATGGCCATCTCGCCCACCTTCGCCATCTTCGTCTATTCACAGACCCACAACTTCCAGCTGCTTTTCTGGCTCGCCTTTGCCATCGCCCTCTTCGGGCTAACCGTCGACGCCACCGTCAAGCTGCGCCCCCGCGAGACCACCGCAGCCCCTCAGAAGCTGTCGCTCGACCGCTTCTTCCTGCGTCGCGGCTGGCTCATCGGCGTCAACATGGTGTTCTTCGGCTTCTGCTTCGGCGTGCTCAGCAACTATCTGGCCATCTACGGCAAGCAGGTGCTCCACATGACGGGCGGCACGGGCACGTGGTTCATGCTCTGCGCCGTCGGCCTCATGCTCTCGCGACTGCAAGGTGGCAAGGCACTGCGCCAAGGCCGCCTCACCCACAACGCCTCCGAGGGCATGGTCATCTCGCTCGTCGGCTACACCCTGTTCATCCTCCTGCCCACCCTCGCCCAGCAGCTCGGCATCGCCTCCCAGTCCCTGCCCCTCGCAGGCTACTACGGCTCCGCCCTCCTCATCGGACTGGGCAACGGCCACCTGTGGCCCGCCTTCCAGAACATGATGATTAGCGTGGCCCACCACAACGAGCGCGGCACCGCCAACTCCACCATCCTCATCTCGTGGGACATCGGCATGGGTCTCGGCGTGCTCGCTGGCGGCATCCTCTCCGAACTGTCAGGCTACTCCACCGCCTTCTGGACCGTCTCCCTCATCAACCTCTTGGGCGTAGCCCTCTACTTCCTCAAAACCCGCCGCTTCTTCCTCCGCCATCAGCTGGAGTAAGCCCCGTACAAACATACTACAATTACCAATAAATGTAGTAACTTTGTACCGAACTAAGAGAATTAATCTTAAAGGGGAAATTAGAAACAAGCAGCCATCATTTCCTTACCCAACTTGTGAATGTGAGCAAGG
>CAMWKZ010000024.1 GCA_947174945.1 uncultured Prevotellaceae bacterium | reverse complement strand
TTTTTTTTTTTTCTTTTTTTTTTTTTTTTTTTTTTTCTTTTTATTTTTATTATTTTTTTTTGTTTTTTTTATTTTTAATTTTTTTACCCCCCCACTTCTCCTATTTTATATATCGCAGGTGCGCGTGATTATTTATTTAGGAGGATATACGAGGTTCTTGGGCTGGATGTTATTAAGTACTTCGTTTAAGAACTTCTGGGCTTCGAGGCGAGCCAAGGGCAAGTCCATATAGGAGTAGTTGCCACAGTCGCGGGGAGTGGCTCCGGGAACCTGACCTTCAAAGGTGGCGGCAAAGTGGAAGGCGCGTTGTATGAGGGGGACAATGTCGCTTGGCTGGTAGTTGCCGCGGAGCAGGAGGTAGTTGCCCGTCATGCAGCCCATCGGTCCCCAGTAGATGATGCGGTCTTTCCATTCTTCATCATTGCGCAAAAAGGTAGCTATAAGGTGTTCCAGCGTGTGAACGGCTTTCGGGTCGAGGGCTGGTTCGCGGTTAGGCTCTTTCATGCGGATGTCGAAGGTGGTGACAACTTCGCTGCCTACTTGGTCTTGGCGGCTGACATAGATACCACGTAGCAGTTGCTCGTGGTCAATAGTGAAGGAGGGGATTTTCTGCATAACAGGAATAATTATAAGGACTCAACAAAGGTACGAGTGACTTGGAAAGAGTGGTCGGCCACGGTGTCCCAAAAATTATGATACTGCGAGGCATTGGTGTCGCGCAGTGGAATGTCGCTGATGATGCGGAACGAGATGAAGGGTACCTTATTAATATAGCACGTCTGGGCAATGGCACACGACTCCATGTCGACAGCCTTGGCTTCGGGGAACTTGTCAATAATGCTGCGCATTTTCTCCTTGGAGTCGACAAACCAGTCACCAGTAACGATAAGCCCGGCATGAATGTTTTGTTGTAGTTCTTTAGCTTTGCGAAGCAGATAAGGGTCAGCCTGATAGCGGGCGGGCAGGCCTTGCACCTGTCCGTACTGGGTTGAGTTGTCAATGGCTGTCCCGCAATACACGTCGTGATAGCATAACTCAGTGCTGACGACTACATCCTGTACGTTGATGTCGTTACCATTACCGCCAGCACAGCCGCTGCTGATGATACAGTCGGGATGAAATTCGTTGATAAGCTGCTGGGCTCCGAGGGCTGCATTGACCTTGCCGATACCACACTTGCGGATGGCTATATTGTCGTTAGTAAAGAGCTGCTGCAGTTGGTGCAGCTCCTTATCCATTGCTACTATGATTCCTATTTTCATGTCTGTTTGTGTTATTTTGACGGCAAAGGTACTACTTTTTACGCAAAAATGATTACCTTTGCAGCCAAATTATAATAAAATTGGTAAGGTATGAAAAGTCTGAAGCAGTGGCTGCCTGACGTGCTGGTAGTCCTATTGTTCGTGGGAATCTCGTTTGCTTATTTCTTCCCAGCTGATATAGAGGGACGCATCTTGTATCGGCACGACTCGTCAGCCAGCAGGGGCGCTGGTCAAGAGGCTCGGGAGTATCATGAACGGACGGGCAAGGTGACCCGATGGACGAATGCGCTGTTTGGAGGTATGCCTACCTATCAGACGGCTCCGTCGTATGACAGCACGACCTTGCTGTCGCAAGGTATCAATGCCTATCATCTGTGGCTGCCGGAAAATGTGTGGTATGTGTTTGTCTATCTGCTAGGCTTTTATATCTTGCTGCGTGCTTTCGATTTCCGTTGGTATCTGGCCATGCTGGGTTCTGTGCTTTGGGCGTTTAGCAGCTATTTCTTTATTATTATTGCCGCTGGTCACATCTGGAAGGTGATGGCCTTAGCCTATCTGCCTCCGCTGATTGCGGGTGTTGTACTGGCCTATCGTGGTAAGTATTTATGGGGTTTGCTACTGACAGCTATTTTCACTGCTTTTGAGATTAAGGCTAATCATGTGCAGATGACATATTACTACCTGTTCATTATCATCGGCATGGTGATAGCCTTTGCCATTGAAGGACTCAGGGGCAAGGAATATAAGCACTTGCTGAAGGCGACGGCAGTCTGTGTGATAGGTGCTGTGATAGGTGTCTGTCTGAACATTTCGAATCTGTATCATACTTGGCAGTATGGTCAGGAGTCGATGCGTGGAGCCAGTGAACTGGTGAAAAAGAATGCAGAGAATCAGACCAGTAGCGGACTGGACCGTGATTATATAACACAATGGAGTTATGGTATAGATGAAACATGGACTCTGTTGGTGCCTAACGCAAAAGGTGGTGCTAGTGTGCCATTGGCGGAGAGTAAAACGGCCATGAAACATGCCGATAGCTACTATACGGGCATCTACCAACAACTGGGACAATACTGGGGTAATCAGCCCATGACGGCAGGCCCAGTGTATGTGGGAGCTTTTGTGTTGCTGTTGTTTGTGCTGGGCTTGTTCATTGTGAAAGGCCCTATGAAATGGGCATTGTTGGTGGTGACGATACTCTCTGTCTTATTGTCGTGGGGGCGTAACTTCATGCCGTTTACTGACTTTTTCCTGAACTATGTGCCGATGTATGCCAAGTTCCGTACGGTAGCCTCTATTCTCGTGATAGCTGAGTTTACCATTCCTCTGTTGGCTATGCTGGCACTGAAGAAGATAGTGGACGACCCGATGCTGTTGAAGCGAAAAGCAAAGTGGCTATATGTATCGTTTGCCCTAACGGGAGGTGTTGCTCTGCTTTTTGCGTTGATGCCTCAGGTGTTCTTCTCTGATTTCATCAGTTATAGCGAGATGCAGGCTATGAAGCAGATTCCTACCGAGCAATTGATGCCGCTGTTGCAGAATCTGACGGAGATGCGTGTGGCTGTATTTACGGCAGACTGCTGGCGCTCGTTCTGGATTATTGTAATTGGTACGGCCTGTCTGTTGCTTTATCAGTATCGCAAGTTGCGTGCTGAGTACATGACGGCAGCATTGGTGGTGCTGTGCCTCTTTGATATGTGGCAGGTGAATAAACGTTATCTGAACGATGAGATGTTCGTGCCCAAAAGCGTCCGTGAGGAGTCTGTACCCCAGACGGCAGCCGTTAGCCACATCCTGCAAGATAAGTCGCTTGATTTCCGTGTTCTGAATCTTGCTACATCAACTTTTAGCGAGAACGAAACCTCTTTCTATCTGAAGAGCATTGGCGGCTATCACGCAGCCAAGTTGCGTCGTTATCAGGAACTGACGGATGCTTACATCCAGAAAGAAATGGGGGCAGCCATGAATGCTATTGCTCATGCCAGTGGTGACATGACACAGGTAAATGGTGACAGTATCTATCCTGTGCTAAACATGCTGAATACAAAATATTTTATACTGCCTTTGCAGGGTGGACAGACCGTGCCTTTGGAGAATCCTTATACCTACGGCAATGCCTGGCTGGTGGACAAGGTTCATTATGTGGGTAATGCCAATGAGGAATTGGATGGTATTAAGGGATTGAACCTGCGACGTGAAGCTGTGGCTGACCAGAAATTTAAGGAACAGCTGGGCGAGAGCGTAGAGCAGGATACTATGAGTGTGGTGCGCATCAAAGCCTACGAACCTAATCAACTGACCTATGAGGTGGAGACGGGTAAAGGTGGTGTTGTCGTATTCTCGGAAGTCTACTATCCCGGATGGACGGCTACCATAGATGGTGAGGAGCAGGAACTGGGCCGTGTCAATTATGTGTTAAGAGCCCTTCTGGTGAAGCCTGGTAAACATGAAGTGGTGTTGAGCTTTTTCCCCAAGAGTATTGAGCGCACGGAGACCATAGCTTACGCTTCGTATGTCCTATTACTGGCGGTTATTCTGCTGATAGTTTGGATAGAATACCGTCGCCGTCGGTCGTCAGTTACTCGTTAGGACTGGTAGTTGTGGGTGATGTTGTGGCGCACATATCCTGTGTGTCCGTAGTAAGCTACAACTATTAGGCAGACGATAGGCACGATGAACGAGAGGTTGATGGCAGGAATGCCCCATAGTTCTATATCCCATTGCACGATAGCGGTCTGAAGCGGAGGCAGTACTGCACCAGCAAAGACCGTCATCGTGAGTCCGGCACTGGCGTACTTGACATCGTTGCCTACTCCTCTGAGAGACATACCGTAAATAGTAGGAAACATCATAGACAAAGCTCCGCAGGCCAAGATAAGACAATAGAGACCGTTGCGGTTGGTAAAGATGATGCTGCCAGTGAGAGCTGTAATAGCTATGATAGCCATGATTGATAGTAACCGTCCCGGCTTGATGAAATTAAGCAGCCATGTGCAGACGAAGCGCATAGTGGCATAGATGATAAAGGCTATGATGTTATAATGGCCAGCAACAACATCGGCTGCACTTTCTCCCATTCCTTCTTCAATAAACAGTTGGCGAGCATAGACCAGCATAAAAGTAAAGAGGCATATCTGGGCTCCGATATAGAAAAACTCAGCTATCACTCCTTCACGGTAGTTACGGATGCAAAGCAGTCTTCTGAATGCTTCTAATGGCATCTCGCTGGACTTCTTCTCCTGATGTACGACAAAAGTGCTTACTCGTATCAACACTAATAGCACGATGATGATGGCGGACACATAGAGGTAGGGCTGAACAACCGTGTCAAGGTCGTGCATCTTAAGAATGTTAAACTGTGCGGGTAGAAGTTCGGCTCTCATGCTGGCTGGCATCGGACTGAGCTTCTCTGTAACGGCTTTTGAGGCGACATATATACCGATAACAGCTCCTAATGCATTGAAAGCCTGTGCCAGATTGAGCCGGTTGATGCCTTTACGCTCGTCCCCCATCTTGTAAATCAATGGGTGACAGCACGTTTCCAAAGCAGCCGAACCACACGTCATGATGAAATATGCTAATAAAAAGCCTTGAAACACCCCAATCATCTTGGCAGGTATCAGTAGTAGAATGCCACCAGCATAGATGCCCAGACTGAGCAATACGCCTGACTTGTAGGTGTAGCGCTGTGTGAAGATAGCTATTGGGATAGCCAGTACCAGATACCCCATAAAGTTGGCCACGTTGATAAGAGCCCCCTCGGTCATGTTTAGCAGGAAGATGCGTGAGAAGGCACTGACCATGACTCCTGTGATGTCGTTAGTAAATCCCCATAGTACAAAGCAGATAGACACAAGTATAAAGGTGGTGAGATAGCTTTGTTCCTGTGGGCTATTGTTAGTGAGTAGTTTCATTGTTTAGTTCTTTGTTTTTCACGGCAAAGATATAAAATAATTGTGAATAATGAATAGTGAATAGTGAATAATTTGTATCTTTGCACAATAATATCAACAAGTGATGAAGAAACTATTATCTTTGCCGCCTAATTTGGTGGGCTGTTTCCATGACGTGACGGGATTTTCCCGCGACGAATATTTTTGTACGAATGACCCTGTGGGGCATAAATTAGGGTCGGGTGGTGGAACAACCTGGCTTCTGCAGCAGGCTCGTGACTGGCTGAATGGTGAACGGGCAATTGTATTACATGCTGGCGGACAGAGTCGCAGGCTACCGTCGTATGCTCCCAGTGGTAAGATATTGACTCCGATACCCGTATTCCGATGGGAGCGTGGCCAGCGTCTGTCGCAGACACTGCTTGATTTGCAGCTGCCCCTTTATGAACGCATGATGGCACAGGCTCCAGAGCGGCTGACCACCATGATAGTCAGTGGCGATGTATATATTCGTGCTGCAGAGCGCATTGGGCCGATTCCTGATGCCGATGTGGTATGCTACGGCTTGTGGCTTGATGCCTCTATAGCTAAGGACCACGGTGTGTTTGTCAGTGACCGCCGTACCCCTAACGTGCTGAAGATGATGTTGCAGAAACCCAGTACGGAACAGCTAGCGGAACTATTAAAAGCCCATTTCTACTTGACCGACATCGGCATCTGGTTGTTGAGTGATAAGGCCGTTAAGTTGTTGATGAAGCGTTCTATGCAGGGCGACGACATCAAGGAGTACGACCTGTATAGTGAGTTCGGCTGTACGCTGGGCACTCATCCGACCATTGATGACCCTGAGCTGCGCGAACTATCGGTAGCTATCGTTCCTTTGCAGGGTGGTGAGTTCTATCATTTTGGCACTTCAGGTGAAATGATATCCTCGACGGTGGCTATTCAGAATATTGTCAACGACCAGCGTGACATTATGCACCACGACCGCAAACCGCATCCTAGTATCTTTACACAGAATGCTGTTACCCACTATCAGTTTACGGAGCAGAATCAGAACATCTGGATAGAGAACAGCTGCATAGGCCCTCGCTGGACGCTGACGCGTGACAACATTGTGACGGGCGTTCCTGATAACGACTGGACTGTCCGTCTGGAACCGGGGCAGTGTGTTGATATTATTCCCATTGGTGAGACGCAATACTGCGTGCGTCGCTACGGCATTGACGACAAGTTTACAGGTAGCGAACAACAGCGCAAGCAATTCCCTGTCTTGGATAGTCTGGATGCACTAGACAATTTGGATGACCTGTCTCAGAAGGCTACAACATTCCTTTCTGCAGAGGATATTTCGAATGTGGCTAACTTGCGTCGCCTTTTTGCCCAGCGTGCCCAGTTCCGCAGTCGTAACTGGCCTGCATTGGCTCGCAACTGGCAGCATAGCGTGTTCTATCAACTTGATTTGGACGATGCTGCCCGTGAGTTTAGTGGGATGCAACTACCCTTGCCTGATGTGTTGGCAGAAGATGCTCCGCTGCTCACTCGCATCCACGATGCGATGTTCAGGGGTGATAGCGACGGTGCCTTCTCGCTGTTGCGTGAAGGACTTACTGCTGGTGTGCTGGCTGAAAAGCAGTCACCCCGTCTGTCGGTCTATCCAGACCAGATTGTATGGGGACGTTCTCCTGTCCGTATTGATTTAGCTGGTGGCTGGACTGATACGCCACCTTATTGCCTGATGGAAGGCGGCTCAGTTGTGAATATTGCCATAGAGCTGAATGGGCAGCCGCCCTTGCAGGCCTATGTCAAACCCTGTCGTGAGCACCATATTGTGTTGCGTAGCATCGACCTTGGGGCTATGGAGGTAGTAGAGACTTACGAACAGTTGGCAGCTTATAATAAGGTAGGCTCACCATTCTCTATCCCGAAGGCTGCTCTTGTGTTAGCAGGCTTCCAGCCAGGTTTCTCACAAGAGACTTTCCCTTCGCTACGTGCTCAGCTGGAATCTTTTGGTTGCGGCATTGAGCTAACCCTGTTGTCAGCCATACCCGCAGGCAGTGGACTGGGTACCAGTTCGATACTGGCTTCTACTGTGTTAGGAGCCGTCAGCGACTTCTGTTCACTGGCGTGGGACAAGAACGAAATCAGCCGTCGCACACTTGTGCTGGAACAGTTGCTCACAACAGGTGGCGGTTGGCAAGACCAGTTTGGAGGCGTCTTGGGAGGTGTTAAATTGCTTGACACCCAGCGTGGCTTCGACCAGAATCCACGTGTGCGCTGGTTGCCCGATAGTGTCTTTACCCAGCCCGAGTATGCCCAGTGCCATCTACTTTATTATACAGGTATTACCCGCACGGCCAAGAAGATATTGGCTGAAATCGTGCGCCGTATGTTCGTCAATCATCATCAGCAACTGTTACAGTTGCGTGAGATGAAGGCCCACTCCATTGATATGTATGAGGCTATCCAGCGTCAGCGCTTCGACGAGATGGGGCAGCTGATTCGCAAGACGTGGGAACAGAACCAGCTGATTGACAGCGGTACGAATCCCGATAGTGTGCGTCGCATTGCAAACCTTGTGGACGACCTCTGTCTGGGCTATAAGTTGCCGGGAGCTGGTGGTGGCGGTTATTTGTATATGGTGGCAAAAGACCCAGAGGCTGCTGCTCGCATTCGTCAGCTCCTGGCGGTTCAGCAGCCCAATGCCAATGCTCGCTTTGTAGATATGACCTTGTCGAAGACGGGCTTACAGGTAAGCAGGAGTTAGAAACGATGGAGTTTAGGACGATAGTAGACATCCCGAAGCCTGACTTTGAGATACAGCCCTTCGAGGAAATACTCTTTGTAGGTTCGTGCTTTGCTGACGAGGTAAGCCGCCGCTTTCGCGACAATGGTTTTCCTGTTACATCAAATCCCTATGGGGTAATGTATAACCCTGTCAGCATTCTGCATACCATTGAGCGTTACGATGGTACTCCGCGCATTGTATTCCTCACCCTCGGTACCAATCATGTTTATCGGTTGAAGTCGACGGGTGAGATTGTGGATAACTGCGAAAAGCGTCCTCAAAACCTGTTTCAGGAGGAAGAACTGACGGTAGACGAGTGTGTCAACGTGCTGCAAAAGACGGTTAGCCTGTTACGCCAGCGTCGGCCTGATGTGCAGGTGGTGCTGACCGTCAGCCCCATCCGTTATCGTAAATATGGTGCGCATGGGAGCCAGTTGTCGAAGGCAACGTTACTGCTTGCCATTGCTCAGGTTGTTGCTCGTTGCTCTCTCTATTATTTCCCCTCTTATGAAATCTTGCTTGACGAACTGCGTGATTACCGCTTTTATGCTGCCGATATGTTGCACCCTTCTGAACAGGCTGTTGACTACATTTGGGAACGATTGGTTGATACTTGTTTTTCGTCTGCAGCGAAGAAGTTTTTAGAAGAATGGCACCCCTTGAAACAGGCATTGGGTCATAAGCCCTTTCATCCTGAGTCGTCCGAATATCAGGCTTTCATGGATAAGACGATGTTAAAGGTTGCTGAATTACGCAAGAAATACGGTGATTTTACATGATGAATTATACGATAGAAAAGATAACAACGCTCATTGGAGCGCGTCGCATCGGCACAGCCGATGCTAAGATAGGATGGCTGCTCACTGACAGCCGTTCCCTTTGTTTTCCAGAAGAAACTTTGTTTTTTGCCTTGAAGTCGGCACGCAACGACGGACACCGATATATTGGTGACCTGTACCGTCGCGGGGTGCGCAACTTTGTGGTGTCCGAGCTCCCAGAACGGGCAGAGGCTGATGCTAATTATCTGAAAGTGCCTTCACCGCTGGCAGCCCTGCAACGACTGGCTGAGCGCCATCGTGATGAGTTCGACTGCCCTGTAGTGGGTATCACAGGCTCTAACGGTAAGACGATGGTCAAGGAGTGGCTTTGTCAGTTACTCTCTCCTCAACTGAATGTTACTCGTTCTCCTAAAAGCTATAATTCGCAGATAGGTGTTCCCTTGAGTGTCTGGCTGCTGAATGAGCAGACACAGGTAGCTCTTTTCGAGGCGGGTATCAGCGAATCTGGCGAGATGGAGGCTCTGCGTGATATTATCCAGCCTACCATTGGCGTGCTGACCTCCTTAGGTGCTGCCCATCAGGAGAATTTCCGCTCAATGGAGGAGAAGTGTATGGAGAAGCTGCAGCTGTTTCATAGTGCGAAGGTTATTGCCTACAATTCCGATGATGATGTGGTTAGCCGTTGCATCCGCCGTTCAGGCTACAAGGGCGAGAAGATAGGGTGGAGCTGTGAGAACATATCCGCTCCGTTGTATATTGAGAGCAAGTCGGGTGCTGCAAGTCCAAAAGGGTTTACCACCGTTCAGTATATATATAAAGGTACGCGAGGCAGTTATCAGTTGCCTTTCTTCGACGAGGCCTCCTTGCAGTGCTCGTTTGCCTGTGCTGCTGTTGCCCTTTACATGGGAGTGTCGCCGGAGCAGCTGGCTGAACGTATGGCTCGTTTGGAGCCAGTGGCCATGCGACTGGAGGTGAAGGAGGGACTGCATGGCTGTACGCTGATTAACGATTCCTATAATTCTGACATCAACTCACTTGACATAGCTCTTGACTTCATGAGCCGTCGGGTGAACGACCAGCGGCGGCGCACCCTTATCTTGAGCGACATATATCAGAGTGGCATGAAGCCTATCGACCTGTATGGCGAGGTGAACAACCTCTGTGTAAAACGGGGTGTTCATAAGTTGATAGGTATAGGGCCTGATATTACTTTGCAGGGAGGGGGATTTGCCACTGATGAGAAGTATTTCTTCGCCACGACGGACGAGTTCCTGCATAGTGATGTGTTCCGCCAGCTGCACGACGAGGTAGTGCTGGTGAAGGGAGCACGCGCCTTTGGCTTTGACCGCATTACGGAGCGGCTGGAGCAGAAGGTGCATGAAACTATTCTTGAGGTCAATCTCAATGCGTTGGTCAGCAACCTGAACTACTACCGCTCGTTCATGAAACCTGAGACCAAGCTCGTCTGCATGGTCAAGGCCGATGCCTATGGTGCAGGTTCTGTGGAGGTCGCCAAGACGTTGCAAGACCATCGTGTGGACTATTTGGCCGTGGCAGTGGCCGATGAAGGTGTTACTTTGCGTCGCAATGGCATTACGCAGAACATCATGATTATGAACCCTGAGATGACGGCCTTTAAGACTATGTTTGACTATGACTTAGAGCCCGAAGTGTATTCGTTCCGATTGATGGATGCACTGATACAGGCTGCTGAGAAGCAAGGCATTACGGGCTGGCCCGTCCACATCAAGCTCGATACGGGAATGCACCGCTTGGGCTTCGACCCAGAGAAGGACATCGACGAGGTTATCTGTCGGCTTCAGCAGCAGAATGCCATTATCCCGCGTTCTGTGTTCAGCCACTTTGTCGGTTCGGACAGTGCTGACTTTGACCGCTTCTCAGCCGAACAGTTCCACAAGTTCGACGAGGCCAGCTCGAAGTTGCAAGCAGCTTTCAACCATAAGCTCCTGCGCCATATCTGCAACTCGGCGGGCATCGTCCACTTCCCAGAGCACCATTTAGATATGTGCCGTTTAGGATTAGGTTTGTATGGTTACGACCCGATGGGCGCAGGTACGGATGCCCCGCTTATTCCCGTCAGCACATTGAAGACCACTATTTTGCAGTTGCGCCATGTGCCGAAGGACGAGACGGTAGGTTACAGCCGCAAGGGTGTCCTGACGCGCGACAGTGTCATCGCCGCCATTCCCATCGGCTATGCCGACGGACTTTCCCGTCATTTGGGGCACGGTGTGTGCTATTGTTTAGTGAATGGTCAGAAGGCTCCCTACGTGGGCAATATCTGTATGGATGTGGCTATGATTGATGTGACAGACATACCCTGTAGCGAGGGTGATAGTGTCGAGATATTTGGCGAACAGTTGCCTGCCACCGTGCTCAGCGATGTGCTTGATACCATCCCCTACGAGGTGCTGACAGCCGTTAGCGGTCGGGTGAAAAAGGTATATTTCCAGGATTAATCCTTTGTGGTTTATAAATAATTTATTAACTTTGCAGCCAGACTACGCTTAAAAACAAATAAAACAAATCTGATGGAACAAGTCTTTAGCTACATTATTAGTCTTGGTGCCTCGGTCATGATGCCTATTCTGTTTACTATCATTGGCCTTTGCATCGGTTTGAAATTCGGTAAGTCACTCAAGTCAGGTCTTTATGTCGGTGTCGGTTTCGTGGGTCTCGGTATTGTGACGGCTCTGCTGACCACCAACTTCGGCGGCCCGCTGAGTGACATTTCACAGCTCTACGACCTACAGCTGAAAGTGTTTGACATGGGATGGCCCGCTGCCGCCGCCGTTGCTTATAATACGGCTGTTGGTGCGCTGATTATCCCCATCTGCTTGGGTGTTAACTTCCTGTTGTTGATTACGGGCTGCACCCGCACGGTCAACATTGACCTGTGGAACTACTGGCACTTTGCTTTCATTGGCGCCGTAGCCTATTTCGTGATGGGCGAGAGCCTGATGTGGGGCTACTTTGCAGCTATCGTGTGTTACATTATTACGCTGGTGATGGCCGACCTGACTGCTGACAAGTTTCAGGACTACTACACCGAGTGGGAGGGAATCTCTATTCCCCAGCCTTTCTGCCAGAGCTTTGTACCCTTTGCCCTGCTGATAGGCAAGGCACTCGATATGATTCCCGGCTTCGAGAAACTGAATATCGACGCTGAGGGCATGAAGAAGAAGTTTGGCGTGATGGGCGAACCGCTCATTCTGGGTGTCATCGTGGGTGCGCTGATTGGTGTACTTGCCCAGTTGGATATTAAGAAGGTGCTGTTCTTAGGTGTGACGATGGGTGCCGTTATGGAGCTGATACCCCGTATCACGTCACTCTTTATCGAGGGACTGAAACCCATTGCTGAGAAGACGCAGGAGGTGGTGAAGAGAAAGTTTAATGGCAAGAAGGTGTACATTGGTATGTCGCCCGCCGTCGTTATCGGTCATCCTACGACGCTTGTTGTATCGTTGCTGCTCATTCCCGTAGCCCTTGGCTTGGCCGTTGCGCTGCCCGGCAACCAGTTCCTGCCGCTGGCCTCGCTGGCTGGTATGTTCTACCTGTTCCCTATGGTGTTGCCCTTTACAAAGGGTAATGTGGTGAAGACCTTTGTCATCGGCCTTGTGGCATTGGCCATCGGTCTCTACTTTGTTACTGATATGGCTCCAGCCTTTACACAGGCTGCCCACACTGTGTTTGAACAGACGGGCGATAAGGCAGCCGACATTCCGCAAGGCTTTGACGGTGGAGCCCTTGACTTTGCGTCATCGCTCTTCGGATGGGTTATCTATAAGTGCGTCAGCTCGCTGGAGTACGTGGGTGCTGCCGTTCTGAGCATCATCACCATTGGCATGGTGGTGTGGAACCGTCAGCGTATAGCAAAAGACAAATAGAAAATATAAAAAGATAACAAGGAATGAAAAAGACAATTATGACCTGCGCCCTGCTGGTGGGCGCGCTGAGCATGAACGCCCAGCAGGACGTGAAATTCCAAACGGCTTGTCATCCTGCCGACGTGAAACACTACGACACCCAGATGTTGCGTGACCGCTTTGTGATGGAGAAGGTGATGGAGGCCGACCAGATTCATCTGACCTACTCGCACTACGACCGTTTCATCTTCGGTGGTGCGATGCCCGTGAACAAGACCTTACGATTGGAGAACTTTCCCGAGCTGGGCTTGGATGTTGACAATACCATCAAGGATAAGTATTTCCTCTACAACCGTGAGCTGGGCGTGGTGAACTGCGGCGAAGGTGACGGCTGGGTGATTGTCGACGGCAAGGAATATGCCCTGTCGCCCAAGGAAGCCCTGTACATTGGTCGTGGCCATATCGGCAAGGATAAGGATGTGAACAAGGTGGTGGAGTTCCGCTCAAAGAATGCTCAGAAACCTGCCAAGTTCTACCTGAACTCGGCCACTGCCCACAAGCACTATAAGACGCAGTGGATTACGCTGGACGGTCGCAAGGGTTCGCTGAAGGCTGCCGTCTGGGGTCCCGTCGGCTCGCTGGAGGAGTGCAACAGCCGTACCGTTTACAAGCTGATAGTGAACGACGTGCTGGAGGAAGGCCCCTGCCAGTTGCAGCTGGGCTTGACACAGCTGAATCCGGGTGCTGCATGGAACACGATGCCGCCTCACACCCACGGTCGCCGCATTGAGGCTTACTATTACTTCAACCTGCCGCAGGAGCAGACCATCGCCCATATCATGGGTGAGCCGCAGGAGAGCCGCGTCGTATGGCTGCACAACGAGCAGGCCATCATGTCGCCCGAGTGGAGCATCCACGCTGCTGCAGGCACCTACTACTACACCTTCATCTGGGGTATGGCCGGTGAGAACCTCTACTACAACGACAAGGACAACATCCCCGTCATCGACATCAAGTAACCTTGCCATAACGAATAACGAAAAATCTAAATAAGAAAAAATGTCTGCAGTACAAACTACAAAGATGTCCAACTGGCGTTGGGTCATTTGTGCGTTGCTCTTTCTGGCAACCACCGTCAACTACATGGACCGTCAGGTCTTGTCACTAACATGGAAGGACTTTATTGCTCCCGAGTTCCATTGGAACGATAACGACTACGGAACCATCACGGGTTGGTTCTCAATCTTCTATGCCATTGCCAATCTTTTCGCTGGTAAGTTCATCGACTGGATGGGCACCAAGAAGGGCTACTTGATTGCTATCTTCGTGTGGTCGACGGGTGCCGTGATGCACGCTGGCTGTGGCTGGGTGGCCATGAACATTGAGGGCTACGACTCTATTGAAACACTGCGCATGGTGCAGGCTGGCTCTGATGCCGCTGTTGCCATTGCCACCGTGTCGGTGTGGCTCTTCCTCTCATGTCGTATGATTCTGGCGCTGGGTGAGGCTGGTAACTTCCCCGCAGCTATCAAGGTGACGGCTGAGTACTTCCCCAAGAAAGACCGTGCTTTTGCTACCTCTATCTTCAACAGCGGTGCCTCGGTGGGTGCGCTGGCTGCTCCCGCCACTATTCCCCTGTTGGCTCGTGCCTGGGGTTGGGAGATGGCTTTCGTCATCATTGGTGCGCTGGGCTATGTGTGGATGGGCCTGTGGGTCTGGGCTTACGAGAAGCCTGCCAAGAACAAGCGCGTCAATCAGGCTGAGTTGAATTACATTGAGCAGGATGCCGACATTGCCGACGTGCAGGGTAGGCAAGAGGCTAAGGAGGAGAAGACCATCCCCTTCTTGGATTGCTTCAAGTACAGGCAGACGTGGTCGTTCATCGTGGGTAAGTTTATGACCGACGGTGTGTGGTGGTTCTTCCTGTTCTGGGCGCCCGCTTATTTCAGCGACCAGTATGGCTACACCTCAGACTCGGCTATGGGTATCGCCCTGATTTTCACGCTCTATGCCATCTGTACCGTCCTCTCTATTGGCGGTGGCTATCTGCCCAAGATATTCGTTGAGAAGTATGGCATGAACCCCTACGCAGGTCGTATGCGTGCCATGTTCATCTTCGCCTGTTTCCCCATGCTCGGCTTGTTTGCCCAGCCGTTGGGTGCTTACAGTGCTTGGTGGCCTGCCATCTTGATTGGCTTGCTGGGTGCTGGTCACCAGTCGTGGTCTGCCAACATCTTCTCTACCGTAGGCGATATGTTCCCCAAGTCAACCATTGGCACCATTACTGGTATTGGCTCGATGGCAGGCGGCGTAGGCTCGTTCCTTATCAATAAGGGCTCGGGTATGTTCTTCACATGGGCCGACGACCAGGGTGCTGCCTTCTCGATGCTCGGCTTCGAGGGCAAGCCTGCTGCCTACATGGTGGTGTTCTGTATCTGCGCCGTGGCCTACCTCATTGGCTGGTGCATCATGAAGGCCCTCGTGCCGAAGTATAAGCCCATTGTGGTAGAGTAAAGAGAGCGTACAAGGAAGTCAAAGGACTTTTTATAGGAGAAAAACATAAGAAATTCTCGCCGGCAGTGAGCATAGTTCTCATTGTCGGCGAGAATTTCTTTTATTGGTCATTGATATAGGTAGGGTTCGCATCATGTGCCGACGTGCTCCGCACCATGCGCCGATGCGCTCCGCATCATGTGCCGACGCGCTCCGCATCGTGTGCCGATGCGCTCTGCATCATGTACCGATGGGGAAGGCATCAGGCAAGGAACCCTTGGCGGCGCAGTGCCTCCAAAAGTCCTGCGGACATGGCCTCGTTGTCCTTACGGGTATAGCGGATGTCGGTGAAGATTTGCGCCAGCGTCTCCTTATGGTTCAGCTCGCAGAAGTGGATGTTTTCCTTTAGGTTCTCTTTGGGCAGATAGTACGTGTCGATGTCCTGTGCCGTGTAGTCGTGATACGTCTCGTCGTGGACGAAGCTGGCCAACGGCAGACGGTCGCTAAGAGGCGGTTCCTCTGCAGGCCACCCAACGGTCAGTGTGGCAATGGGGAACACCTGACGGGGCAGTTGCAGCGTGTCGATAATCATTTGTGGCATATATACCGTCGTACCTAAGTAGCAGTAGCCCAGCCCCTCCTCGTCCATCAGGTTGCAGAGCGTCTGCGTGTATAGCAGTGCGTCGATGGCAGCGTTCTGGAACGACAGGAAATTGTCGTAGCCCGGTTGGGCGTTGCGCTCCTCACACCATCGGATGGTGCGATGAAAGTCGGCGCAAATGGTTAGCACCACTGGTGCTTGCGTCACCATCGGCTGGTTGAAGTGGGCCGGTGCCAGCCGTTGCTTCATCTCGTCGGAGCGCGTTACCACTACGCTGTACAGTTGCAGGTTGCCCATTGTCTGCGTTCGTGCAGCTTCGCTCATGAGCCTGTCCAGCATTTCCTTACTTACTTCCTTGTCGCTATATTGGCGAATGGTTCGCCGAGTTGTCAGATTCTTCATGTTGCAAAGATATGTATTCTTTTCCGAAACGGAAAACTTTTTAGTGTTTTTTTGGAGAAAGTCTTCCGAATTAGAAAACTTATGCGTAACTTTGCAACCACTAAGTCACAAACTAAACATGGAATCAGGTAAAACATACACGTATGAAGAGGCCTTTGAAGCCTCGTTAGCTTATTTCGGCGGCGACGAACTGGCAGCCCGCGTATGGGTGAACAAGTATGCAATGAAAGACTCGTTTGGCAACATCTACGAGAAGTCGCCCGAGCAGATGCACTGGCGCATAGCCAACGAGGTAGCCCGCATAGAGAAGAAATACAAGAATCCGATGTCGGCGCAGCAGGTGTTCGACCTGCTGGACCACTTCCGCTATATCGTACCCGCTGGCTCGCCCATGACGGGCATCGGCAACGACCATCAGATAGCGTCGCTGTCAAACTGCTTTGTGATAGGTCTTGACGGCGATGCCGACTCCTATGGTGCCGTGATGCGCATTGACGAGGAGCAGGTGCAGCTGATGAAGCGCCGTGGCGGTGTGGGTCACGACTTGAGCCATATCCGTCCGAAGGGACAGCCCGTAAACAATTCGGCGCTGACCTCGACGGGACTGGTGCCCTTCATGGAGCGTTATAGTAATAGTACGCGCGAGGTGGCGCAAGACGGACGGCGCGGTGCGCTGATGCTCAGTGTAAGCATCAAGCATCCTGATTCTGAGGCCTTCATCGACGCAAAGATGACCGAGGGCAAGGTGACGGGAGCCAACGTGTCGGTGAAGATTGACGACGAGTTCATGCGCTGTGCTACCGAGGATAAAACCTACGTGCAGCAGTTCCCCATCACGGGTGATAACCCTGACGTGCGCAAGGAGATACAGGCCAAGCAGCTGTGGGAGAAGATAGTCCACAACGCATGGAAGAGTGCCGAGCCCGGTGTGCTGTTCTGGGACACCATCCTGCGCGAGAGCATCCCCGACTGTTATGCCGACTTAGGGTTCCGCACCGTGTCGACCAACCCCTGTGGCGAGATACCCTTGTGCCCCTACGACTCGTGCCGGTTGCTCAGCATCAACCTCTATTCCTATGTGAAGAACGCCTTCACGAAGGATGCTTACTTTGACTATGAGTTGTTCAAGAAGCACGTGCAGCAGGCTCAGCGCCTGATGGACGACATTGTGGACTTGGAGCTGGAGAAGATAGACCTCATCATGCGCAAGGTGGAGAGCGACCCTCAGTCGATGGAAGTGAAGGGTACCGAGATGCACCTGTGGGAGAAAATCAAGGCCAAGAGCTCGAAGGGCCGTCGCACGGGCGTGGGCATCACTGCCGAGGGCGATATGCTGGCCGCTATGGGCTTACGATATGGAACGCAAGAGGCTGCCGATTTCTCGGTGGAGGTACATAAGACACTGGCATTGAACGCCTATCGTTCGAGCGTTGAGATGGCTCGCGAGCGTGGTGCTTTTGAGGTGTTCGATGCCCAGCGTGAGGCTGAGAATCCTTTTATCCTGCGACTGAAACAAGCCGACCCCGACCTGTATCAGGATATGGTGAAGTATGGTCGCCGCAATATTGCCTGTCTGACGATTGCTCCTACGGGCACAACCTCACTGATGACGCAGACCACCAGCGGCATCGAACCCGTGTTCCTGCCCGTCTATAAGCGTCGCCGCAAGGTGAACCCCAACGATGCCGATGTGCATGTCGACTTTGTTGACGAGGTGGGCGACTCGTTTGAGGAATACATCGTCTATCATCCTAAGTTCGTGGAGTGGATGAATGTAAATGGGCTTGACACTACGAAGCGATACACGCAGGAAGAGGTGGACGAGCTGGTTAGCCAGTCGCCCTACTACAAGGCAACGGCCAACGATGTCGACTGGCTCATGAAGGTGCGTATGCAGGGTGCCATTCAGAAGTGGGTGGACCATTCTATCAGCGTTACCGTCAACCTGCCCAACGATGTGGATGAAGCACTGGTTAACCGCCTCTACGTCGAAGCATGGCGCTCGGGCTGTAAGGGTTGCACCATCTATCGCGACGGCAGCCGTTCAGGTGTGATGATTAGCGTGACGAAGAAGGACAAGAAGACAGCCAAGGACAACAGCATAGAGGAAAAGCAGGAGGCTCCCTGCAAGCATCCCGAGGTGACTGAGGTGCGCCCCAAGGAGCTGGAGTGCGACGTGGTGCGGTTCCAGAATAACAAGGACAAGTGGGTGGCTTTCGTCGGACTGCTCGACGGTTATCCTTATGAGATATTCACTGGTTTGCAGGATGACGAGGAAGGTATCGTGCTGCCCAAGACCGTGACGAAGGGTAAGATTATCAAACAGCTCAACGAGGACGGTACCAAGCGCTATGACTTCCAGTTTGAGAACAAGCGCGGCTACAAGACCACCGTTGAGGGTCTGTCGGAGAAATTTAACCCTGAATACTGGAACTATGCCAAGCTCATCTCGGGTGTGCTGCGCTATCGAATGCCTATCGACCGTGTTATTAAGCTCGTTTCGTCGTTGCAGTTGAAGTCGGAGAGCATTAACACGTGGAAGGTCGGCGTGGAGCGCGCCCTGAAGAAATATATCGTTGACGGCACCGAGGCCAAAGGACAGAAGTGCCCCAACTGCGGCGCAGAGAGTTTGGTTTATCAGGAGGGCTGTCTGATTTGTAAGAACTGCGGCTCAAGCCGTTGCGGATAAGGGATGATAATAGAAAGCTCATATATCACGTTGCGGGAAGTCCGTTTCCATGCCTTCCACGGGGTCATGCCCCAAGAGCGGAAGGTGGGTGCGGATTTCACCGTTACCCTGCGCGTAAAGGCTGACCTTAGTCGTCCTGTGTTCAGTGATAATGTCAATGACACGCTGAACTATGCCGCCCTTTACGACGTACTGAAACGTGAAATGGCGCAGCCCTCCAGACTGCTGGAGCATGTCGCAGGGCGTATCGGACAGGCGGTGTTTGACAGTTTCCCGCAAGTGGAAACTGCTGACGTTACGCTAACCAAGCTGAACCCACCGATGGGGGCTGACAGCGAAGGGGCTGCTGTAGAGCTACATTTAATAAATAATAAAACTCAGGAATGAGTGGTGACTTTCTGATGGAAAATAACTATTTTGTGCACGCACAATGAAGAATAGGTTGTTAGCTTTTGCATGGATAACATGGGCGTTTGTAGCTGTGGCATCGGCTGCAAACAAGAAGTTCACACTTGTCATTGACGCAGGCCACGGAGGCCATGATGCGGGTGCTATTGGAGCCATCACCAAGGAGAAAATCATCAACCTGAACGTGGCACTGGCTTTCGGAAAGCTGGTGGAGCGCAACTGTCCTGACGTGCAGGTCATCTATACCCGTAAGACGGATGTGTTCGTGCCGTTGCACGTCCGTGCCGACATTGCTAACAAGGCCAAGGCCGACCTGTTTATCTCCATTCATACCAATTCGTTGCCCAAAGGCCGCATAGCCCGAGGGCTGGAGACTTATACGCTGGGTATGCACCGTGTTAGTGACAATCTGGATGTGGCCAAGCGCGAGAACTCCGTCATCCTGATAGAGACCGACTATAAGCAGCGCTATCAGGGCTTCGACCCTCGTTCGGCAGAAAGCTATATCATGTTTGAATTCATGCAGGACCGCAATATGGCGCAGAGCGTAGAGCTGGCCAAGTGTGTGCAGCGTCGTGCGTGTGCGTCGGCTGCCCGCCAGAACAAAGGTGTCAAGCAGGCTGGCTTCCTTGTGTTGCGCGAGACCTCGATGCCCAGTTGCCTGATAGAGCTCGGTTTTATATCAACCCCCGACGAGGAGTGCTTTCTCGATTCTAATGCAGGGGTGGAGCAGTTGGGAAAAGGCATCTATCAGGCCTTTATGGACTATCGTGGCCAGTACGACAAGAAAATTACTGTTCCCTACAAGGCGGAGACGCATCAGGAGGTGAACATTCCCACGGTAGTGCCGAAAAAGGAACCGAAGCCTGAAGTGAAGAAGCAGGAGCCTGAGGCACCGAAAGTACCAGAGTCCCCCGTGACCCCAGAGCCTTCAGAATCCTCAGAGCAGCCAGTTCCCACCGAACAGCAGCCAGCCGTTCCCTGTGCCCCCGTCTTTAAGCTGCAAGTGCTGACCAGCAATAAACAGCTGGAGCCAACGGATGCCCGGCTGAAGGGACTGACGGATGCCACCTATTATGAAGAGGGCGGGCTCTATAAGTACACCATCGGTGCGTCGGAGAACTATCGCGAGCTCTACCAGTTGCGTAAGTCGGTGCTTGACAAGTTCCCGCAGGCATTTATTGTCGCCTTCCGCGACGGGCAGAAGATGGACGTGCGCGAGGCCATACAGGAGTTTAAAGCTAACGAGACTAAAAAATAATAACGAGATATGAAATTCTTTACGAAAGAAGTGAAAATAGCATTGGTGGCCATACTGGGCATCGTAGTGTTGTTCTATGGATTGCAGTTCCTGAAGGGGCTTGATGTCTTTTCCAGTGACGACTCTTATTATGTGACATTCAGCGATGTCAGCGGACTTTCTGCATCATCGCCCGTCTATGCCAACGGCTATCGTGTGGGTGTTGTCAAGTCGCTCAACTATGACTACAATCCGCAGGGGAGTATCGTGGCTGAACTGGGACTTGACAAGCAGATGCGTATTCCGCGTGGCTCACGTGCCGAGCTGGCCAGCGACCTGCTGGGTAATATCAAGATTAACATCATCCTCTCTGACGACCCCGTTAATATGCTTGAGAAAGGTGACACCATCACTGGAGCTCCTGAGCAGGGAGTGATGAGCAAGGTGGGAGGCATGATTCCGGCTTTGGAGAGTATGCTGCCCAAGCTCGACTCCATTATGGCCAGTCTGAATATGTTGTTGGCCGACCCTGCATTGCGCAATACGCTGCACAATGTGGAGGGCATGACCAGCAGTCTTAATGTCACCAGTGCCGAGTTGCGAACTTTGTCGTCTCAGTTGAACAAGGATATGCCTGCCATGATGAAGAAGACCAACTGCGTGCTGGATAACACTCAGCAGTTGACAGCTCAGCTGGCTGCTATTGACGTAGCAACGATGACGGCTCAGGTCAACCAGACATTGGCCAACGTAGAGCAGATGACTCAGAAATTGAATAGCAACGAGGGCACGCTGGGACTGCTTATGCGCGATGCCTCGTTGTATAACAACCTCAGTGCAACGGCTGCTTCAGCCGATTCGCTGCTGATTGACCTCAAGGCACACCCCAAGCGTTACGTCCATTTTTCTGTGTTTGGCAAGAAAGATAAATAGAATAGGGACTCAATTTTTAATTCGTCTAAATAGTTCGAACTTGGGAAGAATGTTCTACAGAGCTCTCCCAACTGCCTGATATTTCAATCCTTCACAAGTGTTGGGAAATATCCAACGCACAAAAGTCATGTGGTGTGCTGTTACTTTTCAATGAGCTGGTAGTCAGGTGGTTTCAATCTTGCAAACGAATTGCTTCTGCCAAACAGGGAAAGGCGGTCTTAAAGTACAAAGAATAAGAGCGTTACGTTGTTTCCGATGCTTTTTGGTAAAAAAGGCAGATTTGCAGGTTTAAGAAAAAATAGCGACCTTTGCAATCGAAAACAATAAACAAGACCCAATTCTGTCTTTATAATTAATTAAGTAACGCCGCATGGTCAACAATCCAAAGGCGCTTTGGGATGACTGCCTTCATCTGATTAGGGAGAACGTCACAGAGCAGCAATATAGAACATGGTTCGAGCCTATCGTCTTTGAACAGTATAATGACGATAGTCGGACGCTTCTTGTACAAGTACCGAGTATGTACGTGTATGAGTATTTGGAGCAGTACTATGTGGGACTGTTGAGCAAGGTTCTGACTCGTTGCTTTGGACAAAGTGTGCAGTTGACCTATCGTGTCGTTACTGACAAGCAGCATGGGCTTTCGCAGGATGTAGAGGCTGAAGAAGCTGTCGGTATTGACTTGGTACCAGCCTCTCAGCGGGCCAACAAGGCTCCTACGATGTTGGATGCAGCTGTTCCACAGGAACTGAATCCTCAGCTGGACACTCACAAGACATTCCAGAGTTTCATTGAGGGTGACTCCAACAAACTGCCTCGTACGGTGGGACTCTCTATTGCGGAGCATCCGGGCAAGTCGACGTTCAATCCTTTCTTTGTGTTTGGCCCCTCAGGCTGTGGCAAGACCCATCTGATTAACGCCATTGGTATTCGCTGTAAGGAGCTTTACCCTCAGAAGCGTGTACTCTACGTATCAGCTCGCCTATTTCAGGTGCAATTTACTGATGCCGTCCGTCAGAATACTGTCAATGACTTCATCCAGTTTTATCAGACCATTGACGTGCTGATAGTGGACGATATACAGGAGTGGGCCACGGCTTCTAAGACACTTGACACATTCTTCCATATCTTTAACCACTTGTTCCGTAACGGCAAGCAAATTATTTTGGCTTCTGACCGTCCTCCTGTTGACTTGCAGGGCATGAAAGACCGTCTGCTGACACGTTTCTCTTGCGGATTGATTGCAGAGTTGGAACAGCCTAACGTGCAGCTTTGTAAGGACATCCTGACAGCAAAGTGCCGTCGCGATGGTCTGAAGATTCCGGAGAATGTCATCCAGTTTATTGCGGAAACGGCCAATGGCAGTGTACGTGACTTGGAGGGTGTCATCAACTCGCTGTTAGCTTACAGCGTGGTGTATAACTCCAATATTGATATGCGGCTGGCCGAACGTATCATCAAGCGTGCTGTAAAGATAGACAACAAGCCGCTGACGGTTGACGATATTCTGGATAAAGTGTGCGACCATTACGGAGTGAGCCAGCAGCATGTGTTTAGCCGTAGTCGTAAGCGCGACTATGTGTTGGTGCGCCAACTGTCGATGTATCTCGCTCAGAAATACACTAAAATGCCCGCTTCGCGAATAGGACAGCTGATTGGTGGGCGAGACCATTCAACGGTCATCCATAGTTGCACCACCATTGAACAGCGCTTGAAGTTTGATAAGTCATTCGTGGCTGAGGTGACCAGTATTGAGAATTCCTTTAAGCTAAAGAAATAAAAAAGTTGCGCTTCCCTACAAAGGAAAGCGCAACTTTTCTTTCTCTACTATTTTTGTTATAGCAGGTTGTCTTTCTCAATGTCCTTGAAGTATTTATAGGTAGCCACTTTCAGCTCGTCAGTAGCAGGCTCGTCGGCTACGATAATGCCGTGCTGGTGCATCTGCAGGGCAGAGATTGTCCATTCATGCGTTACGGCACCCTCTACAGCTGCCTTCATAGCACGTGCCTTATGATGGCCATTGACCAGAATCATTACCTCGCGGGCATCCATCACGGTGCCTACGCCTACAGTCAGTGCCAGTTTGGGCACCTTGTTGACATCGTTGTCGAAGAAGCGTGAGTTAGCGATGATAGTATCTGTTGTCAGGGTTTTTACACGAGTGCGTGAGGTCAGCGAAGAGTAAGGCTCGTTAAAGGCAATGTGACCGTCGGGGCCAATACCACCGATAAACAGGTCGATGCCGCCAGCCTCGCGAATCATTTCCTCGTAATGGGCACATTCGGCAGCTAAGTCTTCAGCGTTGCCGTTCAGGATATGGATATTCTCTTTCGGACAGTCAATATGGTCAAACAGGTTGCGAGCCATGAATGAATGGTAGCTCTCTGGATGTGATTCGGGCAGTCCTACATACTCATCCATGTTGAATGTCAGCACATTCTTAAACGACACACGACCTTCCTTGTTAGCTTTTACAAGGCAAGCATACATTCCCTCAGGTGAGGAGCCTGTGGGCAGTCCCAGTACAAACGGCTTCTCTTTGGTTGGCTGGAAAGCATTGATGCGCTCAATGACGTGCTCGGCAGCCCATTGCGACATTTTCTGATAGTCGGCTTCGATAATTACTCTCATAAGTTTTAAATATTAAAGTTGTATCTATATTGCGTTGCAAAGGTATAAAATAATTATGAAACATGAACGGGGAACGGATATTTTTTGTATCTTTGCAACCATATTTATAATTATATGAAGGAATTTGTCATCTCTGAGGTTAAGGCTGAGACTGCCGTCCTGGTAGGATTGATTACGCAGCAGCAGGACGAGGCCAAAACAAAAGAATATCTTGATGAGCTAGAGTTTCTGGCTGATACGGCTGGAGCTGTCACCGTAAAACGCTTTACCCAAAAGGTGCAGGGACCCAGTCAGGTGACCTATGTCGGAAAGGGAAAACTTGAAGAAATCAGGCAATATATTAAACAACAGGATGAGGCTGCCGATGATGATGAGACGGGCGAGACCCAGCCTGTGGGTATGGTCATCTTTGACGATGAATTGTCGGCCAAGCAGCTTCGCAATATTGAAGCAGAACTGAAGGTAAAGATATTGGACCGCACTTCGCTTATCCTTGATATTTTTGCTATGCGTGCCCAGACTGCTGAGGCTAAGACACAAGTAGAGTTGGCGCAGCATCGTTATATGCTACCTCGTTTGCAACGCTTGTGGACTCACTTGGAACGACAAGGAGGCGGCTCTGGTTCGGGTGGTGGAAAAGGTTCAGTAGGCTTGCGCGGACCAGGCGAAACCCAGTTAGAGATGGACCGTCGTATTATCTTGCAGCGCATTACCTTGTTGAAGCAACGTTTGGTGGAGATTGACAAACAGAAGACTACTCAGCGCAAGAATCGAGGTCGATTGATTCGTGTTGCTCTGGTGGGCTATACCAACGTTGGTAAATCGACAATGATGAACCTATTGGCCAAAAGCGATGTGTTTGCTGAAAACAAACTCTTTGCTACCCTGGACACGACGGTGCGCAAGATGGTGATTGATAACCTGCCTTTCCTGTTGGCTGATACAGTGGGATTCATTCGCAAACTACCTACCGATTTGGTAGACTCGTTTAAGTCGACTCTTGATGAGGTACGTGAAGCTGACCTGTTGGTGCATGTGGTGGACATCTCACATCCTGATTTTGAAGAACAAATCAGTGTTGTTGAGAAGACACTGGCTGACCTTGGGTGCTCTGATAAACCTTCTATGCTGGTATTTAACAAAATAGATGCCTATACATGGACGCCACAAGAAGAAGACGACCTGACGGCACCCACTCGTGAGAATATCTCGCTTGATGAGCTGAAACGTACATGGATGGCTAAACAACAGGGTGATTGCCTGTTTATCTCGGCTCGCGAGAAACAGAACGTTGACGAGTTGCGTGAGGTGCTTTATCGGAAAGTCAGAGAGCTGCATGTGCAGAAATATCCCTACAACGACTTCTTATATACCATTGATGAATAACTAAATACAATAATTTATGAGGAATTATAGGCAACTGAGAGAAGAGGAAATCAATGTACTTGAGAGTAATAGCTGCTGGGCAGAGAGTTGGGATAATGTGATGGTGGATGAGGCGTTCTCGCCTTATGGCTTCCATCGCGTCGTTTTTTATGGCAACATCCGTCTGGGTAAGTTTGAGAAACAGGTGGAGGTAACCAAAGGCTTTACCAAGCACGCAGGTATTAACGATGCCACTCTGCGTAACGTGACGGTGGGTGACAACTGCCTGATTGAAAAGGTGGGCAACTTTATCAACAACTATACTATTGGCGACGATTGCTATATATCGAATATCTCTACGATGGAGACCACTGAGGGAGCTACGTATGGCGAGGGGCATTTAGTGAGTGTGCTCAACGAGATGGGTGACGGTAACGTTATTTTGTTCCATGACCTGAACTCGCAACTGGCTGCTTTTATGGTGAAGTATTTCAAGGATAAGCAGCTGAAGGATATACTGACTCGGTTGGTGAACGAGGAGATACGCTTCACGCAGCCCAAGCAGGGTACTATTGGTAATGGTGTGAAAATCATCAACTCGAAAGAGATTACCAACACGGTAATCAAGGATGACTGCGAAATCAACGGAGCCTCGTGTCTAAGTGATTGTACGATTCTAAGTTCTAAGGATGCCAGCGTTTACATTGGAACGGGTGTCATCTGTGAGAACTCTATCATTTCCGATGGCTGCTCTATTACGAACTCAGTAAAGATGCAGGACTGCTTTGTAGGTGAGGCTTGTCAGATAACCAATGGGTTTACTGCTGAAGCCAGTGTGTTCTTTGCTAATTCTTATATGGCCAATGGTGAGGCGTGTGCAGCCTTCTGTGGACCTTTCTCGGCCTCTCATCACAAGTCAAGTCTGCTTATAGGCGGTGAGTTCTCGTTCTACAATGCTGGTTCGAACACGAATTTCTCCAACCACGCCTATAAGATGGGCCCTCTGCACTATGGAACGCTGGAGCGTGGTACAAAGACGGCTTCGGGTGCATACGTGTTGATGCCGGCTAAGATTGGAGCATTCTCCGTTTGCTTCGGCAAGCTGATGAACCATCCCGATATGCGTTGCCTGCCGTTTGCTTATCTGCTGGCCTATGGTGATACCATGTATATTGTGCCAGGGCGTAATATTACTACCGTTGGTCTGTATCGTGACATTAAGAAGTGGCCCAAGCGTGATAAGCGTGCAGGCTCAAGCCGGAAGAGCATCATCAACTTTGACTGGTTGTCGCCCTTTACCGTTGGTGAAATCGTGCAGGGCAAGAAGATATTGGAGGCCCTGCGTCAGGCTGGCGGTGATAACGTGTCAAGTTACAACTACCACGAATATATTATTAACGCATCATCATTGCGTAAGGGCATTAAGTATTATGATATAGCCTTGCGCATCTATATGGGTGCTGTGCTGAAGCGAGCTGTTAAGGGAGGTTTCCTTGGCAAGCCGACTTCTACGGTGGGCGAGGGAGACTGGAGTGACCTGTCTGGTTTGCTGTTGCCAGCTTCTGAAGAGCAACGTTTGCTTGACGACATTAAGAGTGGCACCATTGAAAGTATTCGCGAGGTGCTTGACCGCTTCAACGACATCAACAACCACTATCGGGAGTATCAGTGGGCATGGACCTATAAGCTCATTCTTGACTACTATGGTCTGGAGGAACTGACGGAGGCATCCATGCAACGCATTCGCGAGGATTATGTTCGTGCTCGCCGTGCTTGGATTGCCGAGATTCGCAAGGATGCCGAAAAGGAGTTTGCAATGGGCGATGTAGAACAAGATGTATTTGATGACTTTATATCGAAATTAGACCACGAAATAGATTATGAAGATTAAGACTTTTATGACTGCCTGCCTGTTGGCGTTGGGTTTGAGCGCACAGGCTAAGGACTATCAGTACCAGACGGTTGAGGGCGACCTGACAAAGACCCGTATCTATACGTTAGACAATGGTCTACGGGTGTACCTGTCCGTTAACAAGGACAAGCCACGCATTCAGACCTATATTGCAGTGCGCACTGGTTCGAAGAACGACCCTGCTGAGACCACTGGACTGGCTCACTACTTAGAGCACTTGATGTTTAAGGGCACAAAGCTGTTTGGCACAAACAATCCTACGGCTGAGGCTCCGTTACTTGATGAGATAGAGCAGCGCTATGAGGCTTACCGCAAGTTGACAGACCCCGAAGCCCGTCGTCAGGCCTACCATGAGATTGACAGCGTATCGCAGGTAGCAGCCCAGTACTTCATTCCCAATGAGTATGATAAACTAATGGCAGCCATTGGCGCGCAGGGCACTAACGCCTTCACCTCGAATGATGTCACCTGTTATGTAGAGGACATCCCATCGAATGAGATAGAAAACTGGGCCAAGATACAGGCCGACCGCTTTCAGAACATGGTGATTCGTGGCTTCCATACGGAGTTGGAAGCCGTCTACGAGGAATATAATATGTACCTGACCGATGACGGCGACAAGCTATTCAGTGCGCTGGGAAAGAAGCTGACACCCACGCATCCCTATGGTATGCAGACCACTATCGGCACACAGGAGCATCTGAAGAACCCCTCGATAACGAATATCAAGAACTACTTCCGCAAGTGGTATGTGCCTAATAACGTGGCCATCTGTATGGCTGGCGACTTTGACCCCGACCAGACCGTAGCCATTATTGAACGTTATTTCGGGCAATGGAAGCCCGCTGCCGATGTGTCGCAGCCCGTATTCCCAGAGCAGCATCCTTTAACCGCTCCCACCGATACAACCGTTATCGGACAGCAGGCAGAGCAGGTTTGGCTCGGCTGGTTAGCTAAGAAGGCCAGCGACTTGCAGTGCGATACGCTGGAAGTCATTGAAGACATCCTCAACAATGGCAAGGCAGGCATCTTCGACCTGAACCTGAACCAACCGATGAAGGTACAGTATGCCGGTGGCGGTGTGCAGGCGTTGCAGGACTACTCCACATTCCTTCTGATGGGAATGCCCAAGCCCGGCCAGTCGCTGGAGGATGTACGCTCACTGATGTTGGCCGAGATTGACAATCTGAAGAAGGGTAACTTCTCCGACGACCTGCTTCCTTCCGTCATCAACAACAAGAAATTGAGCTATCAGCGTGCGCTCGACAACAACCAGTGGCGGGTGCGCCAGCACATGAATGCCTTTATCAATGGCGAGTCGTGGCAGCAACATACGGGTCAGCTTGACCGTATTGCCAAGTTCACGAAGCAGGATATTGTAGACTTTGCCAACCGTTTCTTCACCGATGGCTATGCTACTATATTCAAGAAGCAAGGGGTTGATACATTGCAGAAGAAGATAGACAAGCCTGCCATTACGCCTATCCCCACCAACCGCGACCAGATGAGCCAGTTCGTGCGTGATATTCAGAACGCACAGGTAGAGCCTATCCAGCCGCAGTTCCTTGACTATCAGCGCGACCTGACAGTGGGCAACGTGAAGAAGGGATTACCCTTGCTTTATAAGAAGAACGTGGACAATCAGCTCTTTAACCTTGTGTTCCGCTATGACTTCGGACAAGAGGATGACAACCGCTACGGCGTTGCCTCCGACTACTTGGACTATGTAGGCACTGACCAGATGACGGCTGCCGACATCAAGCAGCAGTTCTATAAGTTAGCTTGTAACTATAGCGTGAATGTCAACAGCGACAATGTAAGCATCTCGCTGTCGGGACTGAGCGAGAACATGGAGGCTGCCCTGAAGCTGGTAGAGCACATCCTGCATCATGCCAAGGCCGACCAGCAGTCGTACTCACAGTATGTAGACCTTGTGCTCAAAGACCGCGATGATGCTAAGAAGAACCAGCGCACCTGCTTTAACTACCTGTATCAGTATGGTGTCTATGGCCCCTACAATCCCAGCCGTCACATGATGAGTGCCGAGCAGTTGCGCAATGCCGACCCGCAGCAGTTGCTCGACCTGCTGAAGAACCTCGGCACGATGGAGCACACAGTGCTGTACTATGGCCCGATGACCGAGAAGCAGCTCTCCTCCGCAGTCACCAAGCTGCACAAGACACCCAAGCACTTGGCTGCCGTTCCTCAGGGACAGCCTTATACCAAGGAGCAGACCCCGCAGAACGAAGTATGGCTCGCCCCCTACGATGCCAAGAATATCTATATGCGTATGTATAACAACGAGGGTCGTGACTTCAACCCCGACGAGGCTGGCATCATCACCCTGTTCAACGAATACTTTGGCGGCGGCATGAACGGCATCGTGTTCCAAGAGATGCGCGAGGCCCGTGGCTTGGCCTACAATGCCTCTGCTTACTATGCTCGTCCGAGCAAGAAGGGTGAGAAGGAGAGCTTCTTCACCCACATCATCACCCAGAACGACAAGATGATGGACTGCGTGCGCCAGTTCCACCAGATACTCGATACCATCCCGCAGTCGGAGACAGCCTTCCAGATTGCCAAGGACGCCGTTGTCAAGCAGCTGGCTTCGCAGCGCGTCCAGAAGCTCAGCGTGCTCTACAGCTACCTGACTATGAAGAAGCTGGGCCTGGACTACGACCTCAACGAGAAAATCTACCGCGACGTGCAACGCCTGACGTTGCAGGACATCGTGCGCTTCGAGCAGCAGCAGATAGCCCGCAAGCCTTACCGCTACGTCATCCTTGGCGATGAGAAGGAGCTGGATGTTCCATCGCTGGAGCGCATTGCGCCCATCCGTCGCCTGACGTTAGAAGATGTTTTCGGATATTAATAGCTAACAAACAATATAACTATGGCAAATACACCAGAATTTAAGTACGCCCCCATGTTTCAGGTGGGCAAAGACACTACAGAGTATCGCCTGCTGACGAAGGAAGGCGTGACAACCGCTGAGTTTGAGGGTAAGGAGATAGTCAAGGTTTCAAAGGAGGCTCTGACTTTGCTGGCCCAGCAGGCTTTCCACGACGTGGAGTTCATGCTGCGACGCGAACACAACGAGCAGGTGGCCGAGATACTGAAGGACCCCGAGGCTTCGGAGAACGACAGGTATGTGGCCCTGCAGTTCCTGCGCAATGCGGAGGTAGCCGCCAAAGGCATCCTGCCGTTCTGCCAAGATACGGGTACGGCCATCATCCACGGCGAGAAGGGACAGCAGGTATGGACTGGTTTTGAGGACGAGGAAGCCCTCTCGCGCGGTGTCTACAATACGTTTACGCAGGACAATCTGCGCTATTCGCAGAACGCCCCGCTGAACATGTACGATGAGGTGAACACGCGCTGCAACCTGCCCGCACAGATAGACATCGAGGCCACGGAGGGCGCTGAATACCGCTTCGTGATGGTGGCCAAGGGTGGCGGTTCGGCTAACAAGACCTACTTCTACCCCATGACGAAGGCTACCATTCAGAACGAAGCCACGCTGCTGCCCTTCTTGGTTGAGAAGATGAAGTCGCTGGGCACGGCTGCCTGTCCGCCTTATCACATCGCCTTCGTCATTGGCGGCACATCGGCAGAGAAGAACCTGCTCACCGTGAAGCTGGCTTCTATTAAGTACTACGACGGACTGCCCACCACCGGCGACGAGACGGGACGTGCCTTCCGCGACATCGACTTGGAGCAGAAGCTGCTGGACGAGGCCCGCAAGATAGGGCTGGGCGCCCAGTTCGGCGGCAAGGCACTGGCCCACGACATCCGCGTGGTGCGCCTGCCCCGCCACGGTGCTTCGTGCCCCATCGGCATGGGCGTTTCGTGCTCAGCCGACCGCAACATCAAGGCAAAGATTAACCGCGACGGTATCTGGCTGGAGAAGATGGACGCTAACCCCACGGAGCTGATTCCCGAGGAGCTGCGCCAGCCGGGCGAGGGTACGAAGGGCATCGAGATTGACCTCGACAAGGGCATCGACGCTGTGCGTGCCGAGCTGACCAAGTACCCCGTCTCCACCCGCGTCAACCTGAAGGGAACCATCATCGTGGCCCGCGACATAGCCCATGCCAAGCTGAAGGCCCGTCTGGACGCAGGCGAGGGAATGCCCGACTACTTCAAGAAATACCCCGTGCTGTACGCCGGTCCCGCCAAGACTCCAGAGGGCTACCCCTGTGGCTCGATGGGCCCGACGACGGCCAACCGCATGGACCCCTACGTGGACGAGTTCCAGCAGAACGGCGCCTCGCTGGTGATGATAGCCAAGGGCAACCGCTCGCAGGTGGTCACCGATGCCTGTCAGAAGCATGGCGGCTTCTACCTCGGCACGATTGGCGGCGTAGCTGCCGTGCTGTCGCAGTCGAGCATCAAGAGCATTGAGTGCGTGGAATACCCCGAGCTGGGCATGGAGGCCATCTGGAAGATAGAGGTGGAAGACTTCCCCGCCTTCATCCTCGTGGACGACAAGGGCAACGACTTCTTCAAGCAGCTGAAACCCTGGTGCCCTAATGCAAAGTAAACGCCACATACTCACAAGCCTTCTGCTGCTACTCGTCGTGCTGACGGTGGCAGCAGAAGATGCTTTTAGCCAGCGTGGCTGCAGGCGGGGCGTGGTGTCAGCGGCCACGAGGGGCAACCGGGCGCAGGGTGCCTTGCGTCAGGCGGGGGGCGACTTCTACGTGGGCGACCGCCGCCAGTTGGTGGTGCTCGTATCGTTCAGCGACCTGCAGTTTGCGGACAGCGACCCCGTGGCCGCATGGAGCCGCATCTTCAACGAACCCAACCTGACGGATGCGCCGTTCCACGGTTCGGTGCATGACTACTACTATGCCCAGTCGGGCGGACAGTTTCGGCTGACGTTCGACGTGTTGCACGTGGCACTCGGCAACTCGATTGGGCGGTATTGCAGTACCTATGCGGACGATGAAAACTCGCAGTACTTGGTGAACGACGTGGTGGATGCGCTGCTGGCGCGCAACGTGGACTGGGGGCAGTACGACTGGAACGGCGACGGATACGTGAACCAGTTGGTGCTCATCTACCCCGGCTACGGGATGAACGACGGCGGCGGCAGCAACACCATCTGGCCGCACCAGTGGTGGCTCAGCCTGCACGAGAAAGACCGCCAGCAGGGTGTCTATTGCTCGCCCCGACAGGTGACGGGCAGCGGGCGCAACTATTACGTCGACTGCTATTGTGCGCTTCAGGAGTGCGCCAACGGCAGGAAGTACGGCTCGTTCGGCACCATCTGCCATGAGTACACCCATTGTTTCGGCTTCCCCGACTTCTACAACGGCGGTACGAAGTATGTGGGCGCATGGGACCTGATGGACAGCGGCAATAACAACGCCGACGGCTTCTGCCCCCCAAACTACTCGGCCCACGAGCGCTGGCTCATGGGTTGGCTCACCCCCGTGGAGCTGACCGCCACCCAGACCATCGGCAGTATGGACGGCACGCAAGCCTACCTGATGCGCAACGACGGCCATGCCGACGAATACTACATCGTGGAGAACCGCCAACAGACGGGCTGGGACAGCTCGTTGCCGGGCAGCGGGCTGGTGGTGTTCCATGTAGACTACGACGAAGCCGTGTGGATTGGCACCGACGGCTATGCCAACAGCCGTGCGCTGCAACGCTACACCATCGTGCCTGCCAACAACCAAGCGAGCAAGCCCCAGCGCTGGGCTTACCCCTATCAGGCCAACGATTCGCTGACCAACCACTCGGTGCCCGCAGCCACGCTGAACCATGCCAACACCGACGGCACCAAGCTGCTGGGCAAGTCGCTGCGCGACATTCGAGTGTCGGGAGGTCTTGCCTCGTTTACCTTCACCGCCTCGCCGACCACGGGCATCGTTGAGCAGACCCTGTGCCGACCCTCTGAAACGCTTTACGACCTCGGGCCCGTCGTTATCATCAGAGACGCTCGCGGCAAGGTTAAGAAGGTGCTGAAGCACCGCTAAAGGCGGTCTGCACCCCGTTCCTGTCGTGTGAATAATGCGGACAAACCGCCTCGCAGGTTTCGCTCCAAAGTCAGCAACGTTGACTTTGGAGCGAAATTCGTTAAATACGGAGCGTTACCGTAACCCGTTGATGCTTAGTGTGTTGTGTGTTTTCGCCCGTTTCGGGCCTTGCAAGACCCCTGTCGGCACATGGTGCGGAGGCCGTCGGCACACGTTGGGAGTGCGCTCCGCACATGGTGAAAGTGGCGTTCCCACGCGGTGCGAACAAGGGTTTTGCCCTGTAAAACCCTTGCTGGCACCGCGTAAGCCCCCAATACGCAACGGCTGCGAGCGCATTTGGCACCCGCAGCCGTTCTGGTTTGCGAAAAATGAAATGTTAAATTCCGTGACTTTTAGTTGACGTTCGCAGCCCCCGCCCCCGAGGGCCGTCGGTCGTGCTTAGTTGCGGAACACCAGCCCGTCGCCAAACTCGTCGATGATGATAGCCTTGGAGCGGTCTACTTCGTCGGCCAGTATCTTACGCGACAAGTCGTTCAGCACCAGTTGCTGGATGGCCCTCTTCACGGGTCGGGCCCCATAGTCGGGGTCGTAGCCCTCCTGTGCCAGATAGCTGATGGCCGCGTCGGTAGCCTCGAGGCGTATGCCCTGCGGCTCCAGCATGTCGGTCACGCGCCTGAGCTGCAGCCGTACCACATCGGCCAGCTGCCCCTGTGTCAGCTGCTGGAAGGTGATAATCTCGTCGATGCGGTTCAGGAACTCCGGGCGCATCGTCATGCGCAGCTGCTCGTGCGTAGCGTTTGAGGTCATGATGATGATGGTGTTCTTGAAGTTAGCCGTGCGCCCCTTGTTGTCGGTCAGACGGCCGTCGTCCAGCACCTGCAGCAGGATGTTAAACACGTCGGGGTGCGCCTTCTCAATCTCGTCGAACAGCAGCACCGAGTAAGGCTTGCGCCTGACCGCCTCCGTCAGCTGGCCTCCCTCGTCATAGCCCACATAGCCCGGAGGCGCTCCAATCAGCCTCGACACGGTGTGCTTCTCCTGATACTCCGACATGTCGATGCGGGTGAGCATTTGCTCATCGTTGAACAAGTACTCCGCCAGAGCCTTCGCCAGCTCCGTCTTACCCACGCCCGTGGTGCCGAGGAAGATGAACGAGGCAATCGGTCGCTTCGGGTCTTGCAGTCCGGCACGGCTCCTCCTGACGGCGTCCGACGTGGCCCTGATGGCCTCCTCCTGACCTATCACGCGCCTGTGCAGCTCCTCCTCCAAGTGCAGCAGCTTCTCGCGCTCGCTCTGCAGCATACGGGTGACGGGTATGCCCGTCCAGCGGCTCACCACCTCGGCTATGTCGTCCGCCGTCACCTCCTCGCGGAGCAGCGAGTTGCCGCCCTGTGCCGATGCCAGCTGGGCCTCAATGGCCTGGATGTCGTCCTCCAGTGCCTTCAGCTTCGAGTAGCGTATCTCAGCCACCCGTCCGTAGTCGCCCTCGCGCTCCGCACGCTCTGCCTCCAGTCTCAGAGCCTCCATCTCCTGCCTGTCCTGCTGTATCTGGTTAATCAGCTGGCGCTCTCCCTCCCATTTGGCACGAAACTGCGCCTCCTGTTCGCGCAGCTCGGCAATGTCCTTGTCCAGCAGTGCAATCTTGGGCTGGTCGCCCTCGCGCCTGATAGCCTCGCGCTCAATCTCCAGCTGCGCCAGCCGTCGGGTTATCTCGTCCAGCTCCTCGGGCACCGAGTCGTGCTCCATGCGCAGCTTGGCGGCAGCCTCGTCCATCAGGTCGATAGCCTTGTCGGGCAGGAACCGCTCCGATATGTATCGCTCCGACAACTGTACTGCGGCGATGCAGGCGTCGTCCTGTATGCGCACCTTGTGGTGGCTCTCGTAACGCTCCTTCAGGCCTCGCAGTATGCTGATGGCACTCAGCTCGTCGGGCTCGTCCACCATGACCGTCTGGAACCGACGCTCCAGCGCCTTGTCCTTCTCAAAGTATTTCTGGTATTCGTTCAGCGTCGTGGCACCAATGGAGCGCAGCTCGCCGCGTGCCAGCGCGGGTTTCAGGATGTTGGCAGCGTCCATAGCCCCCTCGCCGCCACCGGCACCCACCAGCGTGTGAATCTCGTCGATGAACAGGATGATGCGCCCCTCGGCCTTCGTTACCTCGTTGATGACGCTCTTCAGACGCTCCTCAAACTCACCCTTGTACTTGGCACCGGCCACCAGCGCACCCATGTCGAGCGAGTAGAGCTGCTTGTCCTTCAGGTTCTCGGGCACGTCACCCCGCATGATGCGCTGCGCCAGGCCCTCGACGATAGCCGTCTTTCCCGTGCCCGGCTCACCTATCAGGATGGGGTTGTTCTTCGTGCGGCGGCTCAGTATCTGCAGCACCCGCCGTATCTCGTCATCGCGTCCGACCACGGGGTCCAGCTTGCCCTGACGGGCCATGTCCACCAAGTTCTTGGCGTACTTCCCTAATGACTGGTAGTTGTCGTCAGCCGACTGCGACTGCACCTTCTGCCCCTGCCGCAGCTCGCTAATGGCCGTCCGCAGGTCTTTCTCCGTGATGCCCGCATCCTTCATGATGCGCCCAGCCGTCTGCCCGTCGGTCAGTAGGGCCAGCAAGAGTGGCTCGCACGCCACAAACTCATCGCCCTGCTTCTGGGCATACTCCTGTGCCTTCAGCAGTACGCGGTTAGCGTCGGTCGATAGGTAAGGCTCTCCGCCCGTCACGCGGGGCAGGTGTTGCAGCTCCGTCTGCACCAGCATTTCAATCTGCTGGGCGTTGACGCCTAACTTCTGAAACAGGTAGCTGGTGATGTCCTTCGCCTTGTTCAGCACGCCTGCCAGCAGGTGAACGGGCTCAATCGTCTGCTGCCCGTTGCGCTGCGCCGTGCCGACGGCCTCCTGTATAGCCTCTTGGGCCTTGATGGTAAACTTGTCTAATGTCATACGTTTGTCCTCCTATTTGATATGGTTATTCTGTTGGTTAGGCGGACAAACAGCGTGCCGAAGGGGTGAGAAACGACAAAATGGCGGTCGAAACCGCCATTTTGTCGTTATCTTACATCGTTACTTCCACCGTGTGCTGCCCGGGGGAGTAGGGGATGGTGTTGCCCTCGATGGGCTGCCCGTCAAGCGTAACCTGTCGGACACCCTTCTGCCGACCGTTGGGATGCACCGTGATGGTGTATTCCGCATCGCGGAACCGGCGTTGCACCGTGTAGTCGCCAGCCGTCTCGGGCAGACAGGGGTCTATCTGCAACCCGTCATACTGGGGCTTGATACCCAAGATATACTGTGACACCGTGAGCCACATCCATGCCGCCGTACCCGTCAGCCACGAGTTCTTGCCCTCGCCCGGCTTGTAGGCATCCTTGCCCGCCACCATCTGGCAGTTCACGTAAGGCTCCACCTTGTGCAGCGTCTGGTACTTCTCCTCCACATACGAAGGCAGTATCTTGGCGTAGTGGCTCCATGCGTCGTTGCCGCGCCCGGCCATTGTCTCGCCGATAATCACCCACGGGTTGTTGTGGCAGAAGATGCCGGCGTTCTCCTTGTAACCCTCTGGATAGGAGCTTATCTCACCGTACTCATAGACGTACTTGGTGAAGGCGGGGTTGTTGAGCACCATGCCGTGCTCGCACTCGAGATACTTCTTGCAGGCATCCAGCGACTTGCCCACCATGCCCTCCTCGGCTCCAATCTCAGCCATCGTACACCAGCCCTGCGACTCGATGAAAATCTTGGCCTCGTCGCACTCGTGGCTACCTATCTTGCGGCCAAAGAAGTCGTAGGCTCGCAGATACCACTCGCCATCCCATCCGTCCTGCTTGACGGCCTCTGTCATGGCATCGACGGCCTGCTGCATACGGTCGGCCTCGGCATCCTTGCCCAGTTTCCGGCACAGTGCCACATACTCCTTGCCCGTTACGACGAAGAGGCCGGCTATCATGAGCGACTCTGCCTTTGAGCCTTCGCTCTTGTTCTCTGTGGTCTGGAACGACTCGTTAGGGTCCCACGAGAAGCTGTTCAGGTTAAGGCAGTCGTTCCAGTCGGCACGGCCTATCAATGGCAACTTGTGCGGGCCGAGGTTCTCGATGACGTGGTTCATCGACACCTTCAGGTGCTCAAACAGCGTTACCTCCGTGCCCGGCTGGTTGTCGAAGGGCACGAGCTCGTCTAAAATAGTGAAGTCGCCAGTCTCTTTCAGGTAGGCTACCGTGCCGAAGATAAGCCAGCAGGGGTCGTCGTTGAACCCACCGCCTATGTCGTTGTTGCCGCGTTTGGTGAGTGGCTGGTACTGGTGGTAGCATCCGCCGTCGGGGAACTGCGTCGATGCAATGTCGATGATGCGCTGGCGCGCACGGCTTGGTATCTGGTGGACAAAGCCCACTAAGTCCTGATTGGAGTCGCGGAAGCCCATGCCCCGACCGATTCCGCTCTCAAAGAATGAGGCGGAGCGCGAGAAGTTAAAGGTCACCATGCACTGATACTGGTTCCAGATGTTCACCATGCGGTCCAGCTTCTCGTTACGCGTGCGTACCTTATATATATTAAGCAGGGCGTCCCAGTAGGCATTGAGTTCGGCAAAGGCCTTGTCAACTTTCGCCGTTGTGTTCAGCTGCTCAATGATGGCGTGCGCCCGCTCCTTGTTGATGACTTGCGGTGCGCAGAACTTCTGTTCCTGCTCGTTCTCCACATAGCCCAACAGGAAGATAAAGTCTTTCGACTCTCCGGGCTGCAACTCCACCTCGATGTAGTGCGATGCGATGGGGCTCCAGCCGTGGGCATGGCTATTGCGGGGACGGCCCTCCATGACGGCCTCAGGGTCTGCGAACTCATTGTACAGCCCAACGAAGCTCTCTCGGTCTGTGTCATATCCCTGTATCTCAGTGTTCACGTGATAGAAGGCATAGTGGTTGCGACGCTCCCGGTACTCCGTCTTGTGGTAGAGCGTACTGCCTTCAATCTCCACTTCCCCCGTGGAAAAGTTACGTTGGAAGTTCTCCATGTCGGTGGCCGCATTCCATAGGCACCACTCCTCGAAGGAGAAGAGCTTGAGCTTCTTCACCTCTGCCGACTGGTTGGTTAGCGTCAGCTTCTGTACCTCGGCCCATGTCTTGAGGGGTACGAAGAACAGTACGCTGGCCTCTACACCCTGTTTGCGCCCTGTAATGCGCGTATAGCTCATGCCGTGGCGGCACTCGTAGAAGTCAAGCGGGGTCTTACACGGCTTCCATCCGGGGTTCCACACCGTGTCGCCATCCTTGATGTAGAAGTAGCGGCCTCCGTTATCCATCGGCACGTTGTTGTAGCGATAGCGGGTGATGCGTCGGAATTTCGCATCCTTGTAAAAGGAGTAGCCCCCTGCCGTATTGGAGATGAGTGAGAAGAAATCCTCGTTGCCTAAATAGTTAATCCAAGGCCACGGGGTCTTAGGGTCGGTAATTACATATTCGCGATGCGCGTCGTCGAAATGCCCGTAACGTTTTTGCTGTTCCATAATCATGTTGTTGTTTGGAGGGCAAAGGTACGAATAGTTATGCGAAAATGCAAATTTGTGCATAAAATAATGCCTACCTCTGCGCAGGAGGTATGC